>JALGTG010000090.1 GCA_029821495.1 Candidatus Hebobacteria bacterium
AAGGCCGGGGCCCATGATATCTCTGGCGATCTGGCTGGCCATCCTGGTGGCATGCTTCGGCGTCGGCGCTCGCGCGCTGCGTCTGCTTCGGGCCGACACCGATGGCTGGGCCGAGGAGATGCCCTTCGCCATCGCGCTCGGCATGGGCGTGCTCGCCTATCTGGTGCTGGTCGTTGGGCTGCTGGGCTGGATAAGCCCCTGGGTGGGCGCCGGGCTGGTGGCCCTTCTGGCTCTGGCTGGCTGGCGCAGCATCGCCCGGCTGGCGAGGCAGGTGCCTGCCGCGATCGCGTGCCTCTCGCGATGGCGCTGGAGTGCGCTCCCGGCTCTTCTCTTCTTCCTGACAGCGGCCGCCTTGACTCTGATCGGCGCCCTGTCGCCCTCCACGGGAGTCGATTACGACGGCCTCGTCTACCACCTGACGATCCCGAAGCTCTACATCGCGCACGGCGCCATCTACCCAATCCCGTGGCTGTCGCACTCGAATTTCCCATTCATCGGCCGCCGCTGGTGGAGCGCCCGCGCCGGACTGCTTGGCGGGGCGGTATTCGCCGCCATCCCGCTTGTGGGATGGCAGATGATGTCGGCCTACAATGAACTTGCCTTCGCGCTCTATGCTTTCCTGGCCGTCTACGCACTTGCCCGCTGGTTCGAGGACCGGCGAGAGGGCAGGCGCAGTGGGTGGGTCTGGGTCGCTGCGATCATGTGCGGCCTCGCCCTTGGCGTCAAGATGCTCGCCGCAACCGTGCTGCTCTTCGCCCTTGCCGCGATGGCGTGGGCGGTCATCCGCAGGGCCCTGCCGGGGCGCTCCGCCGTCCAGATCGTCATGTTCGCCGCGGTGGCGCTGCTGGTGGCGTCGCCGTGGTACATCAAGTCATACCGGTGGACGGGCAGCCCGGTGTACCCATTCTTCTACAGAACGCTCGGTGGCTGGCACTGGACACAGGATCGAGCCGACGACTACACCGCGGCGCAGAAGGAGTTCGGCCTGGGCACCGGGCCGTTGTCGCTTGTCGCCCTGCCGTGGAACCTGACGATGCGGCCCAGATGGTTCTTCGACCATCCTACCTCCGTGAATGTCTTCGTGACGGTCTTCGGCCCACTTCTGCTTGTGTTGCTGCCCGTGCTGCTGGTCGCTGGACCCGTTGGCAGTGCCGGCCGACTCCTACTCTGGTTCGGGCTGTTTTACGCGGTCGTGTGGTTCGTGATGACCCAGAACGGCCGCTACCTGATACCGATCCTGCCCGGTCTCTGTGCCTGCGCGGGGCTCGCCGCGGCCCGACTGCTAGAGGACCATAGGATCACATCGCCGGCGGTGGTGGTGGCGCTCGGGCTGGGCCTCTCGGCCGGGCTCTACCCCAGCTTCATCCTGGCCGCCCCCGGAGCGCCGGCGGCGATCGGCGCGGAGCCGAAGGCCGCCTACCTGGCAAGCGCCTGGAGCCGGTACCCGATGTTCCAGGCCATCAACAGAGTGACCGCCCCTGAAGCGAGGCTTCTTGTGCTTGGAGACGAGCCGCGCATGTTCTATCTCGACAGGGATTATCTGTTCGGGGACCATGCGGAGATATTCACCGGCGAAGACCTGGCCAGCCCCGACACATTCCTCGATGCTCTCACGCGGATGGACGTCACCCATATCCTGGCGCCGCACGCCATGCTGGATAGCGAGCAGGCACCGGCCGGTGGCATCGAGGGTGCAGTCTGGGCCCTCAAGGACACGGGAAGGGCTCGGCCGGTGCTTCGGGACCGGCGCTGGCCACTGGCGCTATGGGAAGTCGCGGACGGATGAAACGAAAGCGTAAGGTAAAGGCCGCGACGGAGGCGGAGCATACCGCTCGCGCAGGCGACCGGGCGCGGAGAGCGATGCGCGGCGTGGTGGTCTTCTACGTCTTCGTGGCCGGGTTGTACGCGCTCTGGACGCCTCTGGGCAAGGGGCCGGACGAAAGCGCGCATATGTTGTACGTGGAGCACCTGGCCGAGACGCACCGACTGCCGCTTCTGGACTTCGATCCGACGAATCCAGACACTAACTATGAGTTCCACCAGCCTCCGCTCTACTACTTGCTCTGCCTGCCAGCCTACTTGGTAGCCGGCGGCGGACCGAAAGCTCAGACGGCGGCTCGATTCTGCACGCTACTGCTCTCCATGGCTCTGGTCTACCTGACCTTCGCCCTGGCCCGGAGGCTGGCGCCGAACGCGCCTTGGCTTCCGGTCGGGGCGGCCGGGGTGGTGGCGTTTCTCCCGATGCAATTGGTGCTTGCCACCAGCGTAGGCAACGATGCTCTGCTTGAGGTGCTCAGCGCGGCCAGCTTGCTTCTCATGGTGGGATACCTGCGGTCTGCTTCGAACCTGCGCCGGACCGGGTCGCAACGACTGCTCGGGTCATGGAGCATGGCGGCCCTCGGCCTTATCATCGGGCTGGGTGTGCTGACGAAGTCGATCGCGGTGCTTCTGTTCCCAGTGGGCTGGGTCACGGCCGCGCTGGCGGCCCGACGCGCTGGCGGCTATCAGTGGCGGCAATTTGGCAGAGACGTGGCGTTGGTGACCGGCGTCGCGCTGCTGGTATGCGGCTGGTGGTTTGTACTTAACCAGCGCGAACTCGGCGACCCTCTTGGCCAGAAGGCGTTCCTGCAGGCCTTCGAGGGCAGGCGGCCCTCGCCGCAGAGCGTAATGGCCCAGTGGGAAGGCCGCATTCCGGCTGAGCAACGCTTGACGACATACGTTCAGCTAACCATCATGTGGACTCTGGCGACTACGCTGGGCCAGTTCGGTCCGCCCCGCGCGGAGGAGGCGGTGTTCTACCCTGTCTGGGTGTACGTGGTCTATGGCCTCTTGGGGGGCGCGGGGGCCTTAGGGTTCGCGCGCTACCTACTGCGCGAGAGGCTGGCCGACTGGCAGCGCCAGGCGTGGTGGGTCTGCGGCCTATTCGGCGCGCTCCTGCTCGCCAGCTTCGTCCGATTCAACCTCTCGTTCTTCCAGGCGCAGGCGCGCTACTTGTTCCCGGTGCTGCCGGCCGCGGCAGTAGCGTTCTGCCTGGGAGTATGGCAAATCACTCCGGCACGGTGGCGCGACGCGGGGGTGCTGGTTCCCGCCATCGCGTTGGGTCTGCTCGCGCTGCTGGGGTTGCCTTTCTGGATCATGCCGCGGTTCTTGGGTGCGTGATGCTAGATCGCTCGGCAAACCGTACCTGGTGGCTCGTGTTCGGCATGTTGGCGGTGGCCGGATGCGGCGGCCCTCCCGCGCCTCCGCAGCCGCCGGAGGGGACTGCACCCCAGAAGGGACCGCAGTCGGTCGAGATAAACGGGTCGGTGATAAGAATGGCCGGCGCCGACGGGAAGTGGACATTCGAGGCCACGTCGGAGCGGGCGACGGTGGCCGGCATGAAGGGGCCGTACGTGCTGGCGCACATGGAGGGACGCTACGAGCAGAATGAGCGGCTCCCCGTGCTCATGCGGGCCGACCGGGCCGAGCTGGATGAACACGCGAGGCGCGTCAAGCTCGTGGGATCGGTGTGGGTGGGGTTCGGGGCATCCGAGCTTGAGGCCGAACAGGTCGAGTACGACCTGGAGACGGGAGAGGTCGCGGCGGTGGGGCGGACGAAATGGTTCTTCGGAGAAGCGCGCAGCAAGGCCGGAGATTCCGAGCAGAACGCGGAGGCAAGCCGATGACAAGCCGATCCTGTACCTGCATTCTCGTGATCGCGCTGGCCGCTGCCAGCGGCGCGGCCGCGATCGCCGGCCAGGAGCGCGCGCCCGGCATCAGCCTCGACGCGTACACGATCACAGCCGATCAATTCGAGGGTATGCTCGGCGGTCCCGGAGAGTGGTCGGGGAACGTTACCGTCGCCGGCGCCGACGCGAAGGTGACCTGCGACCGTCTGAAAGTGTGGCTCGCAGCCGATGGGAAAGAGATACTGCGCGCACGCGCCAAAGGTAACATCGCCATCAGCGGCCGCTACCTAGCCGCCGACAAGACCGAGTGGCAGATAGTAGGGAAGGCCGAATCGGCCGCCTATGAGAGGGAATCCGGGCAGGGGACTCTGGAGGGCTCCGTCACGTTCGAGGCAACGAACGCGAGCACCGGCGCGGCTCTCAGCGTCGCGGCCGACAGGTTGACGTACGATGTCAACACCCGCCGCTTTCGGTTCGAGGGGGTGGAGCAGCCCGTGCGCGGGCAGTGGCGGGAGCCGGCCGGCGAGGCAGAGCCGGAGGCAGCCGGAGAGCCGTCGGAGGGCGAACAGCCTGAGAGCGAGCCATGAGTCTGCTCGCGCGGGATATGGTCAAACGGTACGGCCGCCGCCGGGTAGTTGACGGCGTAGACGTAGAGGTCGGCCCCGGCGAGACCGTCGGCCTGCTCGGGCCGAACGGCGCCGGCAAGACCACGACGTTCTACATGATCGTCGGACTCGTCCCGGCCAACGCGGGTACCGTTTCTCTCGACGACCGCGACATCACCACGATGCGCATGCACCAGCGGGCGCGCAACGGCATTGGCTATCTTCCGCAGGAGAATTCATCCTTCCGCCACCTCAGCGTCGAGGACAATATCGCCGCCGTCCTCGACTGGACGCCGCTCTCGGCCGGGGAGAGGCGGAGTCGTCTGGACGGCCTGATCGACGACCTGCGCCTACAGGCCGTGCGACAGGCGCCCGCCAGCGTGGTGTCCGGTGGGGAGCGCCGGCGCACGGAGATCGCCCGCGCGCTGGCGACCGATCCGAAGTACCTGCTGCTCGACGAGCCGTTCACGGGCATAGACCCCATCGCCGTCGCGGAGCTTCAGGACATCATCAACGAACTGCGCTCCCGCAGCATGGGCATGATCATCACCGATCACAACGTGCGCGAAACCCTCACCATCACCGACCGAAGCTACATCATCCACGAAGGCAAGATCCTCACATCGGGCACCTCGGAGGAGCTGCTCGAAGATCCCGCCGCCCGCCGTTTCTACCTCGGCGACAGATTCCAGATGACATGAAGATCATCGACCGATACCTGCTGCGAGAGATGGCCGGCCCCTTCGTCTTTGGCGTGCTCGCCTTCGTGGTGCTCTTCGTGTCGGCCAACATTCTCTTCGAACTCATGGACCTCATCAACCAACTCGGCATCGGTCTCTGGACGGCCGGCGTTCTCTTCCTGCTCCGGCTGCCGGGCTTCATGGTTTACACCTTCCCCCTCGCCACGCTCGTCGCTATCCTCATCTCGTTCGGGCGCCTCAGCGGCGACAGTGAGCTGATCGCCATGCATGCCGGCGGCATCGGCTTCCGTCGTCTCGTCCGTCCGCTGGTGGCCGCGGGACTTCTCATCTCGTTCGCTACCGCGACTCTGAACGAGTTCATCGTCCCGGCGTGCAACCGAAAGGGCGAGGATATAATCCGCGCGCACGCGGGGGGAAGCGCGGGAACCGGACAGCAGCACGTCTTCTACCGCGACCGCACCGGGGACGCGGTCTCCCGCCTCGTGTACGCGGAGCGCCTCGACCTCGGCACCGGCGAGATGACCCGGCCCATCATCACTTGGTTCGAGGGGGGAGTGCCGGCCATGATCACGGTAGCCGAGAAGGGCCGCTGGCGCGGCGCCAACTGGGAGATGCTCGATGGGGTGCACTACGTACTCGATGCCGAGCATCCGGCAAGTGTGGTGTTCCCTCGCATGACCAGCAAGTTCTCCACCAGCCCCGCGCAGATCGCCCGGCAGTCGCGCAGGCCGGAGGAGATGACATACCGCGAACTCCGGGGCTACATCGGGGATCTGCTCAGGAAGGACCTCACCGTCACCCAGCTTGAACTCACGCTCCACCACAAGCTCTCCATCCCCTTCTCCTGTCTCGTCTTCGCACTCGTAGCGGCCCCCCTCGGCATGCGCTCACACCGCGGCAGCTCCTCCATCGGCATGGGCATAGCGGTGCTCATCGGGTTCGGTTACTACGTCATCTGGAACTATCTCGCCATCGTCGCCCAGCAGGGCCACCTCTCCCCCATCTGGGCCGCCTGGCTGCCCAACATCGTCACCGGCGCTGTCGGCCTGGCGCTGGTCTTCAGTGTTCGCAGGTAGTGCTGTCGCCGCCCGGCTTCTGGAAGATCAGCACGTACTCGTGCGCTTTGTTCACCCGGAAGACCGAGGGATAGCCCAATGGCCGGAAGTTGTTGTACTCGTGGCGCCGATCCCAGATGATGGTGTCATCCCACAGGTAGCCCGCGTCCTGCATCACGGCGGCGAGGTCGGAGTGGAACGGGTGGAACACACGGCCCTTCCGGATGTCCATCACGACAACCACACAGTAGCCCCTGGGCCGCAGCGCGCGCTTTACCTGCCCGAAGACCTCACCCAAGGCGCGCAGGAATCCCCCATAGTCGGCGATACGGCCGAGATCCGCGCCCCGGTCGCCGTAGTTGCGGACGGCCTTGCGGTCTGCCGACCGCCGGCGCGTGAGAACATCCCAGTACGGCGGCGAGGTGATAACCAGGTCGACCGACTCCGGCTCCACATGCGACAGAACGCTCCCAGCCTCGGCGCAGAGAAAACGGCAGCCGTCCGGGCAGTCGCCTAGGCGCTCCTGAGCCGCTGCGATGTAATCGGGGTTGACGTCCAGGCCAACTCCGACGCGGCCGGCGGCATGGGTCGCCAATACCGTCGAGCCCAGCCCGCAGAAGGGGTCGAGCACCACCCGCCCCTCCGGAGGCAGGAAGCACTCTATCAGGCGCTGCGGTAGCTGGACGGGGAATAGGGCCGGGTGCTTCAGGTCCAACTCTTCCTTGGATTTGCGAATGTCGCTCCAGACGCTGATCGAATAACGCGTCCAGGTGCGCCCGTCCAATGAGTTCCCGCGGCGCCTCGACTGCCTCATGGCAGCCCTACCGCATGGGAGGTGTCCGACTCCGCCCGCATCGTGAAGCTGCTCACAGCAGGAACCGCAGAACTGCCCCGACGATGGCCGCTATCGCCGGCAGGATGAACCGCGCATAGGGGAGGTTGACCAAGGTCCGGGCGACTCCGCCGACTTCTGCCTGCCCTCCCCGCAGGGAGAGGACGACAGCGGCCAGGAGCAGCCCAACCAGCGCCATGATGCCTGCCGCCCCCTGAATCGCCGCGTCTCGGTGCCGGCGGCCGCCATAGAAGGCCGCCGATCCGACCGCCAGCCCCAACACGAGCGCGGTCAGCGGGCCCACCCAGCCAAGCCAGCCGAGCAGCAGGCCTCCTGCCAACGCCACCACGAGCGCAGCCGTGGTGGCTTGAACGACCTGGCGTGTGGTGGCAAGCCCCCTCGCGCGCGGGGGGGGAGTCAGACACTCCTCGCACCGCACTCCCGTGGCCCCGTGCTTGACGCAGTCCGCGCATAGAGGGCGCTCGCAGCGCCCGCACGTGATGTTCGTCTCCCGATCCGGGTGATAGTAGCAGCGAGGCGTGGTTCTTGTCCCTCCTCTGCTTTCTGCGAACGGCTCGGCCAACTTCAACAGACTGATCGCCCCTCCTCCCACGCCCATACTAAGCGTGAGGGTGCGCCGTCAACAGAAAACCGGCGCACCCTCGAGCTGCTGGTGTGAGGTGGATGAGGAGAGCAGGTGCCGTCAATCCTCCGCAGAGCGCTCCGCCACCGCAAGCGGACGCGTGCTCACCGTCGCCACTCGCGTGGCGCCGTTCCAATTCAGCGCGGAGCCAGTCGCCTCGGCGAAGAAACGCAGTGGCACCATGGTTCGGTCCTGTTTGATGACGGGCGACATGCCCACGTCAACGTCTCGCCCGTTCACCTTCGCGACGCGATCCCCGATGGCGACCTCAACCGTTAGCCCTGGCTGTGCACTCGTCGCTGTTCGGGTCTTCGAAACCCAGGACACAACCCCGCCCATGTTCTCGAACACTGCGCGGAAGCCCACCCGCATGCGCCCGTCCTTGATGCTGGGCGCAACGTCGAACTCGACGGTCCGGCCGTTCATGACCACTGTGTGGCCGCGTGTGCGATCGACCGGCCGCGGCGGCGCAGCCGGGGTGGCCGTCAGGGCCTCGCTGGGAGCACGCGCCACGGCCTCCAGGGCCGGCACTGTCGGCCGAGAGGCCGCCGCCTGTGGCTGAGCTGCCGTCCGGAGGGGCTCCGGCCGCGGACCAGCCACTGAGGTGGCCGGTGATACTGCCGCAGACCTGGGCGTCGCGGCTGCGGCCGAGGCCGTCTTCGCGCTCTCCGTCGTCCGCCTCGCCGCCACCCGTGCAGCCGACTCGGTTTGTGGCTTGGCCGCGACTGTCGTCGCGGGTTGCTTCCTTGCCTGAACGGCGGAAGCCGACCCGTTCTTCACGTGGATGGTGATCACCTCTGAGGAGGCGATCATGCCGTACCTGTCATAGGCCTCGACGAAGATCCGGTGCGGCCCGTCGGCTAGCGTGCGCGTATCCAGGTGGAAGACATAGGGCGTCGAGTTTGTCGAAGATGGGCGGTCGCCGTCCACGCCGAAGAGCACGTAGGACACATCGGCCGTCGACTTGATCGACGCCTGCACGTCAATGGCGCCGCTCACGCGCGCGCCGGCTGCGGGCGACGTAATGCGGATCGTCGTCCCCGGTGCTCCCAATAGGCCAGTGATGGACGCCACCATGGCCAAGATCAGCGTCCCCGCTAGAAGCGAGTGAAACCACTTCGGGCGGTGCATAGCACTACCTCCCTGCCAGTCGGACTGCCGGCTACGATCCCCGACGGCCCACGTGGGGCCAGTCGGCCGCATTGACTGTATACCATGTGTTGACTCGGTTGTGCAAGCCACGAGGGAGAATCAGTGCAGGCCCACTCCTATGTGCGGAAATCGCGACTTTCGTGTCCTACTCTCTCTCCATTTGCGGGCGACGGATCGCCGCTTGACCGCGTTGTTCGCCTCCCGTATAATCGCCGGACTGGAGATAGGACGAATGTCTGACAGAGAGACCATCGCCGTCAACCGCCGGGCCCGGCGGGATTACGACATACTCGACACCTACCAGGCGGGCATTGTCCTCACCGGCCCGGAGATCAAGTCAGTCCGGGAGCGGAGAGTAGATCTCCGGGACGCGTATGCTCAGTTCGAGCGGGGCGAGGTCTGGCTGTACAACATGCATATTGGCCCCTACGGGCCGAGCAGCCGCGAGAACCAGCCCCCGCGCAGGACCCGAAAGCTGCTGCTGCATCGGCGCGAGATCGACCGGCTGATCGGGCGTACGGTCGAGCGCGGCCTGACCCTGATTCCGCTGCGCCTCTACCTGCAGCGCGGATACGCGAAGGTTGAAATCGGCCTCGCCAGGGGGCGCCGCCAGTGGGACAAGCGTAGGGCAATCGCCGAGCGAGAGGCCCGGAGAGAAGAAGAGCGCGCCTTGTCCGCTCGCCAGCACGGCCGCGAGGCCGAATAACGTTGACCGAGGCATGCGAAACCAGGTACAATAGTGTTGCTGGCATACGTGGGGGCGAACGGATTCGACGGTGGTCTGGAAACCATAGGTTGCGAGCCGAGTCGCGTGATCTCGACAAAACGCGCACCCCTATAACTGCCAACAGTACCAACTGCCTGGCACTCGCCGCCTAAGCAGCGGCGACGTCCTCCCGACGGAGCTGGTAACGTCGGCTTGGGCGCAAGAACATCCAGCTTTCCCGAGCCCTTAGGTTCGTACGGGTAAGGGGAGACACTACGAACTAGCCGTGCGGTAAGCCTGCCTGTGGGCGTCCGCCCGGCGAAGCTAAAACGCAGGCTACGCTCGTAGTGGCCTATGGGGACTGTCCGCCGGACGTGGGTTCGATTCCCACCGCCTCCACCACATTCGTCTGCAGGACAGACGAATGTGGTGGTGTGAGGCGAAAGGCGAGAGTAGAGAGACGCGGGGGTCTTCCCATTGCCGTATTACTTCTACGTGTTGCGTTCCAAGAAGGATGGTGACCTCTACAAAGGCGTCGCGGAGGATGTAGAGCGGCGCCTGGCCCAGCACAACGCTGGCAAGACTCGTAGCCTCAAGCATCGCACGCCGCTGGTACTGGTACACGTGGAGGAGTATGCCACTCGAGAGGAAGCGCTCGCTCGCGAGCAATGGTCGAAAACACCTGCCGGCGGCAAGGAACTCCGCAAGCTGGTCGCGACGATAGGCCTGTCCGGTGCCTCGGCCGTGGGTTCGCCTGCCCGAGCCGGGAGGCCCGTCTCGGGCTGACCGGCCAGGGATTCCCACCGCCTCCACCAATCGTACGTCTCGAACTCCTCTCTGCCGCACCTTTGGCCCCCCGCGGCCTCGCGGGGGGGGGGCCCGGGGGCCCGGTATCCGACTCACCAGCGCACGGCTGGATGGCTGATCGGCAGCACTTGAGCCACCCCGATCCAGGTCCGAATGAGGGCCCTTCCGGTGCCCCCGCTACTCGGACCACCCGCACTCAGGATCGAACTCTTGTCTCTGGTCCGCAAACGGAGACGGTTTGGCCGCGGCAGCTCCCCGAACAGCGGCCGACCGTCTAGGAGCTGGCCGCCTGAGTCGATGCTGTGGGCTCCGTACTTGAGGCCACGCCTGCCAAGGTGATACCATAGGGCCTCGGCTCAGGCAACATGCTGAATAGAACAGGAGACTCCCATGGCGGACCTCGGCTACGACGACACCCCGGTCATTCCCGGCTCAATCTACAAGGTCCACGACGGTAGCCGGCCACAACCGCGTTCTGTGACACCTGCTGACACTTGCTGCGGCGCGCCCTCCGATGCCGTAGTGTTGTTCAACGGCACAGGTCTGGATGGCTGGGTTTCGGCCAGCGATGGAACCCCAGCGCGGTGGAGAGTCCAGGACGGCTACAT
>JALGTG010000091.1 GCA_029821495.1 Candidatus Hebobacteria bacterium
CATCTCGCCCAGTCCGAGGCCTTCCAGTGTAGCTTACACCTCAAACGGTTGTTGCCACGTCTGTCGCCCGCACACGACAGGTAGCGCGCACGACAGTGGCGAAGCCTCACCGTGCGGCCGAGTCTGTGCCCTCCAGCGACGGCCCCTGGCGACCCGGGAGGTAGCGCGAGCTATGTCTTTCGACAGCATCGGCGGGTACTCGATAACCCGTGAGCTCGGACAGGGCGGCATGGGCAAAGTCTACCAGGCCCGCTCCTCCAGGGGCGAGACCGTCGCCCTGAAGACCGTCCTCTGGCCGGAGAACATGGACCCCCGAACTCGCTGGGAGGTGGTGGAGCGCTTCCAGCGCGAGGCGCGTGCTGCCCGTTCCCTCGATCACCCCAACATCTGCCAGGTCCTCGACATCGGCGCGGACGACGACACTTTCTTCATCGTGATGGAGTTCCTGGACGGCCAGACAGTAGGTGACCTGATCCAGTTCGCCGGCGCGGTCAAGGTCGAGCGCGCGATGGAGATCATCATCAGCGTATGCGAGGGCTTGGCCTACGCGCACGAACAGGGCATCGTCCACCGCGACATCAAACCGGACAACATCATGCTGCTCCGCGACGGTCGCGCCAAGCTGACCGACTTCGGCCTCGCCTCGATCACACAGGAGGCCAGCGTAACACAGACCGGGACCACGTTGGGTACCTTCTTCTACATGTCCCCCGAGCAGGCCAAGGGCAGCAAGCTCGACGCCCGGTCGGACATTTTCTCCCTGGGCGCTACTTTCTATGAGATGGTCACCGGCCGCAGGCCATTCCTCGGTGATGCTCCCGGCGAGGTCATCGGCCAGGTACTCAGCAGCGATCCGCCTCCCATCGAGAACGTGCCATCCCACATCTCGCGCACTGTCAACAAGTGCCTGCGGAAGGCCCCTCACCACCGCTTCCAGAACGCCCGCGAGATCATCCAGAGCCTCCGGATGCAGACTGCCGCGCCTGGGTCGAAGACCGCGGTCATCCCCAGCGGTCGCCCCGGTCCGGTCTACGTGGACTCCTCCCCCACAGCTCGCGCCGCCCCAGACAAGACACGCCCCGAGGAGAAACCAGCGTCCCGGAAGCGGATTCCCGACCTGAGTTGCTCCAAGTGCAACGAGCCCATGTCGAAGAATACCCCTTCCTGCTGGCGCTGCGGGACCCCCAATCCTCTCCTTCAGTCACGCAAACACCGCCAGCAGCACAGCGCAGCGATGCAGGATGCGCTCCGCGACTTGACGCCCGCCAAGAAGAAGCGGAGTTGGTTCAGGCGGGGTAGGTAATCCGCGGCAGCGCGCCTCTCATCAGCCAGTCGGCGCGGTAGCGCGCCCGCCACTCGCCCCGGCAGATCCCTCTAACCTGACCCCGTCGCCCCGCCAGCCACTGTCAGCGGCAGTGAGAACGAGAAGCGCGCTCCATGCCCGGGCTCGCTCTCCACCCAGATCTCACCCCCGTGAGCCGCCACTGCGAGCTTGCAGAACGCCAGCCCCAACCCCACCGACATCTTCTCCCCAGACCGCTTCCGCGCTCCCGCCTGGAAGAACTTGTCGAAGATGCGGCCCTGGTGTTCCTTGGGTATCCCCGGACCCTCGTCCTGCACGCTCACCACTGCCGCGCTGGCATCACGGTTCACCGCCGCCTCGACGGTCAGCTTGCTGCCAATGGGCGACAGCGACGCCGCGTTCCCCGCCAGGTTGATGATGATGCGCCGGAACAGCTCGCGGCTCGCGGGCACCCGCGGCAGATCACCAGGGACCAGTATCTCCTCTCGCATTTCCTTCTCATCCAGCTTGCACCGGATCAGCGACAGCGCCTCCCTCACCTCCTCCGCGATATCCAGCGGCTCGCGTTCCACCGTCATCTCACTGGCCTCCATCTTGGCCACATCCAGAACGCCAGCCACCAGAATCGACAGCCACTCCGCCGCGCCTCTGGCTATCTGCACATACTCCCTCTGGTCCTCCCCCAGCTCCTCCGCCTCCAGCATGTGCAGGAATCCCAGCACGCTCGTCAGCGGCCCCTTCAGGTCGTGAGTCACCATGTCCGCCAGATCGCGCGCCAGCCGGTTCCGCTGCTCGGCCTCGCACAGCTCGCTGCCCACAATCGCAAGCGCCGCGCGGTTCGCAAACAGGGTCAGTAGGTCGAGGTCGCGCTCCGTGAACCTCCCCTCCCCTCCACGACTCTCCACCTGGATCAGCCCCACCGTCTCTTCCCCCGTCCACAAAGGGGCGCATAGGCTCGACCTAATCCTCGCCGCCACTACGCTCTGCGCGTCCTGGAACTCCGCTGGCACATCCTGGAACAGCAGCGACCTCCCCTCCCGCAGCACGCGACTGACCACCGACCTGCTGATCGGCACCTCCCCCTCGGCCCGCCCCTCCTCGCCCCTTATACGCGCAGCCTGCCGTCTCGGCTCCAGAGTCTCTTTATCCGCCAGGAGCACGATCGCGTGGGTCGCCGTCGGAAACGCCTCCAGCAGCGACTCCAGCACCGCATCCAGCATCTCCTCCGGGTCGAATGCCAGGCTGATACCCTTCTCGAACCGGTACCCAACCGACAGCCCGTCGGGGCCCTCGAGCGGCCGGGAAGCAGTCATATCATCGAGGCCCCGAGTAGCAACGACTGTGTGCTCTGGCACCTCCTCCCGGGAACCCTCCGCCTCCTCCACTGCCACCACCGTCTGACCGACCACTATCAGATCCCCAGCCGCCACCGCCGCGCCCCCGCCCGTCGGATCCACAGCCGTCCGGCTCCCTTGTCTCTCGATCGCCGATCCGTTCGTGCTCCCGAGATCGCGGTACACCCAACGCCCGCCCGACACGACCACCTCTCCGTGATGTCGCGAAACGAACTGATCGCATAGCTGCAGGCTGCTGCCGGTCCCGGACCCTACCGCCGCCACCCCCTCCCGACACTCTAACACCTTCCCTCTGTCTGGGCCTTCTACCACCCTCAAACGCAGCACGTGAACACCCCTTCCTTCGCCGCCGCAGCCAGCACGCGCGCAAGCATCAAGCCGCTTCAGCCACCATCAGCTTCCTGGCCCGCGCCGACGGCGGGCTCGTCACCCTCGCCGAGCAGCCGACTCAACACGCGCGCAAGCTCGAGCGGCCGGAATGGCTTGCTGATCAACGCCGCTGCGCCAAGCTCCATGACGGACTTCTGAAACTCCGGATCCTTCTGCGCCGTGATAATCACCACCGGCGTGTCCGCGGATCTTCCGCTCCGCTTGATCTCCGCCAGAACCTCCGCCCCCCCTACCAGCGGCATGTTGCGGTCCAGAGTTATCAGGTCGTAGCCGCCCTGCGCGGCCTTCACCCGGCCCTGCGAGCCGTCGCTGCAATACTCCAGCGTGTGATGAACCTTCGCCGCCCGCAGAGACAACCCAATCAGATGCGCTACAGACGGCTCGTCATCTATCACCAGGATCCTCTTCATCCCGCACTCCGCCTTGCTCCCACCCCGCCCCTTCAACCACACCCTCCCATTCGGTGCCCGGTCGCATCACCCTCCATGGTCGCTGTCGGCGACTGGCACTACCCGCGCACGTACTTCCGCGCCAGGCTAACCACGAACATCGCCACCAACACCATCGCCAGCATCGCCTCCAAGCCGGCCAGCATCTGCCCGGCCTTCGACGCGGGATAGCTGTTGCCGTACCCGAGAGTCGCGAAGGTCACGAGGCTGAGGGCGAACCCGTCAGCGATACCGTGACTCACCCCGGAGCCCTCCACCTCCACCCCGATGGCCGGGAAAACCACCACTCCGAAGAGCAACACCAGGAACGCCATCCAGGCAAACAGCAGCCAGGGGATCGCGCCATACCCCCACACCACGCGGTGCAGGTGCCACATTAGCCTCCGTGCCAAGCCGTGCTGCGCCAGGTGCCGACACCGCGCCTCTCGGATGTAGCACTCGTCCGTCCGCCGCTCGTTCCCCGTCTCTCGGTAGTGCTCGCGCAGCCCGTGAAACACCGCAGCAGCGTGCGCCCACTGCCCGTCCATCTCTTCCCTGGGCGTACCCCACACTGTGGACTCGCACTGCGTCCAGCGATCGAGGCCGATCCCATGCATCTTCGCGCCATCGAGCTGGGCGTCGGAAAGGTGCGCCCCCTGGAGCTGCGCTTCCATCAGCATCGCATCCTCCAGATGAGCCGCCCACAGCTTCGCCCCCTGAAGCTGCGCGCCCCACAGGAACGCTCCTTCCAGGTGCGCCCCCTCCTGCACCGCCTCCTCCAGGCGCGACTTCACCTCCGCGCTCGTCCGCTTCTCGCTCGCCACCTCCCCACACGAGCAGTGCCAGAAGCACCGCTTCGGATGCTCCTCACACCGAGGCTCGACCTCCAGACCACACGTCGAGCGCGGCGCGCCGCCCCGGCTGAATCCATGCCCGCATCCCGCTTCCCTCTCGCCAGTCACCCAATGCCTCCCGTCGGCCGCACTCCGGCCAACCCTGGGTTCCGTTCTCAGTGGGAGCGCTCCTCTTGCCGTGCACTGGCCGAGGCACACATCTTACCTTCAGGGACACCGCCGCGCCCCATGCCAAGCGCGTCTCCATCTTTCACGAGCTTGCCCCCAAGACCGCCTCTCCCGCCCACCATGGATATCCAGCAATCTCCTTGCGTTTCGCCGTCTCCCCTTGACACGGCATGCTATAATACAGAAGGGAAGTGTGCGTGCCGAGGAGATGCCAGCCGCAGGCACAATCCTCGCCCTCACGCAGAGAATCCCGCCCCCCTGAGCGCACAGCGCACACCGCCTCGGACACCCCGCAGCGCACGCGCTGCCACCGGCCGCGGAGGCGCATGTGGACTACGGAAGGCTCATAACAAGGGCGTTTCAGATAACCATCCGCCACAGATTCCTCTGGATCCTCGGCATCCTCGCCGGCGGCGGCGGTAGCTTCAACTTCAACTATGGTGGCGGACCCGGTAACGGCGGACCGCCGCCGGAAGCATTCGACCGCTCTCTCGCCTGGCTCCTCGCCCACTTGTATGTCATCATCTTGATCGGCATCATCCTCTTTCTCATCGTCATCTTCTTCATCGTCGTGTCCATCATGGCAAACGGCGGCCTGATCGCCTCCGTTGCCGGCATCGAAGGCCGCCAGTCGGTTTCCTTCTGGAAGGGGATGCGCGCCGGCTACCACGCGTTCTGGCGCCTCTTCGCAATCGGTCTGCTGCTCTTCCTCGTCGTCGCCAGCGTCATCGCTCTCATGGCCGCGCCGATAGTCATCCTGGTCCTCACAGAGCACTACATCCCGGCCATAGCGCTGGGACTGCTCTTCATTCCACCCTTCATCATCCTCGCCATCTACGTCAGCATCCTCTCAATGTACGCCTACCGATTCACTGTCATACAGGCCACCGGCGCCATCGAGAGTTTGGTGAGGGCGAACTACACCATGTTCGCGTCCAAGAAGGAAGTGCTGCTCGTCTGGCTGCTCTCGCTCGCATTCGGCTTGGCTGCCGTCGTCGGCATCATGATCGTGTTAGTTGTCATCGCCCTGCCGGCGATAGCCATAGGTGTTGGGATCTACCTGACCTTGGGGCTCATGGCTACGATAGTGTACGCTCTGGGGCCCGCTCTGGTGCTCTTCGCGACCAGCCTGCTTCTCAACGGCGTGACCACAACATTCAGCTCCTCCTTCTGGACACTCGCCCACCTCGACCTCACCCGGCCCCCCTCCCCACCCGCCCCCCAGCCGGTAGGCTGCTGAGTCTCTCGGTGCCTCGGTAGTTCTGTTGCCGCTCCAGTGCGGGCGTGCGCGCGCCCACCCCCAGGCCACCGCGCCTTCTCTCGTGCACGGGTACGAGACCCCAAACGCGAGTGAGGGGGGTCTGGGGGGACTGATCGCCAGCCAGTCCCCCCAGCTACCATGCCGCCCGGCAGGCCTGCCCCGAGCGCACTCGAATGGGCATCTGCCGGGCCTATCGTTCATCCTCCACAAACAGCTCCTCCGAAGGCGCTTCCCGTGTCGCCGAGGCGGGAATGACCACACATGACCAACGAGTCCAAACCACCCGCAAACATGGCCACTTGGACAATGGACAGACATGGACATAAAATGGACGTCCGCCGCGGCGTCGCCAGTATGCCTCATTTGCCCCCAGGACATCCGGACA
This sequence comes from Candidatus Hebobacteria bacterium, assembly GCA_029821495.1. GTDB lineage: Bacteria > Armatimonadota > Hebobacteria > Hebobacterales > Hebobacteraceae > JALGTG01. The sequence goes on from JALGTG010000091.1 coordinate 6,145, forward strand.
CATAGCGGACAAACAGCATTTGTCCAACAATGACCACTTGTCCCACTCCCACAGGAGTGTAACTGCACTCCCACCGGAGTCCCGTCGCGCCCGTCCTGCTGGCCGCTTGAAGAACTAGCATTAGACTATTTACCGACATAGCGATATACTGTCGTCGAGAACGGCCAGCTTCTTTCTCTTGACACACTCCTGCCAGCATGTTAGCATCAGGGGGCCGGTGAGAACGGCCCGCCGCGGCGTCGGCGGGTTTTGCTTTTTCCCCAAGTCGCGCCCCGCCAAGGGCGCACTATGGCCCCGTGTGGCATGGAGCGGAAACAGGCGAACATCAAGGCTGTCGTCCTGGACCTCGACGGAGTCATCTATCGCGGCCGCACCGCCATCCCCGGCGCACGCGATACCGCTGCCTGGCTCCACCAGAACGCCTACCAGGTCTACTACTTCACCAACAACTCAACCCGAACCCGCGACAGCTACGTCGAACTCCTCGCCGGCTATGGCCTCACGACCGACGCGGACCACATCGTAACCTCCGCCTCTCTCACCGCGCAGCACTTCTCAGACAACGGCCTCCTGCCCGCCACCGCGCTCGTCGTTGGCGAGGGCGGCCTGGCTGAAGAACTCCGCGCAGTCGGCGTGCGAGTGGTCCGCCGCAGAGGAGAGCGGCCCATTGACTTCGTCGTCGTCGGCATGGACCGGAAGTTCACGTACCGCAAGCTGCACGAGGCCCAGCAGGCCATCCGCGCCGGCGCGAAGTTCATCGCCACCAACCGGGACGCAACCTACCCGGTCGAGGACAACGTGATCCCCGGCGGCGGCAGCATCGTCGCCGCCGTCGCCACCGCGGCCCAGCAGGAGCCGCTGGTGATCGGCAAGCCATCGCCCCGCGCGGGGGAGCTGATCACACACCACGCCGGCGTAGAGGCGGCACAGGCCCTCATGGTCGGCGACAGGCTGGAGACGGACATCGAGATGGGGCGCCGCGCGGGCATCTGGACCTGCCTGGTGCTCAGCGGCATCAGCGCGGCCGAGGAGGTGCCGTCGCTGCCGGAGGAGAGTCGTCCTCACTGGGTCATAGACAGCATTGCCGAGCTGCCTGAGCTTCTCGTCTCACTCGCCCCCGGCGGGCGGGGACAGCGGAGGGGGGACCCATGAGCGGCGGCGTGCCCATCGCCCTTACGATAGCCGGCTCCGACTCCGGCGGCGGGGCTGGCGTGCAGATGGACCTGAAGGTGTTCGCTGCACTGCAGGTCTTCGGGACCTGCGCCATCACCGCCCTGACGGCGCAGAATACGGTCGAAGTGCGCGGCGCCTGGGAGGCGCCGCCCGACTTTCTGAGGGCCCAGGTGGAGGCCGTGCTCGACGACCTCCCGGTCGGGGCCGCGAAGACGGGGATGCTCTCATCGGAGCAGGTGGTTCGCGCCCTCGTCGATCTGATCGAGCGGCGGGACTTCCCACCCCTCGTCGTCGATCCCGTCGTTGTCGCGAAGGACGGCACGCATCTGCTGTCGGACGAGGGCATCGCGGTCGTCCGCGACCGTCTACTGCCGCTTGCCGCGATCGCGACACCCAACGTCCCGGAGGCCGAAGCGCTCGCGGAGGTCAGCATCAACTCGCGAGAGGACCTCGGGCGAGCCGCAGAGAAGCTCCGCGGCCTTGGGTGTGACTGGGTGCTTGTAAAGGGCGGGCATCTGCAAGGGCGGGAGGTCACCGACCTGCTCCTCGGGCCGGATCAGGAGCAGGCCCTCTCCTCACCCCGAGTCCCCGGCGGACCTTTCCACGGAACCGGATGCGCGTTCTCGGCCGCCATCGCGGCCTACATCGCGCGCGGCCGCGCGGTTCCGGAGGCGGTGAATCAGGCAAGAGAGTTTCTGCAGAACCTGCTGCAAGGCGCGCTGAGTCCGGGGCAAGGCGCGCGGGTATTGCATCCACAGCTCTACAGTCCAAGCAAGGGAAGCCAGCCATGACCAAGTTCATCTTCGTAACCGGCGGCGTCGTTTCATCGGTGGGAAAGGGCATTACAACCGCCTGCCTGGGGCGACTGCTCAAGGACCGCGGCCTCAAGGTCGCCATCCAGAAGATTGACCCCTACCTCAACGTCGATGCAGGCACGATGAGCCCGTTCCAGCACGGCGAGGTGTTCGTGACGGACGACGGCGCGGAGACCGACCTGGACCTCGGCCACTACGAGCGGTTTGTGGACGTCAGCTTGACGCAGCTCAGCAATGTTACCAGCGGCCAAGTCTACGGCTCGGTCATCCGCAAGGAGCGGGCCGGCGAGTACCTGGGGCAGACGGTCCAGGTGATTCCACACCTCACCGATGAGATCAAGTCTCAAGTGCACGGGCTGGCGGAACAGGAGTCCGCCGATGTCACGATCACCGAGGTGGGGGGAACGGTGGGGGATATCGAGGGCCAGCCATTCCTCGAAGCGATACGGCAGATGCGGCGGGAGCTGGGAGCGGATAACACGCTGTTCATCCACGTTACGCTGATTCCCTTCGTGGGCCCCTCCGGGGAGAGCAAGACCAAGCCGACCCAGCACAGCGTGCGGGAACTGCGCAATATCGGCATCCAGCCGGACATCCTGCTCTGTCGCTCGCGCCGGCCGCTGTCGCAGGAGATGCGAGACAAGCTCAGCCTTTTCTGCGACGTCGCCCCGGAGGCCGTTATCGAAGGGCTGGACACCGAGTCCATCTATGAGCTGCCGCTGATCTTCGAAGAGCAGGGGTTCGGCAGCCTGGTGGCGGATCGGCTGGGCGTCAACGGGAAGCCCGACCACACCGAATGGAAGAAGGTCGTTCAGCGGATCAAGGAACCGAAGCGCGAAGTCGCCGTCGCCATGGTGGGCAAGTACATGGCGCTCCAGGACGCGTACATCAGCGTAACGGAGTCGATCAAGCATGGCGGAATAGCGAGCTCCGCCCGCGTCGAGGTGCGGCGCGTCGATTCCGAGGAGATAGAGGAACACGGCGCCAAGAAGCTGCTGAAGGACGTGCATGGGATCGTCGTTCCGGGTGGGTACGGGGACCGCGGGGTAGAGGGCAAGATCATGGCGATTCGGCACGCGCGGGAGACCGGGCTGCCGTTCCTAGGGTTGTGCCTGGGGATGCAGTGCGCGGTGATCGAGTTCGCTCGGCACGTATGCGGATGGAAGGACGCCCACAGCGCCGAGTTCGACTCCAAGACCAAGCATCCGGTGCTCGACCTGCTGCCGGAGCAGGAGGGAGTCACCGACAAGGGCGCGACGCAGCGTCTGGGCGCCTATCCGATGCGGATCATGCCGGGCACCCACGGCCGGAAGATCTACGGCGCGGCCCGCGCGAGCGAGCGTCACCGGCACCGCTTCGAGCTGAACAACGAGTTCCGGCCCGAACTCGAGGACAAGGGTCTGGTCACCGCCGGCGTCAGCCCCGACGGCAAGCTCGTCGAGCTGATCGAGCTTCCCGACCACCCGTTCTTCCTCGGCAGCCAGTACCACCCCGAGTTCAAGTCGCGCCCCACCCGCGCACACCCGCTGTTCCGCGACTTCGTGAAGGCCGCACTGAAGCACGCGGGGTAGAAGTAGGGCGTTCGCGCCTTGCTGTAGCGAGATACCGGCGCTGTTTCGGCGGCGCAGATGCAGTGTGAGGGAGTGTCCA
>JALGTG010000092.1 GCA_029821495.1 Candidatus Hebobacteria bacterium
GGCCAGGTTGCGCGTGAGGTCAGGATCGCTCTGGAGGTCGTAGAGGAGCGGATTGACGCCCCAGAAGGCATCGTTGCACCACCACTTGTCGTCGATGTAGGTGACCTCGGGGCCCCAGCCGACAGTGACGTGGTCGCGCGCGGGCTTCTCGCCGCGGACGACGGGCCAGAGGTCAATGCCCTCCATCTGGTCTGTGATCTGGTGTCCGAGCATGTTCATCAGCGTCGTCGTGAGATCGAAGTTGTAGCAGAGCGCGTCACACTTGGCGCCGGCGGCCTCGCCGTCGGGGTGGCGTATCATCATGATGAGGTCGCCGACGGCGCGGGTGAGGGGGTAGCCCTGCTTTCCGGTCAAGCCGGCGTCGCCGAGGTTATGGCCGTGGTCGGAGATGAGCGCGACTACGGTGTCGTCGAGCGTTCCGGAGGATCGCAGGGCGCCCATGAAGTGGCCCAGCCAGCGGTCGGTGAGGGTGCATTCGCCGGCGTAGTTGGCGCGCATTCGCTGGAGCTCTCGGGGCGAGAACTCGTCTGCGCTGCCGTAGGTGCTCCAGATCACGTCGACCACATCGTCGTCGGCGTCGTAGAGCCGGCGGTAATAGGCGGGCGGGTCCCAGGGCTCGTGGGGATCGAAGGAGTCGAGGACGAGGAAGAAGCTGTCGGCATCGTCGTTCTGGCCGAGCCAGTCGGCGCCGGCGCGGAAGACCTGCGCGGCGAAGTAGTCGGCCTCGCTGTTGCGGTCGGCGACGTTGGTGAGGTATCGGCGATGGTCCTCCCAGCGGGGCGAGCCGCGCCGCTCGATGGGCATGTGCTTGGCGACGGCGTCATCGGCAACCAGCGGTCCCGAACGGTAGCAGTCGTGCTCCTGGCCGCGAATCCATCGCCATTCGTCGAAGCCCCGGTGGAAGTTCTTCGAGGGCTTGAACTGATGGTAGGTGTCTGTGATGAAGCCGGTCCGATAGCCCTGTGCGTGGAGCAGCTCAGAGACGGTGTCCAGGTTGTCGTCTATCGGTCCCCAGCCGGGCGCGCCCACGAAGTCTCCCTTCTGGGGCCGGTGGCCGTGGAAGGGATAGACGCGGCGGCCGGTGTGGAGGGCGCGGCGGACCGGAAGGGTGGGGAGGGATTCGGGATAGGCGCGGGTGAAGAGGGTGGATTCCGCGGCGAGGGCGTCGAGGTTGGGGGTGCGGATCCAGTCGTTGCCGTAGCAGCCGCAGTGGTCCTGTCGCCAGGAGTCAACGATTATGAGCACGCAGTTCATCTGGGGAATATCTCCTTGGATGACGCGGCCGCCCGCTGCCTCTGGATAGCGAGCGGCCGCGCCGTCGCGGGGACTGGTTCGGGGGCCGCCGGCGCGTCACCTTCAGGGATCGGGCCGGCAGAGGAATGACGCGACCACCGGGGGCGGGCGCGCCTGGTGTTTCGATCCGGCGAACGCGGGCTAGAGGGAGACCGGGCGCCCCGTCTCGGCGGATTTGGTGGCGGCGAGGCAGAGCTGGACCGCGGCCTTCGCCTCGGCGGGGGTGACGACGCTCGGGGTCTCGTTTCTTTCGAGGCAGTCGACGAAGTACTGGGCCTCGGTGAAGTAGCCGCCTAGGTCCTCGATGTTGCCGGCGGTGCCGGCGGAGCCGGCGCTCGGGATCGCGGGCTGTGGGAGGTCGGGGTGCTCGGCGCCGCCGTCCCTGGGGGTGACGAGTAGAGAGGGGGTGTGGCGGGTGCTCATCTCAATGGAGCCGCCCTCGAGGTTGATCTTGAGGCCCATGGTGAAGGGGAAGTCGGCGGCCATGTCGAGGCAGCCCTCGGCCGTGGCGACTGCGCCGTGTGGGTGGCCGGTGGTGGTGGTGAAGATGGAGTCGAATGCGCCGCGCTGGGTCTTGACTCCCGCGGCGGAGACGGTTTTGGGCATGCCGAGAATCCAGGCGATGAAGTCGAGGTCGTGGATGTGCATATCCAGCACGGCGCCGCCGCTGAGCTTGGGATCGAAGATCCACTCCTGCCAGGACCAGGTGGGCGGGGGGGACATTCGGGCCGCGCTGACCCAGAGTATGTTGCCGAGGCGGCCGGAGTCGAGGATGTCCTTGATGACCGTGTACTCGGGCCAGAAGCGGATGACGTGGGCGACCATGAACTGGACGCCGGACTTGTCGACCGCGCCGATGATGGCGTCGCAGTCGGGGGCGGTGAGGGCCATCGGCTTCTCGCAGAGGATGTGCTTGTGGGCGGCGGCGGCGGCCTCGACGGCCTGCCGGTGGAGGTAGGTGGGCATGCAGATGTCCACGGCGTCGATGTCGGCGGCGAGCATTTCGTTGAGGGAGGCGAAGGGCTTGGCACCGTACGTGTCGGCGAACTCCGCTCGGCGGTCCTCTTCGGGGTCGCAGACCGCGGCGAGGTCGGAGTTGGGGAGAGCAGCGTGGCACTGGGCGTGGGTGCCGCCCATGAATCCGAGTCCGGCGAGTCCGACACGGACCATTGGATTAACCCCCTTGTGCGATGATTGCGGGCGCGGCCGCGCCCGGGCACTGGGGCATTCTATTGAGGCGGGGGGTCGGTGTCAAGGGAGGGGGTGGGGGCTTGGGGGGATGGTATGGGCATGCGCCAGCTCAGGAGGAGGGCCCCTCCGCCGGAGGCGGCCATCAGCAGGAAGACCACCGGGAATGGGAGGTAGTTGAGCAGGAAGCCAATGAGCAGAGGAGCGAGGGCGCCGGGGAGAGTGAAGAGGCTGAACAAGGCGATGTACCGGGGGCGGTCTTGATGGGTGGCGAGTTCGAAGAGGTAGTTCATGGAGCCCATCCACATCGCGCCCATGGTCGCTCCGCCGGCGAAGAAGACCAGGGCGAAGAGGTAGGGCAGGGCACCCGCCGCGCCCGGAAGGAGGTCTTCGGCGGCGAAGGCGGCGGCGGGTACGCAGATGGCGAGGGCCGGCGTCGCGGTGACGAGTGCGCCGCCCCCGCGCAGCACGGCGCGCGGGCCGCGGCGGTCGTTCAGGTAGCCCCAGAGGATACTGGCGAGGGCGCCGCCGATGGTTATCGCCCAGATGTAGATGCCGGCCATGTCCTCGGCGATGTTGAGCACCTGTCTCGCGTATACCATGTAGAATGGCAGGGAGAAGCTGATGCCGAATCCGAGCGCGGCAACGAACACGAGGCCGCGGAATGCGGGCCGCTCTCGCAATGTGGGGAGCGCGCCGAGAAGAATGTCGCGCACGGACTGGGGCCGATCCAGGACTGGCCGGATGGGTTCTCGCACCATCCAACAGGCGACGATGGAGATGGTTAGGAAGAGGGCCATGGCGGTGAAGAGCAAGGTGTAGTCGAGTGGGAAGTAGGGATGTCCGGGGCCGAGCACCCATCGCACAGCGAAGCCGACGCCGAAGGCGGCCCCCGCGATCGCGAACTGCATACTTGCGAAGAAGCGGCCTCGCAGACGAGAGGGAATCGACTTGGCAATGATGTCCTGCCAGGAGATACCGAGGAGGCCGTTGCCCAGTGAGATGCCGAAGTAGGCGATGACGAGGAACCAGATGACCACGCGGGGGTTGTCGAGGCCGTGGAGCCATAGGTAGGCGACGAAGGCGAAGAAGGGGAGTCGGCCGAGGAGAACGGGCCAGCGAAGCCAGGGGAGGCGGTGGGGCCGATGTCCGAGTACGGCGGCCATGAAGATGGGAGGGAGCAGCCAACCGAGGCGCTGGAGGACGGCGATCACCCCGATGATCACGGTGGAGGGGGTCAGCAGGCCGAGGAACTGGGGCAAGACGGAGGAGGGATCGGCCCAGGCCAGTCCACTCATGAAGAAGGTGGCCTCGGCGACGATCACCGCGAAGTTCCAGCGGGTGTGCTCTGAGCTGTCTGTGACTTGGGCGGCGTTGCGAGTCGAGTGCAGATTCATAGTCCGTCCGTTGGGGGCCCGCCGTCTGTGGGACGGGGTAGTGAGTACCGCCCGGCCGAGGGGAAGTCCTGCATGCGAGAGGTCTTTGCAGGTGGGATGCGGGTGCGCCGCAGGCAGGGCATGGGGCGCTCGCGGTGGAATCGGTGACGGCGGATACTCGACGTAACCCCGGGAGGGTCAGCGCATGGAGTACAAGCCTGAGTTCGAGGAGATCGTGCCGCGAATGGAGGCGTGGTGGCAGGGGGAGCTTCTGGATCGAGCGTGCATCGCGGTCCACGCGCCGAATGGAAGGCCCCTACGAGAGGTGCCTCAACCGGACACGCCGTTCGCGCGGCGCACCGATCTGGAGTACGTGTTCGGGGTCGCGGAGGCATACATGGAAGCCACGTACTTCGCGGGAGAGGCGATACCGGTGTTTCAGCCCGATCTTGGGGCGGATGTGTTCTCGGCGTGTCTGGGCGCGCCGCTGGAGTTCACGGAGCACACGACGTGGGCGGAGCAGGTGATCGGGGACTGGGACGATGCGCCGTCGTTCGAGATTGACCGGGGGTCGTTCGCGTGGAAGTGGCAGCGCGAGGTCTATGAGATGGCGGCGGAGCGGGCGAGGGGACGGTACTTCGTGGCCGCGCCGGATTGCCACTCGGGCGGGGATGCGCTGCTGTCGATGCGGGGCGGCAGCAATCTGTGCATGGACATCTACGACCGGCCCGATGCGCTTCGGGCGGCGATGGCGCAACTGGAAAAGTCGGTGGTGGAGTTTCACGAGGAGTGGTGGCCGCTGATCGAGGCAAGCGGGCAGAGGGGGCACACGACGTCGTGGCTGAGCACATGGTCGCCGGGGCGGTCGAACGTGATCCAGCTCGACCTGCTGGCGGTAATCTCGCCGGCGCAGTTCAGGGAGTTCTTCCTGCACGAGCTGGAGGCGCAGATGGAGGCCTTGGACAACACCATCTACCACCTGGACGGGCCGGACGCAATCCCGCACGTGCCGATTCTTCACGAGCTGTTCGGCCACACGCCGGACCGGTCGAGCGATAGGAGTCGGGAGTCGGTGATCCCAATTCAGTGGGTGCCGGGGGCGGGGGCGCCACCGATGGTGGAGTGGATTCCGTTTCTCCGGGAGCTTCAGGCGGGCGGGTCGAACCTGCATCTGTGGTGTGAGGCGAGCGAGGTGGAGCCACTGCTGCGGGGGCTTTCGTCGCGGGGGCTTTTCCTGAGCGTGTCGGCGAAGGACGCGGCGGAGGCGGACGAGCTGGTGGGGCTGGCGGCGCGACTCGCGCACGAGTGAGCGCCGGCGTTGCGGGTCGCCGCGAGGGGTTGCATGCGCTCGCCGCGTATGTAGTGTGAACTGGACTCAGTGTGGTTGCGCGGCATTCCCGGCACCTGCTACACTTCCGCTCGTGCGCCCCCTGCGGCGGGGGCGCCGAATGCTAACTGGAGAAGGGATATGGCGAAGGAACACTCGGAGAGGCATTTGACGCGGCGGGACTTCCTGCGGCAGGCGACAGTCGGAGCACTGCTGGGAGCGAGTGCGGCGGCCAGCGCGAGTGTTACTCACGACAAGCAGGGAGCGGACTGCGACGCAGCGGCTGTGTGTGAGCTCCGCAGACTCGGTCGCACAGATCTACAGGTGTACCCACTGGGTCTGGGCGCGGGCGGCATCAAAGAGCCTGCGGTCGCGCGACGGGCCCTCGACCTCGGCGTGAGCTACTTTGACACGGCTGAGGGGTATCAGGACGGTGAGAGCGAGGTGAAGCTGGGTGAGGCTCTGAAGGGCCGGCGCGATGATGCCATTGTGGCCACGAAGTGGGGGTGGTGGGGCAAGGAGACTGCGGACGACTACATCGCTGCCTGCGAGGCCAGCCTGAAGCGGCTCGGCATGGATCACGTCGACATCATCCAACTGCACGGCGTGGGCAGGCCCGAGCATGTCACGAACGAGGCTGCGTGGGAGGCATTCAACCGACTGAAGGAGGCGGGGAAGGCCAGATTCAACGGCATCAGCATGCACGAGAACCAGGTGGCGGTGGTGGAGGCAGTCATCGAGAGCGGGCGCTTCGACCAGGTGTTGCTCGTGTACCACGCGATGAACGCGGAGCAGATGGCGCCGATGATACGTAAGGCACATGAGGCAGGGATCGGCGTTGTTGCGATGAAGGGCCTAGCGCCCGTTCACGAAGGGAAGGACACCGATGCATTCGCAGGGCTCCCCGGCAATCCGTACCAGCAGGCGATCCAGTGGGTGCTGAAGGACGAGAGCGTGGCGACGCTAATCGTGAACATGCCGACCTTCGAGGAACTGGCGGAGAACATTGCCGCGGCGACGGGAGAGGCGGGGCACGCCGACCTGTCCGAGTTCGAGGAAGCGGCCAAGCGTATCTCGGTGGGGTCGTGCCACATGTGCGGTGCGTGCACCGGCCAGTGCCCGGCAGGCGTGCGGGTGGCGGATATAATGCGCTATCGGCTGTATCATGACGGCTACGGGGACCGGGGACGCGCGAGGGAGCTGTACCACGCACTGCCGGCGGAGGCGTCCGCGGCGGCGTGCGGGGACTGTGCGGAGTGCCGGATAGTGTGCCCGTGGGGCGTGCCGGTGCGGCCGCGCCTGGAGAGCATGCATGTACGCCTTGCCTAAGGTCGCGGTGGTCCTGATCGCGCTGCTGCCGAAGCCGGACGCGCTGCTTGGGTGGGAGTGGCGCGGCGAGCCGCGAGTGTACTCGCCGGACACCTTGTATGAGTACATAGACGGGTCGGCCGATCTGTATCTCTCCTACGGCTTCGAGGAGGCGGCGGTCGCCGACTATGTGCGGGGGGGCGAGGAAGGCGACTGGATCACGGTTGATGTGTACGACATGGGCGCGCCGCTCCACGCCTTCGGCATCTGCGGGGCGGAGAAACCATCTGATTGCGAGTCGTTTCCCGCCGGCGCGCAGGGGTATGCGACGGATAACCTGATCGCGTTCTGGCAGGGGGACTACTACGTGAAGGTTATGCTGGTGGCGGGCGAGGATGCGGATGCCGTGCGGGCGCTGGCCGCGGAGGTTGGGGAGGGGCTGCCGGGCGGCGGTTCGCTGCCCGATGAGCTGAAGCGTCTCCCGGAGAAGGGGAGGGTGGCGGGGAGCGAGAGGTATGTGAAGACGAGCGCGCTGGGCCACAAGTTCCTCGTCGAGGTTGTGAGCGCTGACTATGCACTGGGGGACGCGAGGGCACGGCTGCATATCGGCGATCTGGCAACGGTGGAGAAGGCCAGGGAGGGGATGCAGAAGCTGCGCGCGTTCGAGGAGCGCGCGAGCGAGGGGGTGAACGCGCTGTCCGGAGTAGGGGAGGACGCCTTCGGGGCGCGCGACCCTTACTACGGGGAGATGGTCGCGGCACGGCAGGGGCAGTTCCTCGTGCTGGCGATAAGCGAGGAGGCGGGAGGGGCCGAGCTGACGGCGCTCGCGCGGAGGGCGGTTCCGCTCCTGGCGCCGGCCTGTGAGGGAGGCGTTTGCAGGATCGAATAAGGAAAGGGCGACCTGGTGCGGCCGCCCCTTCGGGTGGTTCCTCGACGGTGACCGGCCGCGGTCACGACCGGCCGAAGTGTTGCCTGATGGCCTCCCAGATCTTGGGGTCGTCGCCCATGAGGCACCAGAAGCAGATGCCCGCGACGTCGAGCAGGTCCGCGGTTTCGAGGTGGCTCCTGGTGCTCCTCGCGTCGGTGACGTAGAGGAGGTGGATGTGCCCGTCCGAGCCGGTGTAGCGCGCGACGCTGACGTCCCAGTGGGAGATCCAGGGGCGGCGGATGGTTGATTCCTTCACTCGCTCGCCGATCCATTCATAGTCGTAGACCTGGCGGGATCTCTTCGGCTCGGTGAGGTCGAAGTCGAGGGAGTAGGTGGGGAGCCCCATGATGAGCTTGTGCCTGGGGACCTCAGCCGCGAGGTACTCCATCCGATCCTTGGCCCAGGGCGCGGTGCAGGTGGGGCCGACGATCTCCGGAGTCCACGGGCCGAAGAGGTCGTAGTTCATGGGGCGGAGGTGGTCAACGTAGTGGGCGAGGGTGGGGAGTTCAAGGAAGGTGATGCCGCCGTCTCGCCTGGATGAGCGCGAGGGAGCGTTGGTGCAGATGCTGAGCATCTTGCCGCGGGCGTGGAGAGCCTGGGCGAGCTGGGCGATGAAGTCAGTGAAGGCGAAGCGGTCCTGGGTGTGGAGGCCCTCGAAGTCGATGTCCACGCCGTCGGCGCCGGTCTGCTCGCACTCCTCGACCATGTTTGTGATCAGCGTCTCTACGGTGTTGGGGGATTCGGAGAGCGCGGCGAAGGTGTCGGCGACGCCGCTGTAGTCGTTGAGCACGGAAACGCCCAGGTCGGCGAACTCGGCGATGAGGCGCTTACGGTCCGCGGCGGGCCAGCTGGTGGGGAGGGAGCCGTCGGTGTTGGCGTGCTGGCACATGAGGATGACCTGATCGAAGATGTCGTCGAACTGCTTCGCGCGTTCGAGGGCGTGGTCGGCGTGCTCGGGGACGACCCACGCCGACACGAGCCGGCGGGTCTTGGGGGGCTTGAAGACTGGGTTTGTGTCGGTCATTACTCGTCACCTCCGGGCAGCGGTGTCAGCGACTTCCCGGCCGGGATAGGCAACACCTTTCGCGCGGGCCGGCGGCGATGCGCCCCGCCGCCTTTCATGTTTCGGCGTTGGAGAAGCCGAAACACCAGAAGGTGTGAATGGGAAGGCCGGCTGCGTCAGTGTGCGTCGTGCTCAGGTGTGTCGAGACGGTCTGCGGCCTCCTGCCCTCGGGAGAGCCGCAGGGAACCGATCTCCCCTACGAACGGGGAGTGGGGCAGTTGCTCGTCAACGCGGGCGGCGTCTCGGCCGCCTATCACGAAGGGCTCGTCAGATGGTCCTCGGAGCGGAATGGGGATTGGCGCCCAGTCCGCGAGCTTGCCGTTCACGTAGAGTCGAGCGCGGGTCTCCTCGATCACGGCGGCGAGATGGGTCCACTTCCCGAGGCAGTCTTCCCGGCCATCCACAATGGTCCTGCTGTATACCCAGCTGACGCTCCCGATGGCCAGCCCCGGGATGCCGTTCTCGACGAAGAGCCCGTAGCCGCCGACTCGCTCACCAGCTTGAGTGCAGATGAACCCGTCCCGCTCCGGCTTCACCCAGGCATCGATGATCCAGGGCCCATGAGAGGGGTCGAGCCGGGCACTGACGGGCACGGTGATTCCCGCGCTGCCATCAAACGAAGCGGCGTGTCCCCCGCGTGCGGAGACGATGCGGACGCCATCCATTTCACCGTGCAACTCCCCGCCCGATTCGTCCTTCACTGAGTTGTCCTCGACCTGGTCGAAGGTGTAGCTCAACATGAGGCCTTCGGGGGCCGGCGACTCCGGTTGACCTGGCGTCAGGTTGGGCGGGACGGCCCGGTAGTCTGTCTCTTGTAGGAGACGCTGCAGCCTGGCCTTCATCTCACGCTTCTTCTCTGCGTGCTCGGGGGCTTGCGAGAGGTTGTGCAGCTCTGCCGGATCGCTCTTCAAGTGGTAGAGTTCGTCAATATCGTCCAGGTCCGGGTACTCGATGTACTTCCAGTCTTCGGTGCGCACGCACACAGTGCGTGGGATATGGTGAGTGAGTTCGACCCAGTACTCGTAGAAGATGTCGTCGCGCACCCTGGATGCCTTCCCCTCCAAGAGAGGGCGGAGCGATAGGCCCTGCACCGTATCGGGGATGGGCACGCCGGCGAGATCGAGCATCGTGGGCGCCAGGTCGAGGTTGAGGGCGAGACCCTCGATGGTCGCGCCCTGGGGCCCAATCCTCGGGTACCGCATCACGAGCGCGACGCGCATCGCTTCATCATAGGGCATGCGCTTGTCATGCCTACCGTGCTCGCCCAGGAAGAGGAAGTAGCCGTTGTCAGACGCGAAGGCGATGATGGTGTCGTCCAACACGCCTTGTGCTTCGAGCGCGGCGATGACGCGCCCGACGCTGTCATCGATGGCGTTGATGCAGCGGTTGTAGTTCAGCCATTTCTCGCCCTGGTTCCACCAGTGGGCGGGATCCTCCCATGGCTTGACGGCCACCGCATCGGGCACTGCGTTGCTGCGAACCTCGCTGCTGCGATACCGCGTCCAGTCTCTGACCCGGCGGCGCTGCCAGGCAGCCTTGCCGGCGAAGTCGTCGCGGTAGTTGGGCGGCTCGGGCAGAGATTCGCCCGCGTAGGCTTCGGCGTGGCGCGGGGGAGGCAGGAAGGGCTCGTGGACGGCCTTGTGGGACAGGATAAGGCAGAAGGGGTGCTCGGAGTTCCGCTCGATATACTCGACGGCGTAGTCGCTGAGGACTTCGGTGGTGTAGCCCTTCTTCTCGAAGCGCCGTCCGTTCTCGTTGAGCTGCTGGTCGAAGTAGGAGCCCTGGCCAACGAAGCTCAGCCAGTAGTCGAATCCGGGTCTGGGCTCGTCGTGGTAGGCCTGATGCCATTTGCCGATGTAGCCCGTATTGTACCCCGCCGCCTGCAGGACCTGAGGAAAGGACGGTGTCACTTCCGGGTTGTACTCGCGACCGCGGTTGTTGGTGACGCCGTGGGTGTGAGCGTAGGTGCCGGTGAGAAAGGTCGCCCGCGAGGGAGAACAGAGCGATGTCGTGCAGAAGGCATTGTTGAATAGGGCGCCTTCTGCCGCGAGTCGGTCGATGTGCGGGGTCTTCAAGAAGGGGTGCCCCATGCAACCCATGTAGTCCCACCGCTGGTCGTCGGTGAGGATGAAGACGATGTTGGGACGCTTTCGCTTGTCAGGCGATGCTGATGCGTGTAGATCGGCGAGGGTGGATGTACTCAACCCGCCGGCGAGGGCCGAGGCGCCTACCGCCTTCAGGAAGTCCCGTCGTGTGAGGCGCTTTCGTTTCATGGAAGGGCGTCTCCTTATGATTGCCCACTCCCGAGAGCGAAGGATTCGAGGCACCACGCCGAAGTCCTTGTCGTGGTGCTTCGGGGGTGGAAGTCGGCGGTCCTGCAGTGCGCTATGCCCAGAGCTTTCTGTCGAGGCCGCGGTACTGGATGGCTTCGGTGATGTGGGGGAGGGGGGATGGTGGTCGTGCAGGCTGTGGTTGGCTTGGTGGCTTCCATGATTCAGAGGCATTCTCAGTAGACTGCTCAGGGCGGCCGAACGAAACGGAGCCGAAAGGCGGGATTCTTCGGTCGCCTGCCTCCGGCTGGCTCTCTCAGAATGACAAGGTGGGGCCAGTGCTGTCACGGCATCTCGCCCCTGTCATCCTGAGCGGAGCGAAGGATCTCGCCGTTTCAGTCCCAGTCCTCCGCCAGGTCTTGCCAGTTTGGGTTGATGGACTCGATGAGAGCGACCTTCTTCGCTCGAAGCCACCCTTTGATCTGCTTCTCGCGGGCGAGAGCGGCTGCGACGTCATTGGTCTGCTCGTAGTAGACGAGGCGAGTAAGGTTGTAGCGCTCGGTGAATCCCGGGACGAGTTTGTGCTTGTGCTCGTAGACACGCCGCTCAAGGTTGTTGGTGACGCCTACGTAGAGCGTTGCGTAGTTGTTGGTCATGATGTAGACGTAGTAGGCTCGACCGCACACGTTGCTCACTCAAGCGACGTAACGGCGGGATTCTTCGGTCGCCCGCCTCCGGCTGGCTCCCTCAGAATGACAGTGTGGGAGGTGAGTATCGCTGTGTCATGCTGAGCGCAGCGCAGGATCTCGCCTTTTCCTTCGCTAGGCCCACAGCTTCCTGTCGAGGCCGCGGTACTGGATGGCTTCGGCGATGTGGGGGAGGGCGATGTCGGGGGCGGCGTCGAGGTCGGCGACGGTGCGGCTGAGCTTGACGATGCGGTCGAAGGCGCGGGCGGAGAGGCCGAGCTGGTCTATGGCCTTGCTGAGGAAGGAGCGGACGTCTTCGCTGAGAACGCAGAACTGCTTGATGTCGCGGGGGCGCATGTGGGCGTTGCAGAAGATGTCGCTGTCGGCGAAGCGCTGGGCCTGAACCTCTCGCGCGCGTAGGACTCGCTGTCGGATGGCCTTGGACGGCTCCCCGTTGGCCGGGGTGAGGAGCTCGTCGCGCTTGAGGCGGGGGACTTCGATGTGGATGTCGACGCGATCGAGGAGCGGGCCGGAGATGCGCTGGAGGTAGCGGCGTATCTTGGTGACGGAGCAGGTGCAGCTGCGGGTGGCGTCCATGTAGTAGCCGCAAGGGCAGGGGTTGAGCGCGCCCACCAGCATGACGCGGGCGGGGAAGGTGGCCGTGCCGGCGACGCGGCTTACGTTTATGGTGCCATCCTCGAGCGGCTGGCGTAGGATCTCGAGGGCGTCTCGGCCGAACTCCGGCAGCTCGTCGAGGAAGAGCACACCATCGTGGGCGAGTGAGACCTCGCCGGGCTTGGGAATGGCGCCGCCACCGGCGAGGCCGGCGGCGGAGATGGTGTGGTGGGGAGAGCGGAACGGCCTGGTGGTGATGAGCCCCTGGCCGGACGGGATCTTGCCGCTGATGGAGTAGATCTTGGTGACTTCGAGGGCCTCCTCCATGCGGAGGGGAGGGAGGACGGTGGGCAGGCGCATGGCGAGCATGGTCTTGCCGGCGCCGGGGGGGCCGACCATGACGAGGTTGTGTCCGCCCGCGGCGGCGACCTCGAGGGCGCGCTTGACGTGGTCCTGTCCTTTGACCTCGGCGAAGTCTATGGGGTAGTCGGGGTCGGAGAGCTCCCAGTCGCCGGCGGTGGAGGGGGCGGGCTGTCGCTGATCGGGCCGCGCGACGACCTCGGCCGCCTCCCAGAGGGTACGCACGGGATAGACGGCGAGGTCCTGCACGACGGTGGCCTCGCGGGCGTTGTCGGCGGGGACGATGAGGACCGCGCAACCGGCGTCGCGGGCGGTGAGGGCGATGGGAAGGACGCCGGAGATCGGGCGAACGGAGCCGTCGAGGGAGAGCTCCCCGATGGCCACGAGGCCGTGCATGTCCTCGGCGGCGATCTGCTCGGTGGCGGCGAGGACGGCGAGGGCGATGGGGAGGGCGAAGGCAGGGCCTTCCTTGCGGATGTCGGCGGGGGCGAGGTTGACGGTGAGGCGATGGGCGGGGAAGGAGAAGTTGGAGTTGCGGATTGCGGAGCGGACGCGCTCGCGCGACTCCTGGACTGCGAGGTCGGGGAGGCCGACGACGGTGAAGCTCGCCATGCCGGGGCTGACGTCCACCTGGGCCTGAACGAGGTGGGCGTCGATCCCGAGGACGGCACAGCTA
>JALGTG010000303.1 GCA_029821495.1 Candidatus Hebobacteria bacterium
GAAGCTGCCCGGCGGCGAAGTCGAGCCGAAGGTGGACTTCTCCGCCTTCGACCGCGCCGCGCGCCGCACTCTGGATGAGCTTGGGTTCAACAGCTTCGTGCTGCCCCTCGCCGGCCTCGGCGGTGGCACCTACCACTCCCGGCGCTTGGGTTCCATCGCTGGTTTCGAGCAGGGAACGCCCGAGCACGAGCGCGCCTTCACTAGGTACGTCCGGGCAGTGCAAGATCACCTGGAGGAGAATGGCTGGCTGGACAAGGCCTATATCTACTGGTTCGACGAGCCGGCAGAGAGGGACTATGAGTTCGTGCGCGACGGCATGGAGCTCATCGGCAGGGCGGGGCCCAAGCTCACCCGAATGCTGACCGAGCACCCAACCACTGCGCGCGAGCGCCAGGCGGCCGGTGAGGAGATGTGGTGGTATCTGTGCACGGGGCCCAAGGCGCCCTACTTCACGCTCTTCCTCGACCACCACGGCACCGAGATGCGGCTGTGGCTGTGGGAGACCTGGAAGTACGGCATCGACGGCATCCTTGTGTGGCAGACCACCTACTGGACCTCCGGCGCCGCCTATCCGCCTCCCGCGCTTCAGAATCCCTGCGACGACCCCATGGGCTGGGTTTCGTCATATGAGCTCGGGGCCGGTGTGCGAAGGCCGTGGGGCAACGGCGACGGGCGCTTCCTCTATCCGCCGAACCGGGACCCCGCCGGCGACAAGAGCAAGCACCTTGAGGGCCCCGTGCCTTCGATAAGGTGGGAGTTGCTGCGGGATGGGATTGAGGACTACGAGTACTTCTGGCTGCTGCGCGAGACAGTCGCGAAGCTGAAGAAGTCGGGCGCTGATCCGTCAACCTACCGAGAGGCGGAGGAGCTGCTGGAGGTGCCCGCCGAGGTCTGTACCGACTTGACGCACTTCACAACTACGCCGGAGCCGATCCATACACACCGCGCAAAGCTGGCGCAGGCGATCGAGAGGCTGCACCGGCGTTAGCGCGCCGCCGTACGCCTCGGCTGCCCGCAGCATCGGGTCTCGACCCGCGCGCTCGAACGGCCGCTCCAGCAGGCGGACGCAGCGCGAAGTCGAAGCCTGAGGGACGAGCATCGACCGCGGGAGGCCCCGGCTATGCGCATACTGTTCCTCGACCTAGACACTCTCCGTGCGGACCACCTCGGCTGCTACGGATACCAGCGCGACACTTCGCCCAACATCGACCGTCTTGCCCGCGAGGGAGCAGTCTTCCACAACTACTACTGCTCGGACGCTCCTTGTCTCCCCTCGCGCACGGCGCTGATGACCGGTCGCTTCGGCATTCACACCGGCGTGGTTGGCCACGGGGGCACCGCGGCCGACATGAGGCTGGAGGGGGCCTGGCGCGGGTTTCGGGATCGGCTGGCCGCCGAAAGCGTGCCCGCGTTTCTACGCTCGGTCGGGTTCAAGACCGTGACCATCAGTCCGTTCGCGGAGCGCCACTCGGCCTGGCACTTCTACGCGGGCTTCAGCGAGATGCACAATACCGGCCGCGGCGGAATGGAGTCTGCTGAGGACATCACTCCGACCGCTCTCAGGTGGATTGAGTCGAACGCCAAGGAGGACAACTGGTTCCTGCACGTCAACTACTGGGACCCGCATACGCCCTACCGAGCGCCGGCAGAGTTCGGGAATCCGTTCGAGGGCGAGCCGCTGCCGGAGTGGCTGACTGAGGAGGTGCTGGCCGAGCATCGGAAGATGGTGGGTCCGCACACCGCTCGCGAGCTCAACATGTACGACAGCCGAACCTACCCGCAGTACCCGCGCTCCCCGGGTGAGCTCGCGGACATGGGTGATGTGCGCCGCATGATAGACGGATACGACTGCGGGATCCGGTATATGGACGACCACATCGGGCAGGTGCTGTCCGCGTTGGAGGCGCAGGGCGTGCTCGATGACTTGGCGATTATCGTTACCGCGGACCACGCGGAGAACATGGGCGAACTGGGTATCTACGGCGAGCATGCGACCGCGGACCATGGTACCTGCCGCATACCGATGATCGTCCGCTGGCCGGGCGGCCAGGCCGGACACGCGGATCGCGGGCTCCACTACAACCTGGACCTCGGCCCAACCTTCGCGGAGCTATTCGGCAAGGACCCGATCCCCAGTTGGGATGGGCAGAGCTACGCCGCGGCAGTGCTGCGGGGAGAAGATCAGGGGCGCGACCACCTGGTCCTCAGCCAGTGCGCGCATGTGTGTCAGCGATCGGTCCGCCTCGGCCCGTGGCTCTACATGCGGACCTACCATGATGGCTTCCATCTCTTCCCGCCAGAGATGCTCTTCGACGTCGAGCGTGACCCACACGAACAGGAAAACGTCGTGGCCGGGCCGCCGGCGGCCGAGCATCTCGAAGTCTGCCGCGACGCCGCATGCCGCCTCTCCGAGTGGCATGATGCGATGATGCACTCAATGGACTGTCCCGTTGACCCGCTCTGGACAGTGATGAGAGAGGGCGGGCCAGCCCATGCCAGAGGAATGTTGAGGGCGTACTGCAAACGGCTGGAGGCAACCGGTCGGGGAGATGCCGTCGCCGAGTTGAAGCGC
>JALGTG010000093.1 GCA_029821495.1 Candidatus Hebobacteria bacterium
TATGTGCTGGTGACGAGTTTCCTGCCGTGGGCGCGGCTGGACATGCGGCGTATCACGCTGGCGATGCTGGCTCTGGACGTTGTCCTGATAACGGGGCTGATCTACACCCAGCATGGGGTTCGGAGTGAGTACTACCTGCTATACTACCTGCCGATTCTGCATGCGAGCGTGCGGCTGAACTTCCGGGATGCGGTGGGGACTTGCCTGCTGTCGGCCGCGAGCTACCTGCTGGTGGGGATTCTGGAGCGCCCGGAGGCCACGGTGACGACGACCGTTGTCTCGCGGGTGCTGACGTTCACGCTGTCCGCGGGCCTGCTGGCCGCCTTCTTCGTGCTGCTGGCGCGCGAACAGCGGGCGTACAAGCAGGTGACGCGGCACTATCAGGAGGCGATGGAGGCAAAGAACGAGTTTCTGTCGCGCGTGTCCCACGAGTTTCGCACGCCGCTGACGGCTATCGTTGGCTTCAGCCAACTGCTCTATGAACACGATAAGGAGCTGGACCCGGAGCGGCACCAGGAATACCTGGGGGTTGTCCGCGAGCAGTCGCAGCACCTTGCACGCATGATCGAAGACATGCTCGATATGACTCGGATAGATGATGGTCGGCTGGCACTCAGGCAGGAGCCGACGAGGCTGACCGATGTCATCGAGTCGGCACTGGCACTGCTGGACAAGCCGAGCGACCGGGAGCGGGTGCAGGTGGTGGAGGAGCCATCCACGCCGACGGTCTGGGCGGACCGCAACGAAATGGAGCAGGCTACGAGCCGACTGCTATACAACGCGCTGGCGTTCTCGGAGGAGGGGGCGCGCGTTCTGGTTCGGATCCAGCCGGAGGGAGAGGACAGGAAAGAGGTGCGGGTGAGCGTTCAGGCTCCCGGGATGGACGTGGGGAACGAGGAGATGGCGCCGGTGTTCGGTCCATCGGCGGCGGTGTTGACGGAGAGACCGTCGAGCGGGAACAGCCTTGGTCTTGCGGTTGCGCGGGCACTCATCGAGATGCATGAGGGGAGGATTTGGGTGGAGGACGAGGATGCGCAGCCTGCAATCAACTTCACGCTGCCATCGGCCGCCTATCGGACGGAGCGAGAGTCGCCGGAGGTGATAATCGGCAGCGGTGCGAGAGAAAGAGCGGAGGCAAATGGCGAGGGCGAAAGTGCTGATAGTGGACGACGATCCGTCGGCCCGGAAGCTGATGCGAGACAGCCTCAACTTCTTGGATGATGCCTACGAAGTATTGGAGGCCGAGAACGGGAAGTCCGGTCTGGACATGCTGAGGGTGGCGCGGCCGGACGTTGTTCTGCTCGACATCACGATGCCGCAGTTGGGGGGGCTTCCCGTGTGCTCGGAGATCAAGCGGGATCCAGCGACTGCGAGGACGGAGATAGTCATCGTGAGCGCGCGGACGGAGAGCGATTTCATATCGGAGAGCCTGGAAGCGGGCGCGAGCGACTATGTGACGAAGCCGTTCCAGCCGAGCGAGCTGGTGCGCCGGGTGCAGCGGGTGCTGGAGAGGGCGAAAGCGGCTGTGTAAACGCGTTCGTTGACATGGCAGGGACGGTAGCCTAGAATCGGGTGTGCGCCGCGGCGAGCGCCGCGGCGCGAAGTATGAGTGTAGGAGGGCCGAGTGCCCGAGGTGCATTCCGAGGTCGTGGTCGACGCGCCGCCGGCGCGCGTGTATGAGGTGGCGAAGGAGGTGGAGAGCTTCCCGGAGTTCCTGCCGAACGTGGAGGAGGTGAGTATCCGGGAGCGGGAGGGGAATCGAACGGTGAGCGAGTGGGTGGCGCTGGTGCCGGAGTTTCGGCGGACGATCCGATGGGTGGAGGAGGATGTGTGGGACGACGCTGAGATGCGCTGTAAGTTCCATCTGCTTTCGGGGGACTGGGATAGCTATGAGGGGGAGTGGAGTTTCGCGCCCGAGGGGGAGAGGACGCGGGTGCGGCTGGACATCGTGTACGAGTATGACGTGCCTCTGATTGGGCCTCTGATCAAGAAGCTGCTGCACAAGTTGGTGACTCGTAACGCGGAAGAGACTCTGACAGGGGTGCGTGCGCGAGCGGAGGCGCGGGGCTGACATGGCGCGGCGGAAGGAAGTCGTGATAGTGGGGGCCGGGCCGGCGGGGGTATTCGCCGGGCTGGCGCTGTCCGATCTGCCCGGCGTGCGGGTGAGGATCGTAGAGCAGGGCCCGGACATAGACGAGCGGCTTGCGACCAGAGGCGCGAAGAAAGGGAAGCTGGATCCAGGGTGGCTACTGCGCGGTTGGGGCGGGGCGGGGGCCTTCTCTGACGGGAAGCTGACGCTGTCGCCGGAGGTGGGCGGGCAGTTGAAGAGCTATCTGCCGCCGGGCGAGGTGAATGCGCTCCTGGGAGAGGTCGACCAGATGTGGGTGCAGTTCGGGGCTCCGCAGGAGGTCTACGGGGGCGACGAGGATGCAATGGCGGAGCTGGCGCGCCGGGCCGCGCGCGCGGACTTGGACTTTGTGGGGACGCGCATTCGGCATATGGGCACCGATCGGTGTCCGGTGATACTGCGGGAGATGAGGGGGGCCCTGGGTGAGAACGTGGAGGTCCACGCGCGGGAGAGAGCAACGCGGATTCGCGTAAGCAAAGGGCGGGTGACGGGCGTGGACACAGCTGAGGGGAATCGGTACCGGGCGGACTACGTGATAGTTGCGCCCGGGCGTGATGGGTCTCAGTGGTTCATGGAGGAAGCGGGGCGGCTGGGATTGGGGCGTGCGGACAACCCGGTGGACGTTGGGGTCCGGGTAGAGGTGCCGGCCGAAGTGATGGCCGATGTCACGGCGAAGGCGTATGAGTCGAAGCTGATCTTCTACTCGAAGAGCTTCGACGACCGAGTGCGGACATTCTGCATGTGCCCGTACGGGGAGGTGGTGAAGGAAGAGAACGAGGGGGTAGTCACCGTCAACGGGCAGAGCTACGCGGGAAAGCGGACAGCGAACACGAACTTCGCGCTATTGGTGAGCACGCGGTTTACGGAGCCATTCCACGATCCAATCGCATACGGCCGCTATCTGGCGCGGCTGGCGAACCTGATCAGCCATGGGGTGATCTGCCAGCGGCTGGGAGATCTGCGCCTGGGGCGCCGATCGACGTCAGAGCGCATCGCGCGGGGATTGGTGCGCCCCACGTTGGGCTGTGCGACACCGGGCGACCTGAGCTTCGCGCTGCCGCACCGGCATCTGTCGAGCATCCTGGAGGCATTGGAGGCGCTGGATCGGTTCGCGCCGGGGGTTGCGTCCCGACACACGCTGCTGTACGGGATCGAGGTGAAGTTCTACTCCGCGAGGCCCCATCTGACGGAGAAGCTGGAGACTGAGGTAACGAACCTGTTCGCGGTGGGAGACGGAGCGGGGGTGACGAGGGGGTTGGTGCAGGCGTCCGCCAGTGGGCTGCTGGCGGGTCGGGAAGTGCGCAGGCGCGTCGAGTCGGGACCGCAGTAGAGAAGGGCGCTGGACAAGCGGGCCCGGCTCTAGTCCTGCTCTTCGGGCGACTCCTGCTCCTCGGGCAACGCCGGCTCTTCGCTGGGAGGCGAGAGCGGCCTGAGGCCCCGGCTCTGGAGCAGCCGGACGAGCCGCTGGGCGAGGAGCCCATTCGGGCTGCGCTTGTGGAGGACGATATGCACACTGCTGGCGCGCTCGTCCTCGGGGGCCAGGGGCGCGGCGATCCTGATTGACCCAGGAGGCACCTTGTCCTCCATGTACAGGAGGAAGCACGGGTCGTATACGATGGCGGCGTCGGCCTCGCCGTCCACTAGGCGCTGGAGGGCTTGGAGCGGCGTTGTCTGAAGGGTGAGCTTGTCCTGAAGCTTGGACCAGACGCCGGCTCGTTCGAGCGCGCTCTTGCCGTCGGCGCCCGGCGAAGTGATGCCAGACATAGCCATCGAGATGGAGCGGACCTGGTCGGAGAGGAGGTCCTGGTGGCCGTGGATGGTCAGGGGGCTGTCAGCACGGACGGCGATGGCGAGCCCCAGGCTCTCGATGGGCTGACGGGAGCCGCGGTCGAGGTGACCCTCGCGCTCGAGCATTCCTATCTCGGCGTCTCCCGGGCAGATGAGGACATCGGGAACTGCGCCTGAGCGAAGACGCTCGGCCAAGACGGAGGGCTCACCTTCCTCGATGCGAATGGACTTCCCAGTGTTCTCGTTCTCAAACTGAACTTTCGCTTGCTCGAAAGCCGGCACTAAGCCGCACGCTACGTAGGCTACCAGGACGTTGGGATCCCGATTGACGCGGCCCCGAGAAGAAGCGCCTCTGTCGCCGCAGCCGTACGGCAGCGTCACGCAGGCGACCAGGAGAATCGTGGCGGCTTGCAGTTTTCTGAAGGTCACGGCCCCTCCCGCGTTTTCCCTCGACAGACTGATCGTCGTCTCGATCCGGCGCGAGCGCCTGCGGCGTGGAGAGAATCTCCGGAGATCACCCAGTTCCCCGCTGCGTCTCGCGGATCGTGACGGCAGACACGTCGGGGCGGGCAGATTTGAACTGCCGACCTCACGGTCCCGAACCGTGCGCTCTAGCCAAACTGAGCTACGCCCCGCAGCCCGCGTATGATAGCATAGGCGTCCGCGGGCGTCAACGCGGGGGAAGGGCCATTGTCCGGCGCCTGCCACTGTGCTAACATGGGCTTCCAGTGCGGAACGGCGACCGAGGTCTGAGCACCTTGGTGAATGGCGGCTGCGAATGGCGAAGTGTCCGAGTTGTGGGCGGGAAGCATCGGAGGGTGCCAACTTCTGCGAGAAGTGCGGGGGGTCGCTGCGGCCGGCGGGGTCGGGGGCAATCGAGCAGATGGTCGAGGACGCGAGGCGGGCTCTTTCGTCAAACCCGGACGATGCGTCTGCGAGATATAACCTGGCTATCGCTTATAAGCTCGGCGGGATGGACGAGCTGGCGCTGCAGGAGCTCAGGCGGGTGGCGGAGCTGCAGCCGGAGTTCGGGGATGTGCACTACGAGCTGGGGCTCCTGCACGCGAAGTTGGGGCGCAGAGAGGAAGCGGTGGGGGCGCTGAAACGGGCGGTCGAGCTGGACCCCGACCACGAGCGGGCCGAGCGGCTGCTGCTGCGACTCCGCGGCTGAACAGGGGTCGAGGCTCTATCCCTTCCTTGCTTGTTCGAGGACTGCGCGCGCGTCCTCCTCCGTGACGGGACGCGGGTTGGTGCGTACCGCTCCGGCGACCAGGCCGTCTCGGGCGAGGGATGGCATCTGGTCGGCGGGGATCTCCAGGTCGGCGATGCCCGCCGGAACGCCCAGATCCTGAAGCAGCTCTTCCACAGCGGCGACGGCGTCATCGGGCTGGTCGCTCTCTTCGCCGGTCAGCGCGCGTGCGACGGCGGCGAGCTTCTGCTCCGCGGCGGGCAGGTTGAAGCCGAGGACGGCCGGGAGGAGGCGGCCGCACGCCATCCCGTGGGGTAGGCCGAAGCGGGCGCCGATGGGATGGACGAGGCCGTGGACGAGGCCGAGGCCGGAGTTGGCGAAGGCCATGCCGGCCAACATGCTGCCCAGGGACATGCCCTCGCGGGCGTCTCGGTCAGAGCTCTCCGCCACGGCGGCGCGCAGGTTCGCGCCGACGAGGGAAACGGCCTTGAGGGCGAGCGCTTCGGTGGGAGGCGTCGCGCCGGTGGACAAGTAGGACTCGATGGCGTGGGTGAGGGCGTCGAGGCCGGTGGCGGCAGTGAGGCGCGGGGGCATCGTGAGGGTCAGCTCGGGATCGGTGATCGCGACACGAGCGAACCAATGGGGGCTCCTGATCCCAATCTTGAGCTTGCGGCTCTCATCGAGGACGACGGAGACGTTGGTGATCTCGCTGGCGGTGCCCGAGGTGGTGGCGATGCTCATGAGCGGGAGACCTGGCCGGTCGGCTGTCTTACCCCTGGTATAGTCGAGGATGTGGCCGTCCAGCACGGCCATGGCGGCAATGGCACGGGCGGCGTCCATGGGGCTGCCACCGCCGAGGCCAATGACGAAGTCGCGCTGCTCCCGGCGGGCGGTCTCGGCGCCCTTCTGGATAGTGGCCGAGCTTGGGTCCGACTCGACCTGGTCGAAGGTGAGGACGTCCACGCCGGCCTGGGCGAGGAGAGCACGGACCCGGTCCGCGGCGCCGCTGCGCTTCATGGCGGAACGCCCCGTCACGAGGAGGGCGCGCTTCCCTAGAGCAGCGCCCCGCTCGCCGACGCGCTCGACGGCGCCCCATCCGAAGAGAGCGACTTCCGGCAATCTGAACTCGCTGACCTCAGGCACTCGACCTCCCGTGCTGCAGGTGTGTGGCGCGTCGAATCGCGGACAGTAATGTGGTTCGCCAGCGGCGCGCTGGCTCCTGTGTGCGAGGTGCGAAGCGGACAGCGGCACCGCGCGAGGCGGCTCCTCCTGGGGAGCCCAGTCGGCGGCAACCGCCGCTACAGCTTGAGTCGGAAGACAAGGACTTCAGTGGCGTGGAGTATGATGACGACGGCCAAGACGCCCATGACCAGGATCATAGCGTTCTCGAAAGAGAGCCACTGCGGCAAGTAGTAAACATTGCCCTGTCCAGTCCTGTCGATGCTTACAGAGAGCACGCCGAGTTTATCGGACACCCATTCGTAGCCCGTGTGCAGGTATCGTGCCGTGAGGCCAACGATGGCTGCGGCGGCCGGGTACGCGAGCCAGGAGAGGACGCGGTACTTGTAGGTCTGGTGTTCGAGGTAGATGGGGCACTCGCCGCAAGGGGGCTTGGAGCGCTTGGGCCTGCGGGATGGGCGTTGGGAGAGCTGGCGAGCGCGGCGCTGGGCGGCATCCAGCTCCTCGGCCACTTCGACGCGGGCGCCAACCCCCACGCCTGCGAGGAGGCGGGTTGCCAGGCCTTGGTCGCAGTAGCAGCCGCTTCGG
Organism: Candidatus Hebobacteria bacterium; assembly: GCA_029821495.1. Taxonomy (GTDB): domain Bacteria; phylum Armatimonadota; class Hebobacteria; order Hebobacterales; family Hebobacteraceae; genus JALGTG01. The sequence goes on from JALGTG010000093.1 coordinate 6,873, forward strand.
CGCTTCCAGCAAGATACTCCTTCCAGGAAGCGGGGGCAGTTGGAGCGCAGGCTCCCGCGGCAGAACTGCAGCTCCCAGCAGCGGCGCATGAGCGACGGCCGCTGGGCGGCGCGCTCGACGGCGATTTCAGCCGCGGCAGTTGGGCTGCTCGGGATACGCGCTCTGGCGCGCGGCAGGGACATGAACAGCACCCGTCCCACCAGAAGGCGAAGCATGGAGACCACCGACAGGATGGCGCCGGTGGTCTGGAAACTGGAGATGAGCGACTGACCCAGACTGGCCAGGGGCCGAGCACTCTCGTAGGAGATGCCGGTCCTTACCGCCAGAGGGAGGAGAACCCAACAGGCAATCCCCGCCAGGAGAGAGAGGAAGCCTGAGACCTCGGTGCGGTAGTGGCGTATGAGGCTTGTGATGACGACGAGCCAGAGCGACCAGAGGAAGACGGATCTCGCCAGGTTCACGTTCCGGGTGAGCTGCTCGAGCTGCAGGCCGCCGATGATTGGGTGGGCTAGATAGCCGGCGAGAACCACGAAGAGGAGGAAGGCTAGGCTCAGAACAGCGGCGACGCTGGCCAGGACGCCGATGTGAGACAAGGCTCTCTGTGCAGCCTGGGGCAGTTGCTGCCGCTGTCTCGGTGTTGGGCGTACGGGGCTGCGTATGGCCAAGAGATCAGCCTCCGGTGGCAAGAGTATATCGCATCGAGGCAGCGGGGACAAGGGTGCGGAAACGGCGTCCGAGGGGCGGGAGAGGAGCCATGCGATAAATCGGGGCTGCCCCCTTGACATATCTGGCGGGGCTCGCTATACTTGACGCAGATCAAGTGAATATGGCTCGTGGTGGCGAGTCTTCAGAGTTCGTAAGGCTAACCCCACCCCAAACCCCACCCCACCACGAGGCGGCAGACTCCCCCGGTCTGCCGCCTCACCTTTTGTGGGGGTCGCTCGGCGGTCTGGAGCGTCGCAGGATGGCGTACGTGTCCGGGGAAGGGGAGAGAAGGGATTCCGGTACGCGACGCTCGAAGAAGTTCCCTCGGCGGCCCGGAATCGCTGTCAGAGGGCGCCGGGCCAACCACAGGATGGAGCACTGATGCTAGCAGCGCTGCAGCACGGGATTCGCGACGTGCGGCTCGGGGAGCGACCGGAACCGACCCCGGGGCCGGGTGAGGTGCTGGTGCGGACGAAGGCAGTGACGCTCTGTGCGTCCGACGTGCATATGTTCGCGGAGGGGAACGTAGGAGGGGTGAGTTGGGATGGGCCGTTCGTTCCGGGGCATGAGGCGGCGGGGGTGGTCGAAGATGCGAACGGTACCGATCTGGCGGCCGGAACTCCGGTCGTGCTCGACCCGGCCGTGGCCTGTCACGAGTGCGACATGTGTGCAGAGGGGCTGTTTCACCTGTGCCGCAATCTGAAGTTCTGCGACTTGCCTCCGGTTGATGGCGCCATGCGAGAGCTGATTGCGTGGCCGGCCGACCGGGTCTTTCGGGTGCCGGAATCAGTGGACTTGGTGGAGGCCCCAGTGATCGAGCCGCTGTGCGTTGCGCTGCACGCGGTGGAGCTGGCGTCACGCCCGGCCGGCGCGGTTGTGGCGGTGGTGGGGTGCGGGGCGATTGGGCTGTTCACGCTTCGGATGGCCCGGCTGCGCGGCGCGAAGAGGATCTTCGCGACAGACCCCATTCGCGAGAGACTGGAACTGGCCAGGGAGCTGGGCGCGGACGATACGATGCAGGTGGGAGTGCAGGACCCAGGGGCCGAGATTCTGAAAGCGACGGACGGCCGCGGGGTCGATATTGTGTTCGAGGCCGCGGGGCCGCAAGAAGCGCTGGACCAGTGTCTGGAGGTGGTGCGACCGGCGGGAGAGGTGGTCATTATCGGCATCCCGTCCGCTGACGAGTACCGCATTCGGGCCTCCTCGCTGAGGCGGCGGGAGCTGGCCGTGCGTTTCGTGCGCAGGCAGAACGAGAACTACCCGGAGGCGATCGAGTTGGTCCGCCAGGGGGCCATCCGGCTGGGTCCTCTGTTGACGCATCGCTTTCCCGTTGAGCGCGCGCAAGAGGCGTTCTTGCTCGCAGAGCGAAAAGTGGACGGCGCGGTGCGAGTGGCGGTGGTGTTCGACTGAGAGTCGGTGGGGGATGCGCCGCGGTTGAGCGCCGGCGTGCGCTTGACAGTGGGTGACGAGGCTGGCGGCGCACACAACAGCGTGAAAGACAGGAGAGAGGAGATGCAAGAGGTAAAGGTCGGCTTTGTCCCTTCCCACCGGGTTCCCTTCGGTGAGGATTGGGCGGTGGACATGCGTGCCCGCTGCCTGAAGGAAATGGAGAAGGTGCCGGGGCTGAAGGTAGTAGTCCCGGACGCGTCGATGACGCAGGGCGGTCTGGTGCGGGATCTGCAAGAGGCCAGAAGGGTGGTAAAGCTGTTCAAGGATGAGGAGGTGATGGGGGTCATCCTAGGCGGCATGACCTTCGGGCAGGAGATCTCCGCTGTGGGCGGCGTCGTGGCCAACTTGCCCAAGGGCACTCCGGTGCTCCACTTCGCGACGAAGGGGAAGGTAGACAAGGACGGCAGGAGGCCGTCCGACTCCTGGTGCGGGCAGTTCATGATGACCTCCGCGATGAAGCGGCGCGACATCGTTTTCGAGCACATCCCGACGTGCTTCCCCGAGGAGCCGGTGTTCGGCGAGTGGGTGTCGCGGTTCACGCGCGCGTGTGTTGCGCACCAGGCCTTCCACGGCGCGCGGATCGGCCAGATCGGA
>JALGTG010000094.1 GCA_029821495.1 Candidatus Hebobacteria bacterium
CTCCGGCAGCGCCTGTGGTCGCCAGTGCGTCTCGAGCGATATGTATCCATCGTACCCCTTCACAAGCAGCTCCTTCAGTTGCCCCTTCCAGTCAATCTCGCCCTCTCCCACCGGAGTCAGGCGCGGCTCTCCGCCGGACGGATCCTTGTCCGCATCCTTAACATGCACGTGGACCGTCGCCGACTCCACCAGCCGGTAGGCATCCGGATACGGGGTGATCCCCTCCCCTGCGAACACTTCGTTGCACGGGTCCCAGACCACCTTCACGGTCGGCGACCCAATCTCCGCCGCGAACCGCTGCGTTTCCGCCGCCGTGGCACAGTACGTCGAATGCTCGTTCTCAACACCGAGAACCACGCCCGCTTCCTCCGCGATCCCTACGGCCGGCCGAAACTGGCTTTTCACTCGATCCCAGACGGGCCCCGACGGCCCGCGCTTCCAGAACGTGAAGACCCTGATGATGTTCGTCCCAAGTTCCTTGCACAGCCGCACACAGCTCCGAAGGTATTCGATGTGCTCACCGTGCGCCGACTCGTCCTCCAGCTCACACTTGAACACCGGCGACGCGATCGCCGCCACTCTCAGTCCGTGCTCCCCCAGCACACGCCGCACCCCCTCCACCTCCTCCCCAGTGAGATGCTGCACCGGCTTGTCCCAGACGGTCCGCAGCTCCACCCCGTCCAGCTTGTAGCCGACCGCCAGCCTCACGGCCTTCTCCAGATCCTGCGACACCTCGTCCGTGAACACCGCAAGCTTCATCGCCTTACGCTCCTTCCCCACACTCGCCGCCCTCTTCTGCTCCCGTCCTTCCCGACCTGCCCTGCACCCACCCAGCAAGCCACAGGCACAGGTACGCTACCGCGACCGTGATCATCAGTCCGGATGGAATCAGCATCGCGGCGCGAAGGTCCCATAGATCGGCCGCCAGTCCCATGGACGCAGGGATCACGAGCGCGCCAATCCCAACTCCGGCCACCAGCAGCCCGAACGCGGCTCCGGTCTGGTCCGGGAAACGCTCCGCCGTGTCCGTAGCAACCAGCGCAAAGATCCCCGACATGAAGAGGCCGCTCGCCCCCGCACCCACGACACACCAGAGCGCCGTCGGCGCCAACGCCACCGCGACCCCCGCCATGGCGCTCGCCGCCGCGAGCGCCACCACGATCGGCGCCGGCCGAAACCGGACCGCCAGCGCGCTGACCCCGAGCCGCCCGACGAGCATGAACACCCAGAAGACAGAGACCGCCGTGCCCGCCGTCGCGCGCGCTGAACCCAGGACCTTCTCGGCAAGGGGACTCACCCATGCAGTCAGCCCCACCTCCGCCCCCACGTACATCGCTAGCACCGCCAGCAGAGCCAGCATGAGCGGTGACCCCACGAGCTTCCGCGCCGCACGGAAGCTCAACGCACTCCCCTGCGGGGTCGGCGTCCTCTGCCCCAGCAGCACCAGAAACACCACCCCGAGTCCCCCCGCTCCCCCATAGAACAGCGCCTGCCACGGCAGCCGCGCTGCCAGCACCGCTCCCGCGGCTACGGGCCCGAGCACAGCGCCGGCGGCAAAGCCCGCGTGCGTCACATTGAGCGCAAAGCCCGGCGCCGGCCGGTGTTCATCCGCGACCAGAGCATTGGCCGCTGCCTCGATGCCACCTGCCCCGATCCCCATGAACACCACCACCCCCAGCGCCACCGAGAACGAGGGCCCAGCCGGTATCGACGAAACCGCGGCGAACACCGCGGACCCCACTCCCATGATCAGAAGGGACCCGAGCACTATCGCCTTCTTCCCCACCAGCTCTGATATCCAGCCGACGCACAGAACCGAGGGAATCAGACCCACAGAGAACGCTGTGAAGATCAGGCCAAGGCGCTCGAGCGGAACATCGAACGTCTCCGCCATCGCCGTGAGGCAGGGCCCAAACAAGAACATCACCGCCCCATAGCACAGCAGAACCGCGCCCAGGGTGTAGGTGAGCGGCGAGAGTCTCGGCATCCAGCGACGTCCTACTCGACCGTCTTGGCGATGAAGCGCACGCCGTTCCAGGGGCGGCCGCTGCGGTTCGTCACCCGAAAGTAGTCATACTGCGTCCCGAAGAGCCCGGGCGTCTCCTCCAGCTCGACCAGGTAATCCGAGCGAGGAATCTCTTCTCCGTCGGCCTCGAACAGACTCACCTCGAACGGCGCCCCGAGGCGCGTCGGAGCCCACATTGAGGTCTCACCGTCAGCTAGCCCCGGCCTGCCCTCTCGCTCGCAGTTCCCCGTCTCCGATTCCCCCCCGGGGTACGCCATGACCACTCCCTCGGCCCTGTGCTCCAATCGCCCGTCCTGGACCTCGACCTCCAACTCGCGCTCAGCCGCGTCACTCAGATCGAACTGCCGGCCAGCCGCTCCCGGACCGAGGAACAGCCGGCCCCCGCTGACCAGACCCGCCCGGCTCTCATAGACCCTCCCAGCCGCATCCACGAGCCAGACCGCGTCGCCGGATGCTGCCAGCCCTCGCACTGCGGTAACGCAGACTCGGTTGCCCAGCTCATCCTGCACGTTGTCCTCAATGTCCACTGCGCGCACCAGCACCCCCTCCGGGTCAAAGACCTGCACGCGGGGGTTCACCACGAACTCGTTCTCCCGGTCCGCTATGTAGACGTTACCCGAGCCATCTACGCCGGCCAGCCACTGCCGCTGCCAGTGGCCGTCCAGCCCTGCCGACCGCGAGAACGCTGAGTCTGTGAACGTCCCGCCCCACCCGAGCACGGGGCTGTGCCCGAATTCGACCTGACCTCCTGTGGCGAGATCGAACTTGCTCACGTAGTGCTCGCAGCCCACGAAGAGGTTGCCCTTCCCGTCCAGAGTGAGCTGGCGCGGTCGGTCGAGCTGATAGTACATCGTCGCCGCATTGTACTCGCCCACGCGCCTGTAGGCGAGGTCCTCGCGGCCGATCCATCCCCAAGCAGTCTGGCGAAACGGCCTCAGCTCGAGATCCAAGTCGAACCGCTGCACCCGCCCGAGCGTCTCGTCCGCCAGGTAGACAAACCCGGCATCTCTATCGATCGCCAGGCCCGACGCCGATACGAACTCCCCCGGCTCCCGCCCGAACGGCAGCTCCCACGCACCCAGCGCCGCGCCGAGAGGCCCGTGCTTGGAGACCCAGTTGCCTGGGTGCAGTAGATACAGACTGCCCTTCGCGTCGAGGTCATGCGCCAGAACCCGGCCCGGCGTCAGCAGCGCAAACTGGTAGCCCCACTCGGGATCATACTTCAGCACTGCGTACGGCGGACGGTCCATATACAGCCAGAAGCCCCCGAAATCGTCCCGCTTCAGATCCGAAACCCCCGGCACCAAGTACCCCGGCCCGCCGAACGTGCTCACGGGCACCCCAAACCGACGCCGTCGCTTCCCAACAACCGCGCTCTTCCTCAGATCATCGAACACCACGGGATCGTCCCGCGACACCCGGGATTCGCACTGCAGTCGGTACTCCGGCCGAAGGTGCTTGTCATCCCTCAGCCGGACCATCCCCTCCCCGTCGGGGGTCAGGTTCTCCCACACAAAGCGATGATCCGCGTGACGGAGCGTCACGCGATACAGCCGCCCCCCCTCAGCATCTGCCAGATTAACCGTAAGCTCCCTCGGGGAGCGCGCCGTCACCTCTATGCCAGCCCCGAACGCGCCGCCACACCACAGCGCCAGACCCCCCACCAATGCCGCCGCGCGCAGGGCGCACCTTAGCATCAGACCCCCTCCCACTCCACAATCGGTCGCACCTGCCGGGCGCGCTCGGGCGCCTGCCGGGGCTTGCTGCCTGCCCCCAACACTGCCCGCGCCGCGTCCACCAGGCTCATCGCCTGCAGATAGCCACTCCGGATATCTTCCGCCAGGTTCAGCGGGCTGCCAGCCCTAGACCGCGCCACAGACGGAACCAGCCAGCGCAGCGCCAGGTCCCGTTCCAGCCCAATCATCGCCACTTCAAGCGCGGACTCGGTCGTGCCCCCAGCCGAGAGGATGGCCCCTGCCGCCTTCAGTGCCGCCTCGCTCCGGTAGTCCGATGGCGGCAGAGACCCCAGCAGGCGCGAGGCCGTTTCCGGGTGACGAGCAGCCACCGCCGCGGCCACTTCCGCCCGCAGCCGGCATGCTCGATCTCCATCCGACACCAGGCCGATCAGCGAAGTGGCGGCATCGCAGTCGTCCCTCGCAAGCAGCGGCGCCAGCGCGCTCACCGCAGACGCCCGCCACCGAGGAGCATCAATCCGCCACACGAGGTCCGCCGCTCGCGCCGGATCCGACACCGCGAGCTTTGCCGCTATCCCCGCAAGGGCTGCGTCGCGCGACTCACCCGCCAGATGGTCCTCGGCCAGCCGCACGGCCCGCTCGGCGTCCGCCACGGCCATGCGCGCCACCGCAAGCCTCACCGCCTCGGGGTGCCATCCGATCTCCGCCAGCAGCGCCTCCGCCTCCGCGGGTTCCGATCTCGCCGCCTCCACCGCCACCCGGCCTACCACCCAGCGCCGCGCTAGCTTCGGCAGTCCCGAAGCCAGCACCAACCCGCCCGCTCGATCCGACTCGGCCACCGCGACCGCCACTTCCGCCAGGGCGGAATCCCGCGCTACCGCTACCTCCGCCACCCACAACAACGCGCTCTCGACGTCGCTCGTCGCCCCTCGCGCGGCCGCGCTCGCCAGTATGCCCGACCGCACCACTCCGTCGCCCGCCCGCTGGGCAACGCCGGCCGCCTCCTCTGGCGGCAGACTCTCGGCGATGGCCCGGAATGCCCCCTCGCGCACCCGCGCCGAGCCGATGCTCGCCGCCATCTCGATCGCCTTGTCCGGGTCCGTCGCCGCCAGCCGCGGCGCAGCCGCCCCCAGCGCTCGATCCGCCACCACCCCCGTCGCTTCCCAGCTCTCCAGCAGCTCCGGCACCCCGGCCGGATCCGATGCCGCGCGGCCCAGCAAGATGGCCAGTCGCCCCTCCTCCGGCGGCAGCTCCGACACTGCCGGAAGAGCCCCATCCCCCAGCACCGCGACCTCCCTCAGCAGCAGCCGCTGCTCAAGCATCCTCTGGTCGCGACTCGCGATGCGCAGCAGCAGCCGCCCCGCCGTCGCCGCGGCCTCCTCGGCCGCCGCCGGATCCGATCCCGCCAGATTCTCCGCCGCCGCGGCCAGTCCCCGCGCTGCATCAGACGGCCGGCGCATGCTGCCGACGATGTCGAGCGCCGACCGCGGGTCGTGATGGGCGAGCACACACGCGATGGACCTCAGTGCCGCCGACTGATCCCCCGACAGCTCGATCTCCCGCGCCGCCGCGCGTGCCCGCTCCAGGTAATCCCGTGCAGCGGACCCGCTGGCAACCGCACCACTCGCCGTCAGAGCAAGGGCACTAAGGCCAATCGCAACTCGCAGCGCGCGTTTCAACATTCGGCCTCGATGAGTGAGTGGCCCTCCCCTTCTCGTCTGGAGCCGCAACTCCTGCCCACTCCCTCCCTGCCGTGCCCAAGCGCGCCTTCAGGCCCGCGGGTGATACGTCCGGTGAATCTCCCGCAGCCGGTCGACGGAAACGTGGGTGTAGATCTGTGTGGTCACGATGTTCGCGTGCCCCAGAAGCTCCTGTATGGCACGCAGATTCGCCCCGCCCTCGAGCATGTGCGTCGCAAAAGAGTGCCGCAGCGTATGCGGTGAGATGGCCGTTCGAACCCCGGCCCCCCGGGCGCGCCGCTGCACGATGCGCCACACTGCCACCCGCGTGATCGGCCGGCCCTTATTCCCGAGAAACAGACACGGCGCCGCATCGCGCCGCGATGCCAGATACGAACGCGTCGCCTCGATGGCGGGACCGCCCACGGGCACTATCCGCTCCTTCGACCCTTTCCCCATGCACCGCACCACACCTAGGTCCAGGTTGATGTCACCGCGCTTCAGCCCCACCAGCTCCGACACGCGCAGCCCCGTCGCATACAGCAGCTCGAGCATCGCCTTGTCCCGAAGCCCCCGCGCCGTGCTCGTGTCCGGCTGCGCCAGAAGCCGCTCTACCTCCTCCACGGACAGCACCGACGGCAGCTGTCGCAGCAGCTGCCCGCTCGGGAGGTTAGAGGTCGGATCGGCGGCGATTACCCCCTCCCGCACCAAGTACCGATAGAACCCCCTCAGCGCCGACACCTTCCGAACCACCGTCGCCGGCGCCGCGCCCGACCGGCGCAGTCGCCCCACATACACAATCAGCTGAGATTCCTCCAGCGTCCCGAAGTCAGCGAGACCCTTCTCGGAGAGAAACCGAAGATGCTGTGCCAGATCGCGCTCATACGCCTCGATCGTGTTCGCCGACAGCCCGCGCTCCACCGCAAGGCTGTCCAGAAAAGCCTGCAGCCGCCCCTCGAAAACAACCGGCAGCCGTCCGGACTGTTGCTGTGTCGTCGTCATCAAGAGGAGTTGCCACGTTCCCGCTCGTCCGCGCAACGCGGGAGCACGACGGATACCGACGGCGCGCACTAAGCGCGGCCGGTCGGCCGCGGCCCCCACGCGTCCGCCGACCACGGCGGTCAAGAGAAGCCCTACGGAAGTGTGAGTGCCGCCAGGCAAACCGCTGCCAGCGCGATCTGCCCGCCGAAGCCCCTCGTCTTCCGCCCGTGGTAATCCCTGTGCGTAGGAAGCAGCAGCCGGCTCTCCGGAAGCTTCAGCGCACGCACCATCAGATTCTCGAGATCCGGCAGTGCAGCTCCCATCGCCCCCGCGAACTCCTTCGACCCGCCCCCGCGCATGATGCCGATCGCGCCAAGCGCCGCGCCCAACAGCAGCGCCTCCTCCGGAACTCCTAGATCGCGATGGGGCAGCGCGTCAGCCACCACGTGCGATACCGCCCCCACCACCAGCGCCTGCCCGTGCGTCCGGCACAGGCGACTCAGCGCCGCGCCTGTCAGAGCATGCACCGCCGCTATCATCGTCTGCTACCTTCCACTTAACGCGAGAAAACGACATGGAGAGCCAAACTCCATGCCGCACCTGCACCCCTCACAACTTCCGCTAGCGCGGGCGTGGCTGCGCCTTGACCCCATTCAGCCAGCACCAGTAGTCATATATCGTCCACAGGTAGTTCCGCGTCTCTCGATACGGCGGGACTCCGCCGTACTTCTTCACCGCCCCGCGCCCCGCGTTGTAAGCGGCCAGTGCCTTGTTCGGATCCCCATGGCCGTACTGGTCCAGGTTCCGCTTCAGAATCCGGATCGCCACCTCCAGGTTGGCCGCCGGATCGTAAGGGTCCTCAACACCGTGCGCGGCCGCCGTCGCCGGCATCAACTGCCCCAACCCCATCGCCCCCTTGTACGAGCGCGCCTTCGGGTTGAACCGGGACTCCGCAGCTATCACCGCCACCACCAGATACGGGTCCACCCCATACCGCGCGGAATACGTGACGATGTTCTCCGCCATTGTGCTGACCTGCTTCGGCGTCAGCTTCTGGTTGAGGTGGGCGATGGCCCTCTTAATCCGCGGCAGCGGGTCGCCGGTCCTCGTCGGCATCGCGACTGTCCCCTGCAGTTCCGCCGCCGACCGCGTGATCTCCGCCGGGTCCTTCGGTGGGAACTTCAGCGCCGTCAGCGCCGCATTCTGCAGTACATCCAGAGGAGTGCGGTCCGCAGTGATGGCCAGCAGATCATACCGCATGCGCCCCGCCGACCTAGCCGGCTTCACCAGACATCGGACCCGCGCGCTCGGCCGGGCCTCCGACTGCTCCCCCTCACACTCAACCTCAACTGTCTCGCCGTCCAGCAGTTTCACGAGGATGGTTCTCTTCTCGCCTGCCGCGAAGAGGCCGTTCACAACACCGGAGATCTCGACCTCGCGCCCGGAATCCACTCGCCGCGCCTGTCTGAGCTGAGCGCCCGTCACCACTTCGATGGCCGGCGACTCCAGCTCCGCCAGCACGCGCTTGTACTCGCCCTCCGGGCTGGCCAGCACCATACCCGGGCAGATGACCACCAGAAGGGCGACCGTCAGCGCGCAGACGCCACCCCCTCCCCCTCCAACCCAAAGCCGCTTCCGAGCCCCTGCCATAACATCTGCATTATACCGCACTTCCCGCCCCCGGGGCAACGCCGCCCCGCCTCGCCCCTGCGAGCCCCCACACATCCCAGACTAACCTGCAGACCCATGTTCCCGCCCGCAACACACACCCCCCCATCCGCTCGCAGGCATCCGGGCAGAGCCGGCAGAATGGTGATAGGAAACGCGCGGACACCTTGCCCGCACAGCAGCCGACCCGCTCCGCAGGCGTTCGCACCGTTCATACTGGCTAACCCTCGACCGACAGGAGGCCGTGATGCCGCCAGTCGCATCCAGTGTTGTCGATCTGATCGGAAACACTCCGCTCGTACAGCTCAACCGTGTCACCGATGGCGCGCCCGCCCGCGTGCTGGCCAAGCTCGAGTTCGCCAATCCCGCCGGCAGCGTGAAAGACCGCATCGGCTGGTCCATGATCGAAGCGGCCGAGCGGGAAGGACGCCTTCACCCGGGCAAGACGGTCCTGGTAGAACCCACGAGCGGCAACACGGGCATCGCGCTGGCCATGGTCGCCGCCTCCCGCGGCTACCGCCTCATCCTCACCATGCCCGAGACCATGAGCCGCGAAAGGCGCATGCTCCTCCGGGCCTTCGGCGCCGAGCTCGTCCTCACCCCGGGACCTGACGGCATGAAGGGCGCCATCGCCCGCGCCGAGCAGCTCCTCCGCGACACCCCCGACAGCTTCATGCCCCAGCAGTTCAATAACCCCGCCAACCCGCAGGTCCACCGCGACACCACCGCCGAGGAGATCTGGCGAGACACCAACGGCGACCTCGACGTCTTCGTCGCCGGCGTCGGCACGGGCGGGACCATCACCGGAGTCGGGCAAGTGCTGAAAGCTCGGCTCCCGGACCTCAAAGTCGTAGCCGTCGAGCCCGCGGCATCCCCCGTCCTCTCCGGCGGCGAGCCCGGCCCCCACAAGATCCAGGGCATCGGCGCGGGCTTCAAGCCCGACGTCCTCGACATGAGTGTCGTCGACGAGGTCATTCGCGTCAGCGACGAAGACGCCATCTCCATGGCCCGCCGCCTCATTCGCCAGGAAGGCCTCCTCTGTGGCATCTCCTCCGGCGCCAACACCTGGGCGGCCGTGCAGATCGCCGGGCGCTCGGAGAACGAGGGCAAGACCATCCTGACCATCCACCCCAGCACTGGCGAACGCTACCTCTCAACCGCTTTGTTCTCGGATTTGGCGGAGGAGTAGGATCACCCCATCGTTTCATGGTTACATAATAGCGCTATCATCCTACCGGGCCACCAGCCACGCCCGGTCCCGGCGAGCCAAGCATGCTCATCTGGCCGACTGTCCCTGAATCATCCCGCCGCGCCTTCAAGTGGGACGCCGCCGCAGGCCTCGTCAGCGGCATCTACTTCGGCGCTCTCTTCCCCTTCCTCGGCGTCATCGCACGCCGCGACCTCGCGGCCTCTCCCTACCTGATCGCACTCCTCGGCGCCGGCTTCTCCGTCGGCAACCTGTTCGCACCTCTCATCGCCCACCACATCCGCCACCGCGCCAAGCTCCCCTACGCCGTATGGCCCGGGTTCGTCTCCCGCGGCATCTTCCTCCTCATGCC
>JALGTG010000095.1 GCA_029821495.1 Candidatus Hebobacteria bacterium
AGAAACCGTCTTCACCTCTCTCCTTTCCCCGGCCGTGTCGGCCACTCGGGGCCCACAACTGCTCGCCCCCGAGTCGGTCGCGCCGGCGCCCCAGACCCCCCGCAATCGTCTTCCCTTCGCGACCAGGAATCGTCCCTCTAGACTATCCCGTCCTTCCCGTGCCGCGACGAGCGAATCACGCGCGTACTGTCGCGCCGTCGCGACACGTGTCGCTGTGGAAGTACACGCCGCCCCACTTGCCCGCGGCCGGCCGGCGACGTCAGGGGAGAAGTCACTGCTGAACTGCGGGACGGCTCTTGGCGGCCTCTGGCCCCCACCCCAAGAGCGCGACCTAGCGCTTGCCTCTACGCGTCCGGCGCGCCGCGGGCCTTACCCAGGGACTACCGCCGTCGTAAGTGTTGCGCCGGCGACCCGTTGGGAGGGGGCCGCCATCCCGCCTCTCACCGCCCCCGTTTCTGCCCCCCTGAGTGGGTGCACGAAGCACACCACCGGCGCCCGACCCGCTGCCAGTTCCCGCATCGCCGACACCGTCGCCAGCCCGTCACCTTCCGCCACTGCGCCATCCGCGCCAGCGCCCCAAACGCCCTCTCCGCACGCTCCCGCAGCTCGGCATCCTCTATCTGTGCGGCCGCCGCCCGAATCCGCCGCTCCTGGCGCCCCGACAGCCGCAGCTCTGCCGGCCGCGGCGGCCGGCGTCCCGTCCCGCTCCGTCGCCGGCGGCGTGCGCCCGACCTGAAGTGCACGTCCCGTATCACCCCAGGGCCCACTTCCTCTGCCACCAGCGCCACAAGCGCGGTCCGCCGCATCTGCAGCTCCTGCGCCCATGCCGGCGTATCAGTGACCACCAACAGCACCCCATCCCGCACCCCCTCCGCCCGGGAGTGCGCCGCCACCACGCGCCCCGCCACCTGCGGCCACGCCGCCACAGCCAGTTGCTCGCGAAGCCGGCCACCCAGGTCCAGATTCGCCAGCACCCCCTCGAGGAGCCCGCTCAGCGACGCCTCGCCTCGCTTTCCTCCCCCGTTCTCAGACTGCCTGCCCATAGTCCGCCTCACGACTCGCCATAGTGTCGTGTGCCCTCAGCGCCGACCGGACATGAAGAAGGGGCACAGCCCCTTGCGCAGCAGCGCCCCGGATCGGCCGTTCCCCTCGCTCTCCTCCCATCCCACCCTACAGCTGCATCGGCATCACAACGTACAGGTAGTCCGGGTCATCCGCCGCCTTCAGCAGGCCCGAACTCAGCGGCCCCGTGAACTGCCACAGCACGCTATCCGACTCCATCACTCCAAGCACGTCGGTCAGATACTCCGCGCTGAACGCGATCTCGATATTCTCCCCCTCCACTGTCGCCGCCAACTCCTCGTGCGCCCGCCCCACATCCCCGCTCTCCGCGCTGATCGTCAGTGTCCCCTCCTGCATGCGGAACACTAGCTTGCTCGCCTCGGCCCTCGCCACGATCGCCGCCCGCTTGATCGCCGCAAGCAGATCCTCCCTGGCCACCTCCACGCTTCGATCTGTCTCCTCCGGAATCACCCGCGCGTAATTCGGAAACTGCCCTTCAATCAGCCGTGACACCAGCGTGTACTCCCCCACCTCGAAACTGATCTGCTGCTCGCTGGCCTGCACCCGCACCGGTGGCCTCTCCTCCCCCGGAGCCAACATCCGATTCACCTCCTGCAGCGCCCGCGCCGGGATGATCACCCGCCACTCAGCGTCGCCTCCAGTCTCCTTCACCTCCTCCGCCGGCGCACTCTTCACCGCCAGACGGTAGCTATCCGTCGCTACCATCTTCACCCCCTCCTCGCCCCGTATCAGCAGCACCCCCGTCAAGATCGCCCTCGCTTCGTCGCCCGAAGCCGCGAAGATAGTGGAACGGATCAGGTCTCGCATCTTCCCCTGCGAGACCTCGAATCCCGACCCGTCTGACACTTCAGGAAGCGCGGGAAACTCCTCCGCGGGCAACCCGTGGATCGTGTACTGCGACCGGCCACAGCTTAGACCTAACACGCTGCGCTCCTCGGCCGCCATCTCCACCGTCGCATCCGGCAGACTCGCCACAACATCCCCCAACACTCGTGCCGGCACCGTCAGTGCCCCTTCCTCCGCTGTCTCTACCGGCACCTTGCTCTGCGCCCCAATCTCCATATCATAGGCCACAATGCGCAGCTTGCCCCCCTGGGCCTCGAGCAGGACATTGCTCAGAATCGGCAGCGTCGTCCTCCCGGCCACGACCCGGCTGACGTGCTGGAGCGCCTCGTGTAGAACCGATCGGTTACAGGTGACTCTCACCGCTTGCTCCCCCTATCACAGTTCACTCCCCCCGGCACCCTCGGTTTCTGTTCGTGGTCGGAGAACACCTTTCGTGTCGCGTCTCGCTCGGACAAGTGTGGACGAGATCTTAGACAGAGAAACACCTATATATATACAAGACTCTAACACTAATAAGCCCTGGGGAATTGCGCAAATCGGGGAAAAACCGCGGTAACGCTGCAGCAATTATCCACTTCCTATATCGCTTAGCCTGCGTATGCCTGTGGACTACTGGCGCCGCAGATGTTATCCCCACCCGACAAGCCCCGCAGCACGGGGTTTGCACACCCTAGTCCACAGCATGTCCTACCCCTCTGTGCGCAGCCGTGCTTCCAGTTCATTTACCAGTGCCCGCACTGCACTGTCTTTCATCTCCTCTCGGATCTTCGTGCATGCGTGGATCACCGTGCTGTGGTCCTTCCCGCCAAATGCTTGCGCTATCCGCGGATACGACGAGTTCAGTAGCTCCCGACACAGGTACATCGCTATCTGTCGCGCGTGCACCACGTCCCTGCGTCGCGTCCGCGCGATCAGCTCTGTCACCGAGAAGCTGAAATGCTCTCCCACAAGGTGCTGAACGCGGGCGATGCTCAACGGTTGCTGTGGCGCGTCTACCGAATGGTCCCTAATCTGCTCCGCCGCCAGCGACAGAGTGATGTTAGCCCCGGTCAGCGATGCCGCCGCCAGTACCCGGATCAGTGCCCCCTCCAGCACTCGTATGTTCGACTTCACCATCCGGGCGATATAGTGCACCACCTCCTCCGGCACCGCCACCCCCTCTGCCTGCGCCCTCCGCGCCAGGATCGCAATCCGCGTCTCGAGGTCCGGCGGCTTTATGTCTGCCGTCAGACCCCACTCAAACCGGGAACGCAGCCGGTCGTCCATCACCTGCAGTTCCTTCGGCGGCCGGTCGCTCGTTATCACGACCTGCCTCCCCGTCTCGTACAGCGTGTTGAACACCTGGAAGAACTCGGCCTCCGTCCGCTCCTTGGCCGCGATGAACTGGATATCGTCCACGAGCCACACGTCCACTTCGTGGTACTTCTTCCAAAACGCCCCGAACCGGTCGTCTCGGATGGAAGACACTACGTGAAAGGTGAACGTGTCCCCCGATACGTGCTCCACCCGCAGCGCGGGGTGCTCCTCGGCCACTTGGTGCCCTATCGCCTGCATCAAGTGTGTCTTCCCGAGCCCCACCCCTCCGTAGAGGAAGAACGGGTTGTAGGACTTCGCCGGGCTGCGAGCCACCGCCAGCGCCGCGGCCTGCGCAAACTGGTTGCTCTTGCCCACCACGAAGCTCTCGAACGTGTACTTCGGATTCAGCGGCATGCTCGCCAGTGGATCCAGCCCGCGTGGTCGCTGCCGCAGCCTGCCCGTTCGCCTGCGCACCCCCTCCGTGGTGCCCTCCAGCTCGAGCCCCATCTGGCCCAGTTCGAGCCGGAGCGCCATCGACTGCCCAGTCACCTGCGCCAGCGCCGCCTCGATCGGCTTCCTCCCCCGCTTCTCCAGCCAGTCCCGCGCGAACTCCGTCGCCACCACCAGTTCAAACGACCCCTCGTCAATAGCGCGGGGCCGTACCTGCTTCAGGGAACTCTCAAAGGATGCCCGGGTGGCCTTCTTGCCCAGTGCCGCCAGTACCTGCTTCCACACCTCCTGCGCCGACGGACGCGACCCGTTCATGCGTGTCCCCTTCGTCGATAGGTTCCACTGCCATGCGACGACGGCGGAGGGTACTCCCCGCCGCGGCTGCCAGTGCCGGCACACCGATCGGACGAGGAAGCCCGGCCGAGAAACCGACCGAACGAGAAGGGAACATCCCCGGCTGGGGATCGGGGGTGTGGATTAGCTATGTCGCTATCAGCTGGCGGACGACAAATGATCCGATGATTGCTGGCTTTTTTCCCGCGACTAACTGCATGTCCTCGCCCTGTCTACTGAGTCGCGTAGCGCCCAAGAACCCGAAAAACCCAGGCGGGACGCTGACATAGCAATCCACAATGATATCAACAGCTGTGGATAACTCCTTGACTTCCCCGACCGTCGCCGAGTCCCTTATCCCGGTCCCTCAATCCGACGCCGCGGAGTATAGCACACGTACCTCCCATTGGCAAGAGAAATCTTCCACGAGATACCAGCAGCTCTCTAGCAATACTATTAGTCGTTTGCATATACTCCGCCAGCCGCCACTGCACTTGCCCCCCATTCCCCGCCTGTGCTATAATCCATCTGCACGCGTGGCCCCGGCCGGTTTCGGCCGGGCCATGTTCGCTTGGACGCATCGTCTTTGGAGAGTCAAGTGAAGCGAACCTATCAGCCTAAACGCCGAAAGCGCCTTCGAACTCACGGGTTCCGCCAGCGCATGCGCAGCAGAGGCGGCCGTAACATCGTGCGGCGCCGGCGCGCGAAAGGCCGCGCGCGACTCGCTGTCGGCCCCTCCAGATAGGCAGTCGCCCATGCTCCGCCTCCGCCGGAACACTGACATCGAGACATGCCTCCGTCAAGGCCGGCGGTGCTACTCCCCTATCGCCGCCCTGCACGCGCGTCGGCGCCACCCTCACGAACCTCCCGCCCTTCTTCCCCGCCTGGGCATCATCGCAGGACGGCGATTCCGCTCCGCGGTAGTCCGCAACCGCGCAAAGCGCATCCTGCGCGAAGCCTCCCGCCTAGTGCTCACCGACATCGACGCCCCCTGGGACCTCGTTCTCATTGCCCGCCCCAAGGCCCTTACCCTCTCCTTCCCGGAGCGGCGCCAGGCCCTCACCCATCTCCTGCAGCAGGCGGACATCCTGCCCCAGCCCCTACAGGCGGGGCCTGTCGCATGAGGCCCTCTACTCACATCCTGGGCCTCCCCAACCTCCCCGCCCGTGCCGGCGTCGGGCTCGTCCGCATCTACCAGCGCTACTTCAGCATCCTCAAGCCCGGCACGTGTCGCTACTACCCCTCCTGTTCCGAGTACGCGGCCCAGGCCATAGCCGCCCGCGGGCTCCTGCGCGGTTCTCTCCTCGCCGCCTGGCGCCTCCTGCGCTGCAACCCATTCTCCCCCGGCGGCTACGATCCCGGCCCCTGGGCAGAGGAGCACCGCCTCGGGAAACGGGACCCATGAGACCACAGCTACTACTGCTGCTGCTCCTACTACCGTTCCTGGCGGGGTGCTTCGGCGCCACCGGCACGGCGCTCCCCGGCGAGGAACTCCAAGCCATCCGCGACAGATTCGAGACGATCGACCGCATCCCGACTGACGACCAGGTAAGGGAGCGCATTGCTGACCTCAAGCAGAAGCTTGTCCACGCCGACAGCAAGGACCCAACTCTCCAGGCGGAGGCAGCCGAGGCACACCTGTTCATCGCCTACTGCTGGGAGCGCCTTGGCGCCTTCACGGACGCCCGGACCGAATATGGATACCTGTTGGGTGGCGGCATGGGCTGCGGCGCTCGCCCGGGCAGCAAGTACGAGTCAGTCGTCCATTTCCGCCTCGCACAGATCGCCGAGCACGAGCTCGCCGATGCCACCTCCCCTGAGCGCGTGAAGCAGTTCCGCAAGCAGGCCATCGGCGCCCTCGAGCGCGCCACGAGATTCCCAATGGGCGCCAAGGGCCTTCTCCGCGATCCCGGCGTCGGTGCGCTCCAGCCTGGCGTCTGGCAGATGGTCCCTATCCACTACGAGGCCTACAGCCGACTCGATGCCTACTATCACGACACCCTCTCCTATCGCATATTCGCCTGGCTCGTGCAGATCTGCGGAGGCAAGAAGAACTACAGCTACATCCTCGCCATCGCCCTCATAGCCGTCCTCGCCAAGCTCATCACCACTCCGCTCTCGGCCGCGCAGTTCCGCAGCATGCACGCCATGCAGGCCGTCCAGCCGGAGATCAAAAAGCTCCAGGAGAAGTACAAGGGCGACAAGCAGCAGCTAGCCAAGGCCCAGATGGAGCTCTTCAAGGCCCACAAAGTCAATCCCGCCGCAAGCTGCCTCCCAATGCTCATCCAGATGCCAATCCTCATCTGGGTCTACTACGGCATCCGCCACTTCGTCTTCCAATTCTGGGGCGTTCAGTTCCTCTACATTGACAGCCTGGCCGAGCCCGACGTCATGCCTGGCGCCCCGGCCTGGCCCGGCCCCTTGCTCCTCCTCTACGGCGTCAGCATGTACTTCTCCCAGAAGCTCATCGCAAGCCCGGCCGCCACGCCCGAGCAGCAGCAGCAGCAGAAGCTCATGGCCATCATGATGCCCGTGCTCCTCGTCGTCATACTCAAGACCCTCCCCGCCGCCTTCATCCTCTACTGGCTGCTCCAGAACATCCTCATGACAGGCCACCAGTATCTCATCATGCGAGGCCGCCGCCTTGCGGAGGCGGTCCCCGGCGGCGTGCCCCCGCCGCCCCCGGCAACCAGCCCCGTGCCCCCCCCGGGAAGCGGCCCCCCGCCGCCCCGGGAGACCGGCCCCGCGCCGCCCCGGGAGGCCCTCGACAAGCTTTCGCAGGGAACTCGCCGTCGCAAGAAGAAGAAAAAGCGGCGATAACCGAATCTTCGTATCGCCTCGAGTGTTGGGGTGCTTGGAGGCAAAAACCCATGGAATCGATCGAACAGTCAGGCCGGACGGTCGACGAGGCCGTCGAGGCCGCCCTCGAAGCGCTAGGCGTATCCCGCGATGAGGCCGACGTTGAGGTCTTGGCGCAGGAAAGCCGCGGGCTCCTCGGCATCCTCGGCCACTCTGAGGCACGGGTGCGGGTCACCGCCAGGGCCGGACTCGCACAGCGCGCCTGCGATATCCTCGCGCGCACTGTCCAGTTGATGGGTATTGATGCCCAGGTCGCGATCGTCGACGAGGAGCCCGACGCCATTTACCTCGAACTCCACGGTAGCCCCGACCTCGGCCTGTTGATTGGCAAGCGCGGCCAGACCCTCTCCGCGCTTCAGTTGCTGGTCGCGATGATGACCAATCGGCAGCAGCATCCGGACAAGCGGAAGCGCGTGATCCTCGACGCCGAAGGCTACCGCGCGCGCCGGGAGCGCGCGCTCACCGCCACTGCCCACAGCGCCGCGGACCGCGCCAAGCGCACAGGCCGGCCGGTCACCATCGGCTCCCTCAACCCCAGGGAGCGACGGATCGTCCACATCGCGCTTGCCGACGACCCAGGGGTCACCACTCGCAGTGAAGGCGAGGACCCACAGCGCAATGTCATCATCAGCCCGCGCTCCGGACTCCGCCATGGCTAGCACGCGGGAGCGCCGTCCCTCTCTGCGATCCCACTAGCGGCCGGCAGCCCGCGGCCTCTCCCTCACTCGAACTGACGGTAGTACTCCTCTATCTTCTCCCAGTCCACCGTCGCGTCGAGCGCCAGGCCGCTCTGCTCGTAGAGGCCTCGGCGGCCTTGCATGTCGGCCAGCAGCACTGCCCGCGCGTGCACTGCCACCTCCTCCGCCACCTCCAGTGGAACCACTACCACCCCATCGTCATCGCACCCGACTATGTCTCCCGGCCGTACCTGGACGCCCCCGCATCCGATCTTCGTCTCTGTCTCCACCACCTCGATGCGGCCCGGGATTATAGTCCGCCCTCGCCCCCGAGCGCACACGGGGGTTCTCTGCAGCGCAAGCTCGGCCGTATCCCGCACCTGCCCGTCTGTCACGATTCCCACCGCCCCGGCGGTCGTCGCCCCCAGGCTGTTGTTCGAGCCCCAGAAGCCCACCTCCCTTGCCCCCCCGCTGTCCATCACAATCACGTGCCCCGGCCGCACCAGCCCCTGTATGTCGGTGCCTCCCACCTCCTTGAACCATATCTCGTGAGCCCGGACGACCTCCTCGGTCGTCCCCAGCTTCCACATCGGCCGGTTCGCCGGCACACAGCGGACCGTCAGCGCGACACCCCAGAACTTCATCCCCAGCCACACCGGGCGGATGTCCGGCGACATCAACGTGAAGTCGAAGTAACCGATACCGTCCAGCCCATCGCACACATCCACCACACGAAGATACTTGTACAGCTTCCGCACCTCAAACGCGTCCCTCTCGCGTTCGGCTGAAGTCATCAGTCCATCCTCCTCCTTCAAAGACTCGTTCTCCTCGTTCGGCATCCGCGCGCATCTTCCCCTCAACCCACCGGCCGGCCCGGCGCACAACTTCGCGCGAACCATCGGCTGCTTCACCAACGGGGCGCTGCGCGCGCGAACACGACGTTCGCAGCCGCGCCTCGCGCGCCACTCTTTCTCCTCACCGTTCCGCGCGCTTTCTCTCTCCCCACTTTCCTCCGTTGACTGTGCGAAAAGAAAGGTGTAGTGTGGCATAGTGCTAAAGACTAGTCGCGCGCACGCGCGCGACAGTGGCCAAGAGGCGGTTCGGCCACTCATCAACGTGCCGCGCCAAGTGGGCCTGATCCCGGGTCAGGCGGTGCAAGACTGAACGCATCCGCGGCGCGCAGAAAGGGGGGCACGAGAGTTGCCAGCAAAGAAAAGGGCGGCCAAGAAAAAGGCTAAGAAGAAAGTAGCCAAGAAGAAGACCGCCAAGAAGAAGGCGAAGAAGAAGGGCAAGAAGAAGGCGGCCAAGAAGAAGGCTAAGAAGAAGGTAGCCAAGAAGAAGACCGCCAAGAAGAAGGCCAAGAAGAAGAGGAGATAGACTCCTCGATGGAGGACGCCGCGGCGTGCTCCATTGGCCGTAGGTAGCTTCGGGCGAGGGCAGACGATGCCCTCGCCCGACTCATTTCTCCGCGCTCAAGACTCGGGTAGATCCACCCAGAACAGCGGGTCAACCGCCTCGTGGTACGCATACACCCCGAAGTGCAGGTGCGGCCCGGTCGCCACCCCGGTCGCCCCCACGCGTCCTATCATCGCTCCTCGCACCACTTTCTCCCCTTCGGCAACCGCGATCTCAGACAGGTGAATGTAGAGCGTGGATACTCCCTGCCCGTGATCCATCACCACAGTGCTCCCGTGCAGCACAAATGAGTCGTCTGCCACAGAAACCACGCCGTTCGCAGCCGCCAGCACCGGTGTGCCCTCCGGCGCTGCGATATCTACCCCGCGGTGGCGATACGCCAGCCGCCCGTTGATGTAGCGCTGCACCCCAAACCCCGTGCTCGTTCGGCCCTCCACCGGCTTCAGGAAATCCCCCTCCCACCGCCTCTCCGGCGTCACTCGGTCCAGCGCCCTGCCTATAAGCCGCTTCTC
>JALGTG010000304.1 GCA_029821495.1 Candidatus Hebobacteria bacterium
ATCCGGCCATCTGCCTGCCTTCCAATCCTGCCCTGGTTCGTGGAGCTCGATTTCGCGCGGGTCGAGAGGGTTGAAGCGGAGGACGATGAGGGGGTAGTGGCCCTCGCGGACGCGCTCGAAGACTGGAGTTGGGTCGAGGGCCGACCGTCGGGTCATCATCGTGAACTCGAAGGGCATGAGCGGGGGGTCCTTGCCCGCGAGCAATGTGAGGCCGGTGTCCTCGCAGAGCACTGGGCCGTCAGTCTGCCGGATGCGGTTGATGACGTGCTGGCTGGCGCGTGGGTCGACGCGGGGCTGAAGGGGTCGACGCGGGGCTGAAGGATGCTGAAGCTGTGGGCGAGACGCGACATCCGCCCGGGATCGGAGGGCGGCTGAAGGGTCCACGCCATTTGGGCGATGAGTCCCGCGGCGATGAGCATGAGGCAGACTCGGCCGGGACCCGGTTGACGCGAGAGGACGGCGTACATGATCCCGAACATTATCGCGCCGATGGCGGTGGGTTCGAGCAGGTAGTTGTGTGCGGAGCCGATGCGGCCGCCGGTGAGGAAGATGACACAGGCGATCAGGAAGTAGAGGAGCAGGGGTCGGCTGGGCCGGTGGAAGGCTGACCAGATCGCGGCGATAGCGGTGACGGCGAAGTAGGCGGGCCAGAGCTTCAGGGGACAGGGATTGCCGGGGACCCAGAGCAGAGAGCGGAGCTGCTCCCAGGTCCACGCCTTGCCGACCGAAGTCGCGGTGTGGAGGTAGAGCTGGTGGTAGAGACCGCCGCGGGTTAGGAGCACGGCCGCGGCGACGAGTAAGACTATGACGATTACCTGAGCGGCGAAGGCGCGGGCGGCGCGCCGGAGGCCCCGCTGATGAGCGTCGGAGAGGAAGGCGGCCCCCAT
Organism: Candidatus Hebobacteria bacterium; assembly: GCA_029821495.1. Classification (GTDB taxonomy): domain Bacteria; phylum Armatimonadota; class Hebobacteria; order Hebobacterales; family Hebobacteraceae; genus JALGTG01. Next base: position 888 of record JALGTG010000304.1, read on the forward strand.
TGCTGCGACGGTGGTGCGTCGGGTGAAGGGGGCGAGCGCGAAGAAGGCGACGCCGGCTGTCCGCCGGCCGCGGGTGAAGAGGTAGAAGCCACAGACTGCGAGGGCCAGCGCGAAGACATCGACGCGCATGAAAGTGCCCCAGACCATGAAGTGCGGCATGGCGAGGATGAGGCCGCCCGCCAGGAAGGCTGAGAACCTGTGCCTGGTGTGTTCCCAGACGATCAAGGCCGCGAAGACTGCGATGGCAAGTGTGCCAGCGAGTGAGAGGAGTCGACCGAAGATGAAGTTGACGCCAGTTAGCTTCAGGCCGAGGGCGGCGAGGAGATAGTAGAGGGGCATGTAGCTGGCGACGACGTAGGGCGGCTGGTTGATGGGTGGGTACATCTCGCCGCCCTGGGCGACGCGCAGGGCGATCTGGAGGATCGGGCCCTCGCCGTAGTCGAGCTGGTATGGGAACATGACGGCCTGATAGGCGTGGAGGGAGAAGATGAGCACGTGCACCGCGAGGGCAGCGCCCAGGACGCCGCTGACGACTGGCATGAGTGAGAGGCCCTGCCGGGCGGCGCCGGGAGGGGCAGCAGCAAGCTCCTGCCCAACGGAGGACCCGGGGGCCCGCTCTTGGAGCGTGGGGCGTTCGGCCCGCGGCTTCTTCATCGCTGGCCAGAGGGCAAGATGCGCACGCGATGCCCGTCGATCTTCAGCCTGCCTTCGGCGAAGAGCTGGATCGCCTCGGAGAAGAGGGCGTGCTCATGGGGGAGGATGCGGGCGGCGAGGGTCTCGGGGGTGTCGCCTTCCTCGACTGGCACGGGGCGTTGGAGGATGATGGGCCCGCCGTCGGTATCGAGGGAGACGAAGTGGACGGTGCAGCCGGAGACCTTGCAGCCGTAGTCGAGCACGGCCTGGTGGACATGGTGGCCCCACATGCCTTGGCCGCCGAAGGAGGGAAGGAGGGCGGGGTGGATGTTCATCATGCGGTTTGCGAAGGCGTCCACCAACTCGCGGGTCATGATGCGGAGGTAGCCGGCGAGGCAGACGAGTTCGGCGTTGTGGGCCTGTAGGCGCTCGAGGACGGCGCGGTCGAAGACTTCGCGGTTGGGGTAGCGGTCTTTGTCGCGCCGGTCTATATGCTCGGCGGGAATGCCGGCCTTGCGGGCACGCGCGAGGGCGCCGCACTCAATGTCTGAGATGACGATGACGACCTCGGCGTCGATGCGGCCGGCGGCGCAGTTGTCCAAGATCGACTGGAGGTTGGTGCCTCCGCCGGAGGCAAGGACGCCGACACGGAGCTTCTCCGCCATTTGCATTCCTCCCCGCAGGCTCGTGAGTGCGGTTCGACTTGGACGGCCCCGCGCCCTGCCGAACACAGGTTGCTGAGCAGCAGACAAGTGGCCAGGGCCGCCGCAGGCGAGCCGCCACCCCGGCCGACGGCGGCGGCGATGTCCCTAGGCATAGATGCCGGGATGGCGGTCTGCCAAAGGCAGACCTAGCCACTTCGCATGGCCGCCCTACAGTCCCAGCCGCTGGTGGAACTCGACGTTCCAGGGGCCGTAGGGGCAGGACATGCAGGAGCAGCCTTCGAGGGCGGGCAGATGGTTTGGGAGATCGAGGCACTCGTCTCGAAAGCGGCGGTAGGTG
>JALGTG010000096.1 GCA_029821495.1 Candidatus Hebobacteria bacterium
TGGATGCGACGAGGGGCGTGGGCGGCTTGGCCGCTGGCGGGCGGGGCGGTGCTACTCGTGTTCTGGGTGCTGCAGTGGGGGGAGACGGCGGACCTGAAGGTCTTCCTGCAACCTGTCGGTGCGGTGCTGGCGCTCTGGGGCGCGGCGGGGCTGGCGCGGTTGGACGCGCGGCTTCCGTCGGGGACGCCGCGCTGGGGGGTGGTGGCCGTGTTGGGCGTTGCGCTGTGTGGGATGCTGGTAAGGGTGAACTGGGAGCGCTCGGACCTCAGCAATCTGTGGCAACACCGCGACCGATGGGCGGTTATGGTGTCGCAGCTCGAGCCAGATGCAGTCTTCATCTCTGACAACGACGTGCCGAGCTTCGCGACTATGTACCTCCAGTGTGTGGAGGAGATGCGCCCGGATGTCACGCTGCTGCGGGTGGTGCCGATGGCGATGGCCTGGTACGTGGACCTGGCGCCCGGATGTCACGCTGCTGCGGGTGGTGCCGATGGCGATGGCCTGGTACGTGGACCTGATCGAGGACGCGGATGCGGAGGTAGGGGATGCGGCGCGGGAGGCGTGGGCCGAGACACAGACCGCGCTGCGGGAGCTGGAGCTGCGGGACACACCGGAGGTGAAGTGGGAGCGGACGGCCCTGTTCGCGTATTCTCTCGCGCGGCGCCTTGAGGGTAAGAGGCCAGTCTACGTTTTGCACGGACCTCGGGCGCTGAGGCTTCCGGAACCGCCGCACTTCGTTGGGCTGAGCGAGGACCTAGTGGCGCTGCGGTTCTCGCGCCCCGATCTGGTCCGTGAGAGCAGCACCGCGGATACTCTGGCGGAGCTTCCGGGAGGAGTGGAGCTGATGGCGTTCGAGTGGGACCGGTCGGAGGCCGGGACCGGGGAGATGGTCAGCTTCAGGTCTGAGTGGCGGCTGAGAGAGAGGGTGCCGACGCCGCTGCAGTTCGGGGTTGGGCTCATTCCGGCAGGAGTCTCACCGGAGCACTTCGCGCAGAGGCTGTCGCGCGACGGCTTCTTCGTGCAGGCGTTTCCGCTGGTGGGCGAGCAGCAGCCGGAGGCATCCCCCGAGGGGACGGTCTATGAGCAGCGGGGATGGTTCATCATCCCCACTAACACGCCGCCGGGCCTTGGCCGGACGGTAATCGGGATAGGGCCGCTCTACCGGGAGCAATACGTGGGATGGACGGAGGTGGGGACCATTCAGGTGCACGCCCGCCCGCGCCCCGCCAACCCGCCGTGAGGTCGGTGTGACTGGCCGGCGTGCCTGCTGAATCTTGACGCCGTTTCGGCCCCGTGCTACCATCGGACCGGTCGCGAGGCAGGGCTCGCGGCTGCAGTTGTCTGAGCGGTCGCGCAGAGGACGGGTGCCCGAGCTGGCCAAAGGGAGCAGACTGTAAATCTGCCGGCGTATGCCTACGGAGGTTCGAATCCTCCCCCGTCCACCAGGCTACGCGAGAGGTGCTGGAGCGGTGCGGCGGGCCTAGCTCCTGCCGAACGGCGTGATAACCGAGCCCACATAGCTCAGGTGGCAGAGCGTGTCCTTGGTAAGGACAAGGTCCCCGGTTCGAATCCGGGTGTGGGCTCCATCCCAGCGGCGCCATTCTGCCCCCTTCGCCAAGTACGGAAGCACGTTGGGTGGACCGGTTCGGCGAAAGGCTCACGAGCTAACGAGGGCGGGCTAGGCGCCGGGCTGGTGCAGCGCTCGGTGGCAATCCCCACACAGGAACCTGGGTAGCCTTGCAGGGAGTTCCTGGCGCCTCTCGACAAGCCCGTCATGCAGCTTCTCCCATACAGGCAGCTCCTCTCTCACCAGGTGCTCCTTGCAGAGCGCCATCCCGCAGATAATGCAGATCGCCACCGCTTCCGACCGCTCGCCCGATTGGGCGCAGACGTAGCAGACCATTCTCCTTCTCCCTGCTCGCAGATGTTGCTCGCTATACGCTCGGCTCTGCTGCGACGGGACACTGCCATACCGGGCGAGACGAGCGCCATTGGGATCGCTATCAGGCTACTCGGCCGCCACCAACACCCGTAGCCACGTCGCCGGGGACTGTCACATCAACAGCCACAGACTCGCCGCCATCACCGCCATGCCCGCGATCGCGCCGATGATGGCATGGTGCTCCTGGCCGTGCTCCCGCGCCGCGGGCAAGAGCTCGTCGAGCGAGATGAAGACCATGAGCCCGGCCACCGCTCCCAGGACCGCGGCAAGGACGGTATCCGTCAGGAAGGGCAGAAGGACGATCGCCGCCAAACCTGCCCCCAGAGGCTCCGCGAGTCCGGAGAGAAACGACCACCAGAAGGCTTTCCCTTTGCTGCCGGTCGCCGCGAAGATCGGCGCCGCAACGGCCAGCCCCTCAGGGATATTGTGTAATGCGATGGCGACCGCAATCGCGGCCCCCAGGTGGGGGTCAGCGAGGGTGCCCGCGAAGGTGGCCATCCCCTCCGGGAAGTTGTGGATCCCGATGCCCAGCGCAACGAACAGGCCCAACCTGAGCAGACGGCCCTCAGCCTTGGGGTCTCCCGGCCCCGCATCCGCCACCCCCTCATAGGAGTGCGGAATGGCCACATCCACCAAGAACATCAGAGCCAGGCCGCCGAAGAAGGCCCCGTATCCCCAGCCCGCGCCCAACACCTCAATGCTCGCGGGCAGCAGCTCCGCGAACGACACCAGGATCATGACCCCAGCCGCGAATCCAAGCGAGAGGGCCATGAACCGTGGCCCGGGTTTGCGAATCACGAACACGAGCAGGCTGCCCAAGGTCGTGGAAAGGCCAGCGAGAGATGTGAGCATCAGCGCCAGGGCTACCGTGGACATATCAGGTTGACCCTACACTCAGTCGCCCATGCCTTGACAGCCGCAAACCGCGCACTAGCGTCAGTCCACCAGCACGCCCACCACTGGCAAGCGCGCGAGTAGGTCCTCGCCGTGTGGCGCATCAGCTAAGGATTCAGTCAGGTCCTGACCGGCGGCATGACGCGCCTGATGGCGGCCGCCGCGCCAGTGCCAGCTCTCGGAGGCGTCATAGACCTTGCCCTTGTAGGCGAAGTAGACCGGGCCGCCGTCCTCGCCCGTGTACTTACCGAGTTCCTCTCTGGTGAAGGTGCGCATCGTGGGTTCCGCTGACTCTCACATCGGGCTGGGGAGGGCGGCCCCGATCCCTGCACGCGACAGAGCCGCCCTCGCTAGGGCAACGCAACATGCGCTACGGGTGCAGGAACTTAGATACGAAGGGAGACTCGCCGGGCGTTCGGCGGCCGAAGTGCCCCGACGGCCCCTCTCCCAGGAACTCGGAGAACCAGGCCTCGTGCTCGATCTCCTCGTGGAGAATGGCGAGGGCAAGGTCGTAGGTGCGGTGGTCCCTGCCGGCGGTGATGTTGCAGATGTGCGTGTAGCCGCGCACGGCGCAGCGCTCTGCCTCCAGCAGGACCTTGAGCAGAGCCTTGGTGTCGGTCGGGTCCTTCGGCAGCGAGGCCGGCGGGCAGGCGGAACGGTCGTGGAACGCCTTCATGTCGTCCGGCAGCTTGCCGCCGAGTTCGTAGATGCGTGGGACGAGGGCCTCGAAGTGGTTGCGGTCCTCGATGCGCGCGTCCTCTGCAATGGACTTGATTCCTTCGCCCTCCAGGCCGATGAGATTCACCCGAAGGATCGTGTAGTAGTAGAAAGTGGTCAGCTCGGCCGCCGCGTTGTTCACCAGCAGCTCGAGTAGCTCGTCCACGTTCACACCGGCCTTCTCCACCATCTCTCGCGCGACTTTCGCCATCTGGCTTGCCTCCTTTGTCGCCTGGGTCTCACACGGCGCGCCCGTTCCTCGGCCGTCCGCCGATGCCTCTCCCTCAAGCAGCCGAGTTGTGCGCAAGGGAGCACAAGGGTGATCGTGAGGCGGAAGCACGCTGCCCGTCGGCTTGCCGCGGGGGGGAACGCAACCGCGAGAGGAGCGATGGAAGATCGCAGGTCAGGACCCCTAGGTGGGCCTTGGCGACCGCAGTGGCAGTCTCCCGCAGGCATACCTGGCCGCTTGCCTCCTGCCTCTGAGCACTAGGCCATCCGCCTGCAGCGGATGGCCGCCCTACAGGAGAGCACCTGAGTCAGCTGCTCCTCCGCCACGCCCCCAGCTTCTTCCCCACCGGCACTCCCCGCAGCCGCGCATACCGCGGCAGGCCGTCTTGGATGGGGGTGGGCACTTCCCCCTGGATGAGGGGCCGCGCGTAGTCGAGGAAGCTCTGGGTGACGTCGTTGCCAGCTTCGTTGAGCCACTCCCGCGGGATCAGCTTCTCTTCGTTGGCCACGACCTCGAGATCGGCGAGCGTCAGCTCGCACTCGTATGGGTCGTTGCTCTTGCGCTCCAGGCTCACCATCCTCGCGGTCACGCCCTCGATCACCGACTGGACGGCGAAGGCGCCGAGCCGGTAGGCCTCGTCGCGGTCCGTCAGGGATGCGAAATGCATGGCGACACGCTCGGCCGGGCCGAGTCGCACGTACCGGGTCTTGAGGCCCAGTTCCTCTCGCACCAGGTTCTCCAGGAATGGTCCCGCCCCGCCGAGCTGCACGTGACCGAAGGCGTCGGTAGCGAACTCGCCCTTCTGAGCGGCCAGATACTCGCCGGACTCGTCCTTCGTCCCCACAGAAACAGCGATGAAGCACCAGCCGTACTCGGCGTGGCTGCGTTTCACGTCATCGAGGAAGCGTGCGCGGTTCCAGGGCGCCTCGGGCACATAGATCAGGTTGGGCGCGTCTCCCTCTTCGCGGCGGGCGAGGGCAGAGGAGGCGGTCATCCAACCGGCGTTGCGCCCCATGACTTCCATGATCACTACCGGGTCGGTGAGGTGGACGGACCGCATGTCGAGCCCCACGCCGAGGGTGATGGCCGCGATGTGCTTAGCGACGCTGCCATAGCCCGGACAGTGGTCTATCCCCGCGAGATCGTTGTCAACGGTCTTGGGGATGCCGATGGCGCGCAAGTCATATCCCACCTTCGCGGCGTAGGCAGAGATCTTGTTGATCGTGTCCATTGAGTCGTTGCCGCCGGCGTAGAGGAAGTAGCGGATATCGTGCGCATCGAAGACTTGGAAGATGCGCTTGTACTCCGAGCTGTCCTGCTCCGGCTCCGGCAGCTTGTGGCGAATAGACCCCAGCGCCGCCGCCGGCGTGCACTTCAGCAGCTCTACCTCTTCCGGATCCTCCCGCCGGAGATCGATCAGGTCCTCGTTCAGCACGCCCAGGATGCCGTGCCGAGCGCCGTAGATCCGCTCTATCTCGGCGTGCTTCACCGCCTCCTGGATCACGCCGCAGATGCTTGAGTTGATGACCGCCGTCGGTCCGCCCGACTGCCCCATGAGGCAGTTTCCGCGTAGTGTGCTCATCTCGGCCCCTCCACACGAACAGCCCGGATCAGGCCTGGTACACGACCTCGCCCATCACCATCGTGCTCGCCACATTGAGGTCTTGATCCAGAATCACGACATCCGCGTCCTTACCCCGCTCCAAACTCCCCTTCCGGTCGGCCACCCCGATTGACCGCGCGGGCGTCAGCGTGGCCATCTGAATGCACTCGCTCAGCGGCCGTCCCGTGAACCGCCGCACATTCCGCACCGCCTGGTCCATCGTCAGCGCGCTCCCGGCAAGCGTCCCATCCGCCAGCCGCACCGCCCCTTCCTTCACGACGATCTTCTGCCCCCCAAGCTCGTAGTCCCCATCCGGCATCCCCGCGCCGCTGATCGCATCCGTGATCAGCAGCGCCTTCTCCGGCCCCTTCAGCCGCACGATCATGTCAACCACCGCCGGATGCAGGTGCACTCCGTCCGCGATGAACTCGGCGTAAATCTCGCGGAGCAGGAGCACGCCGCCGACCGTGCCCGGCTTGCGATGGTGCAGCCCCTCCATCTGATTGAAAGTGTGGGTGGCGTGGTTGATGCCCAGGTTGACGGCCTCGACCATCTGCTCGTAGGTGGCGGCGGAGTGGCCGACGACCGCGGCTGCGCCGCGGCTGCGGGCAAAGCCGATAAGCTCCTTGTTCTGTTCGATCTCTGGGGCAAAGGTGATGAGCCTGATGTTGCCGAGGGAGAAGAGGTCCTTGTAGTCTCCAACGGATGCGTTCCGGACGTGCTCTTCGGGCTGGGCGCCTTTCTTGCCGGCCTCGATGTAGGGACCCTCGAGGTGCACCCCGAGCGGCTGCGCCCCTCCCTCGATCGGCTTCTCCTGACACTCGTAGACCGCGCACACCGACGCCATAATGTCCTCATGAGCTTGCGTCAGAGTCGTCGGGCAGAACGAAGTAACACCGTGAGCAGCGAAGAAGGTTGCCATGCCCTCGACGGCCTCGCGGGTGGCGTCCATCGTGTCGTGCCCGGCGCTGCCATGGGTGTGGACGTCAATGTAGCCGGGCGCGACGATGCGGCCCCCAGCATCGATGGTCCTGGCGACGTCGCTGTCGGCCAGCCCCGGACCGACCGCTGCAACCTTGCCGTCGTCGATGAGGATGTCCGCCCCCTCGAAGATGTCGAGAGGGGTGATGACTGTTCCACCTGCTATCGCGATGCGCATCTCAGATCCTTTTTCGGCCGCTGGGATGGAAGCGGCCAGCTTGATCGGGTGTCACGAGATTGCGTCGAGCAGCTTCTCCTTCGCGTACGAGATCGCCTCGGTCTCGATCCCGCGAATGGAGATAGTCTCGACGGAGAGCATGGGCTTCTGTATCACCTCCAGGCCCCTGCTCTGGAGGCGGGCGATGTCGTCGGGAGTAACGACGACCGGCCCTGTGGGTGTGCGGTGGAGGAGCACCTGCTTCACCTCGCGTGGAATACCCTCGCCCTGCATCATCTTCCGCACTTTCTCGGAGGTGGCGGCGGGGTCGTTGACGACCACGCGGTCTATAACCTGCTCGGCCTTGATCTTCGTGCCGGCTGCGCGGGTGATGGCTTGCTCGATGGCCTGTAGGTAGTCCTCGACGGTGTACCCGGCCGTGAGCAGCAGGTTGACGGGATTGCAGACCAGGGTGACGCGAGCCCCGCGGGACCTGGCGGCCTGGAGTTCCTCCCAGAGGCCGGACATGATGAAGAAGGTGTAAGTGCTCTCGTGCGCGTTGCCTGGGGGGATGACGATGGAGCCCCCCGGCTTGAGCCGACGGATGACCTCCACGAGGAAGGGGTTGATGCGCGGCGTGAGGGGACGGATCTCCTTGAAGACCCAGTCGTTGTTGAAGGGCTCGATGACCGGCCCGTGCTCCACTTCGGCGGGATACCAGTCGACGACCTTTGCTGCGGCGAGCTTCTTCTTCTCCTCTTCGGAGGACTCGGGGGGTGCGTCGGGCAGCATGGAATTGGGCACCATGTCGCCGTACTCGAGCCCGTTCGGGCCGTCGCCCCTGGCGAGGAGGACGCGGTTGATGCCCCCCACGACGGTGCGGCCACCGGCGTGCTTCGTCACAAGCGTGATCTTATCGAAGGTCATGGGTACGACAAGGCCGCGCTCGGTGGCCTTCATCTCTCGTTCGAGGAGATGAGAGCCACAGAGGTACTTGTCCTGATCGAGGACCGGGATGCCCTTGCGATAAGCTCCCGCGTGGACCATAACGCCAGCGTGAAGGATGTTCTGTAGGCTGGCGCCGGGGAGTGATGTTATCCCGGAGCCAATCAGCTCGCGCTGGATGGCCGCGCCCATCTCCGTCAGAAACGACCTGAAGTCCTCAAGCGCGGGACGATCAGAGGCAGGGAGCTTCTCGATGGCCGCATCAGCGGCCTCGGCGAAGGCGACGTCGGCAGGTGTGTCTGCAAGATCTTTCGGGAGGCGGCTGTTGGTGACGGAGTAAATGGCCGGGTGGGCGAAGCCCCCTCCCAGCAGATTCATGGTGTCGCCGGGGATGATGGGCCAGTAGCCCAGGTGGCGGTAGAGGTCCCAGCGGATGCGAGCGGAGTGTCCCCCCTCATCTACCGGGTTGGCGACGCCGGCGACTGTGTAGCCCTCTTCTACGAGTGCGCGGCATACGGCCGCCGCCCCGTGGCCACCACCCGGGACGACGAAGTCGAAGTCGCCGCGGGAGACGTATTCCTTCCTGGCTTCCTCAGTCGAGGGAACGGACAAGCCGGATGCTGCGGACATCGTGACCCCCATCATGAAACCGGGCCCGACCGGCGCGACGGGTCCCGGACTGGATTGTGGCGGAACGCTAAGGCTTCCACGGGGGAGTCCGCGGCTCCTGCCGGTTCTCGCCCCCAATGGGGCGATTGTCCGACGCGCAGCCACGGCTGTGGTCTCTCTCAGCCGGGCTTCTTCTCGTCGAGGGGGCCGACGCCGGAGTAGATGGCGAACCCGCCGTCGGCGACGATGGTGGTTCCGTGCAGGAAGCTGCCGGCGTCGGAGATCAGCAGGATGATGGGGCCGAGCAGCTCTTCCGGGTCGCCGAACCGCCCCAGCGGGGTGTTGGCGATGATGGAGCGGCCGCGAGGGGTGAGGGTGTTATCGTCCCTCTCCCAGAGCAGGCTGTGGTTCTGGCTGGTGTCGAGGAATCCGGGAGCGATCTCGTTGACCCGAATATCGGCGTCGGGGTAGTCCACCTTCACCTGGACTGCGAGCCATTGGGTGAAGTTGGTGATGGCGGCCTTGGCGTTGGAGTAGCCCGGGATGTTGGTAAGGGGGGCGAGGGAGCACATGGAGGAGGTGTTGACTATCACCCCCGTGCCGCGCTTGGCGAAGTGCTTGCAGAAGATCTGCGTGGGGAGGAGAGTGCCCTTGTAGTTGAGGGCGAAGACCTTGTCCACCTCGTGGAGGGGGAGGTCGGCGAAGACGGCATCGCGCTGGACGGTTGCGCCGGGGCGATTGCCGCCGGCGCCATTGATGAGAGTGTCCACGCGGCCAAAGGCGTCGAGGATGCCGTCGAGAGCATCCGATACGCTCGCGGGGTCGAGGACGTCGCAGGTGAGGCCGATCGCCTGGCCGCCGTCGGCCTTCATCTGATCGGCGATTCCCCGGGCCTTGTCACCTAGCAGGTCGAGCAGCGCCACCTTCGCCCCGCGGGCGGCGAGGCCCTTAGCGATGGTGCTGTAGATCACTCCCGCCGCGCCGGTGATGGCGACAACCTTGCCGCGAACGCTGAAGAGCGCGTCTGGCTTCTCGGACATGCTGGGCCTTTCTGGCCGCGATCAGCGCGCCTAGCGGGGCGTGTAGGGTTTGAACTCAGCCTTGAACTCGGCGAGGGACTCGCGAATCGTGTCCACGTCGCCCGGCTTCTTGCGCCTGCCGACAAGAGCAAGCGGAGAGGACATCCCGAGGACCGGGGTGTAGCCCCGCTTGGAGATGTGCTCCTGGTATTGAGGTCCGTTCTGGCTGTTGACGCCGCCCGTGGGCATGATGATGCGGCCTTTGTGACGGTCGCGGACGTAGGGCGCGAGCATCGCGCCGATGCCGCTCGGTCCGTGGACAGCGGCGGGGAAGACTTTGATGCAGTCAGGCTCGAGGCCGTCGTCGCGCTCGATGAAGCGCTGGAGTTCGGTTGGGGAGAGGATGGCGGGGGCGGAGAAGACGCCGGCCTCGCGGGCTATGCGCAGGAAGTCCTTGGTCTCGCCGTAGCCGCCCATGACCTCGGCGGGCGCGACGACCATGTCGAATCCCATCTCGATGGCGGCCTCGAGTTCCTTCGGGTTGATCACGCTCCCGACGCCCAGGACGAAAGGGCTGTCCGGCGGGGCCTTGGCGCGGCGCTCGACGAGCTCCTGCATGGCCTCCTCGATGATGGGCTGGTCGATGCGGAAAGTGCACTCGGCGACATAGCCTGCCTGATAGACCTCCCACATAGTGGTGACGAGGTCCGCAGGCTTCCTC
>JALGTG010000305.1 GCA_029821495.1 Candidatus Hebobacteria bacterium
GGGAGGGCGGCAGGGATGAGGTCGCGACAGGAATGTCGCTCCTACGGGGATGGAGGGATTGGTGGGAGGCAAGCCGCCCGAGGCGCCCAAGGCTCCTGCCGAACGGGGAGGGGGAGGGTGAGTGCTGGGCGGGGGCAGGATGGATTCCGAGACTGAAGGGTCGAGACACCGAGGATCGAGAGGTTGGGCGGAGGGGGTGACAGGTGGGGGGCTGGGGGTGGGTGAATGCGCGAGGCGTACATGGAAAGAAACGTTGGTTGGGGTGAGGGGTGAGGGAGCGGGAGATTGTGGGGAAGGGAATCCTGACAGGATGAGACAGCGAGACCGCAGGAAGAGGGGCGATCGGAGGAGGGGGCGCGAGGAACGGGCGGAGGGGATCTCGCGGCGGGCCATCTGGGCGCGGACGGTCGCGGGACTGGCAATGGCGGCGGGGGGCGGGATATCGTTCGGCCAGGCCTGGGCGAAGGCGTATGGGCTGTCGTGGTGGTTGGGCGCGCTGTTCTTGCTGGGGGGTGTGCTGCTGGTGCTTTCGACTATTCACGCGAGCGCGCAGACCGGCAAGAAGCAGGTTGAGGCGGTTCCACTGCGGGAGCTGCGGGAACTGCTGGATGAGCGGGAGCCGCTGGTTCCATTGCTGGGGGCGCTATTGGTCTATAAGTATCGGGTGCTGTCGCAGGAGCAGTTGAACCGGGCACTGGAGCGGCAGCTCAGCGACCACCGGCGGAAGCGCCGGCTGGGGGAGATACTGCTGGAGATGGAGGTGGTGACGGAGTCGCAGTTGAAGAAGGCGCTGTCGCACCAGGGGGTGTATGTGAGGCAGAAGCGGCGGACGGAGGCGGAGGAGCCGGCGGAACCGGTGGAGCCGGTAGCGTCGAAGTAGAGAGGGGCCGCGAGGGGGAGAATCGGCGAGAGTCGCGCGGCGAGGTGGGCGTATGGTATTGGTAGGCGGGGGGAGTTGGGAGGGGACATGTCGGGAATCGCGGGTAGGGCCGAGCCGATCGGTGGGGAGGCCGGTCAACTGGAGTTGGGACTAGAGTCGAGCGACGGGGGGGTGGGGCGGCGGCCGCGAGCGATGACGGTCGCGGTGGGGATTGTGATAGTGAGCGCGGTGCTGGCCGCGGGAGTGCTGCTACGCGGGTAGAGTGATGTCCAGCGGAGTGAGCGTCCGCCCGGCCGCCGAATGGCGGCCGGGCGGTCTCTTTGGGCCGGCGCCGGCGCGAGGTATGGGGAAGTGAGACAGGAGGCGTGAGATGGGCGGGAAGACGCAGGTGTCGATCAAGGAGGATGGGTTCCTGATCAACGGGGCGCCGACGTATGAGGGGCGGGAGTACCGCGGGTGGAAGATCGAGGGGCTGCTGCTCAACAGCCGGATGGTGCAGGCGACGTTCGACGATCTGAACGCGGAGACGCGGGATCAATGGGTGTACCCGGATACGGGGGTGTGGGACCCGGAGCGGAATGTGCAGGAGTTCCTGGCGGCGATGCCGGCGTGGCGGGAGCACGGGCTGCTGGGCTTGACGGTGAACTTCCAGGGCGGAAATCCGCGGGGATATGGGGAGGTGGAGTGGCACAACAGCGCGTGGACGGAGAAGGGGGAGCTGCGGCCGTGCTATGAGGATCGGATGGGGCGCGTTCTGGAGTGGGCGGACGAGCTGGGGATGGTGGTGATTCTGGGGGTGTTCTACTTCGGGCAGGATGAGCGGCTGAGGGATGAGGAGGCGGTGAAGCGGGCGTTGGACCGCGCGGCGGAGTGGGTGCTGGGGCGCGGGTGCGCGAATGTGCTGATCGAGGTGAACAATGAGTGCGATGTGCCGCGGTACGAGCACGAGATACTGCAGCCGCACCGGGTGCATGAGCTGATCGAGCGGGTGAAGGCGATTACGAAGGAGGGGCGGCGGCTGCTGGTGGGGACGAGCTATGGGGGCGGGACGGTGCCGGGAGAGCAGGTGGTGGGGGCCTCGGATTTCGTGTTGATGCACGGGAACGGGGTGGAGGATCCGGCGCGGATTGCGGAGATGGTGAGGGAGACGCGGGCGCTGAAGACGTACCGGCCGATGCCGGTTCTGTTCAATGAGGACGACCACTTCTACTTCGAGAAGCCGATGAACAATATGCTGGCGGCGGTGTCGGAGTACGCGTCATGGGGGTACTTCGATCCGGGTGAGGGGAACTATCAGGACGGGTATCAGTCGGTGCCGCCGAACTGGGGGATCAATACGGAGAGGAAGCGGGGGTTCTTTGGGTTGGTGAGGGAGGTGGCGGTGGGTTAGGTAGCGGTGGGGAAACGACGCGCCCGGCAGATGCCTGCCGGGCGAAGCCGCGTCTGGGGGGACTGGCCGGCGATCAGTCCCCCCAGACCCCCCTCACTCGCGTTTGGGGGTTCCAGAGCTTCGGCAGCAAGCTACCGAAGCAACCTGAACTCGCTGCCAAGGCGGGTGGGCGTTGGGCAGGAGGCAAGCTCCTGCCCAACGGAGATTCCCTCGCACCTCTGGCGCAGGGAGGAAGTGGGTGTCAAGGGCGGGGGAGGGATGCGAGGCGGCGGGCATGGGTATGCTCGCCCTACAGCAGGGGCGGGAGGCCGGCGGCGCCCTACGCCCGGGTTGGTTCTGGTACACTACGGACAGACGACGCAGACGTGGGCACCGCGGGAGAGCCAGCCAGGTGAAGAGGAGTCGCAGTCCCAAGATGTCACGTTCGAGAACGGCGGTGGGGTTCGGCGTTCTGACGTTCGCGGGGCTTGCGGAGATCACTCAGAGAGAGCTGGAGCCCTGCCACCCGAGTGAAGTGGCGGTGTTCAGGCTCCGGAACTACGATCTGATCGTGGGCAAGGTGAGCGAGGCCAGCGCGGGACGATTGGCTGAGCTGAGGACGGTGGAGGATGTGTTCTACATGATGGGAGTGCCCGTGGCGGTGGCAGTGCGGCGGGACCTGTGTAAGCTGGACCGGATTGTGAGTAGGGCTGAGGTGCTCAACGGTGTGCGGCTGAAGAACGCCTTCTGTGGACCTCGCAGGCGCAAGTCGCCCACGTTCACCTGCTTCGTGAAACAGGACCGAGATAGAGAGGTAAGACGCAAGGAGATCGCTGAGCGGGTGGCGGCGCGTGTGGGATCGTGCTTGCCGAGGTGGCGAAGGGCCGATCCGTCCGAGATCGAGTTGTGGGGGTTCTACGTGAAGGGGTCAGTGCATGTTGGGCTGCGGCTGTCTGACGAGGGGATGAAGTACCGGGGCAAGGCACCGCAACAGCGGAGAGGGGCTCTGCGGCCGACGATTGCCGCCGCGTTAGCGTTACTGGCTGATCCCAAGCCGGGGTCACTGGTCGTGGACCCAATGTGTGGGACCGGCACTATACTGGAGGAGGTGTTTCACAGGGAGAAGGCGGCGCGGTATGCGGGCGGCGATGCTGCGCAGGAGGCCGTCGAGCTGGCGG
>JALGTG010000306.1 GCA_029821495.1 Candidatus Hebobacteria bacterium
GTAGGGGCGCACCGGCGGGGACTAGCGCTCGCAGCGGAAGATGACGTCGTAGTCGTACGGGTTCCTCTGTCTCTCTTCATCCGGGGTTTCATGGAAGCTATCCAGGTCCTTGCCAGCCTGGTCGTCGTCCATGTCCGGCCCGATGCTCCAGACCACGAAGCCGTCGCCTTCGAGCCGGTACTGGTAGGTCCCGCCCCCAAAGGGATCGGTCGGCAACTGCCACCCCTCCGCTTCGAGTTCAGCCAGAGAGTCTGGATACTGCCCGTGTTCGACCTGATAGGTCTTCACGGCGAGTGCGATCTGGGCGGTGCGCATCCGGGCCGTTTTCATCTCGCGGACCCAGATAGACCGGGTGAACACCGGAAAGCCCATCTTCGTGATGATGGCGCGGTAGATCGGAAGCTGCTCGACCGCCGCGGCGGCTTCGCCGGCGGCCTCCTCCGACCGCGGCCAGGGGAGCACAACAGCCGCGTTGTACGCGACGCGTCCCATGTGTGAAGGAATGCCAGCTCATCCAGGTTGAACAGGGGCCGTCCCGCGGTGCGATAGAGCAGGGCGGCAACGACCTGCCACGGTGTCGCGGCCTCGTCGGGCATGCCGCCAGAGAGGAGCCCGGCGACCTCACGCACCGGCGCGCGCCGGACGAAGTCGAGGGCGAAGAGGCCGAAGGTGCGCTCTCCCTCCATGCTGCGCTTGAAGGGTTGCTCCTGCTCGATGGTGGCGAGCTGGTCGAACAACCGTCGAGCGGCCTCGGGGGACGGTTCCTCATTGGCGAGGATCGTCTCCAGTCCGGAAGCGGTGATGTCCTGGATGGCGTAGGCGACAAGCTGGCCGATGAGAATCGGATCCAGCTTGGCGTGCTCGGCCACGCGGAACGCCGCCCCGCAGGAGGCAATGGCCGCATCGGAATCGCCAGCGGCGGCGAGCACCTCCGCGCGCAGGGCCAGCATCCGCGCCGCCTCTCGCATGCCCGCGAAGTGTGGGAACGTCATCTCGAATCCCGCGTCCCAGTCCACGGGGAAAGCGCAGGCGGGGATCTGCGACGCCTCATCCAGCAGTGCGAAGTACTCAGTGTTGGCGGCGACGGCCTGATTGGCAACGGCCATCCACGCCTCGTCGTGATCTGTGCCGGGCGTGAAGAGCTTCTCGTTCTCGTCCGTCGAGAGACGCAGGGCATCGAAGGCCTTCTGGTAGACGTCGGCCGCGTTTCTCTCACCGGCGGGGACGGTGGGGGCGAGTTCTCGGGTGGTGAGCGCCTCTCCGGCATCCCGGATGCGGGAGATCTCCTTTCTCACCATCAGCCCCGTGATGATCGTCGCCGGGATGTGGACGATCAGGAGCAGCACCAGGAGATAGAGAACCAGGCGGCCGAGCTTCTTCAGTCCGCGGCCGACAGCTCTCAGCGCCCGCGCCAGGCTAGGGAACGCTTCGGCGAACCATCTGCCAAGAGTCGGAAACAGGTCACTCATGGGTCAGCCTCCATTTCCCGGTGTGAGAAGGCTCCGCAGTAGCTCGGCGCGAGTCTGCGGCCGCGTCTCTGAATCGGCGGAGAGCCGCGCGACGCGCAGACCGAGACCCGACACGCCCAGCTCTCTCAGCCAGGCCACACTCTCATCGTCTTGGAGTGGCGCCTGTGCCGTAACGACAGCGGGAGAGGCGCCCGCGTCTGCCGACAGGCTGGTATCCTGCACGTGCAGGACGAGTAGATCGGCCACAAGAAGAAGGATGAGTGCGGCGAACGCGAGCACCGGGCGGAGGGTGTGAGGGCGCGGGCGACGGGCGCGGAGGCCGTATGACAGAACACGGGCGCGAAGCCCGTCAGACGGGGCGCGGGCAGGCAGACCGCGGAGAAGGCTCTCCAGTTCGTCGTCCGACATGTCGTTGTAGCGCCGACGGTCAGTCATCGTCATCACCACCTTCCAAACAGCTTCGCAGCCGCGCGAGTGCGAGCCGATATCGGCTCGCCGCGGTGTTGGTGGACACTCGCAGGACCTCCCCTATCTCCCGAAAGGCCATCCCCTCGCTCAGCCTGAGGGCGAGCACCTCTCTCTGCTCTGCGGGAAGCTGCTGCACGGCCCGGTCGATGTCCACAGCGACCGCGCGGCTGCCCGGGTCGCACTGCTCCGGGTCGATCCAGGACAGGGCGGCTGCGGATTGCTCCTTGTCCCTTCTGCCGCGCTTGCGACGGGCCATCAGCGCCTGGTTGCGGGCGGCACGAAAGAGATAAGCCTGGGGGTCGCGAATGGCGGCCTTCCCGCCCCGGCGGAGGAGCCCCAGGAACACCTCCTGCAGGGCGTCCTCGGCCTCCTGCTCGCCCGCGAGGAGCGTGAGCAGGTAACGGTAGAGAGGCGCGGCGTAGGCGTCATAGAGGGCAGCGACATCCAGGTTGACCGCCCTTGGGCCGGTCCGCTCGCGGCTCCTGGCTGGTGCCTTGTCCAGCACGCGGCTGGTCTCCATTCGGCGGCGCTCCTGTGTGTTTAGACGCGCCTGGGAGTGTGTTTTGTCACTGCGGCGACAGATTCCCTGCGTCGGGCGCGGATTTCACGGGACAGGAGCAGGCTCCTGAACAGAGGGCAGGAGGCAAGCTCCTGCCCAACGAAGACGCTCCTGCCTTGCGAACTGACGGGGAGGGCGACGCCGGCATCGGCTGCGTTCGGAGGCA
>JALGTG010000097.1 GCA_029821495.1 Candidatus Hebobacteria bacterium
TGGTGGGGCAGTCCGGGGGCCAGGCCGGACAGCTTCTCCAGGAATACGCCCATGCCAGCCATGTCGATGTGGCCGGACATGTGGCCAATCCAGGCCAGATACATACAGCAGCTGTTGACACACCAGAACCCGTATACTGGTAATCGATTGATGGACGAGCCCAGCCTCGCGCTCTTCGAGGTCATCAACGAGCCCTGGTATTGGTCGTATTCCCAGGTCGTGTCTGGCGACGTTGCCCCCGAGGGCGCTGGCATCACCGAGACCACCAGGCGCGGCTGGGCAGGGGTCCGCGATGCCTTCCACAAGGCAGTGCCGGCGCAATGGCGCAACCCCGCAACCTTCGCCTGGTTCCGCTACGACACGATCCGGGCGTACATCGACACGATGGTTGACGCGATGAGGGGCACCGGCGCAAAGCAGCCGATCGCCTATCTCATATCCAACAACGTCAATGTCACGGACTCGGATGTGGTCCAGGCCGTTGCTGACAGCCGCTGTGACGCGGTCACACTCTCGACGAATTACCGGATCGCTGGCCGCTGGACCCGCGACTTCGATCCAAGGCTCGGCTCGTCTACGAGTTCGATGCCGGAGGGATGCTTCGGCAGGCGGACATATACCCCGCCATAGCCATGCACTTCCGGCGGCTGGGCGTCCAGGTCGCCAGCCAGTTTCAGTATGACGCGAAAGCAACGGCTCACGTGAATTGGGACTGGCCCATCTTCTATCTGAACCTCTGGCATACGCCGGAGAAGATCGTGAGCTTCCTTATAGGTGGAGAGGTCTTCCGCCGTCTGCCGCGCGGCGGCCACTTCGATCTGCCGCAGGACAACCAGGTTTTCGCGCCGGGAGCGGTGAGTTTCGAACGCAACATGTCGCTTCTGGCAGCAGATGACTCCTACATGCAGACGGGCCCAACCGACTGGCGGCCCTTGCCCCTCCCGGAGAGTCCAACACACATCATGTCAGTCGGGTCGTGTCCCTACTTCGACTATCAGGGAACCGGCGTAGTGAACCTGAAGGTCGAGGGGAATGCTGCGACGCTGCGGATCTGGCCGGACGTCGAGCGCTTCCCACATGGCAGGGCGGCGATTGAGGACACGGCTGAGGAGCGGCGTTGGCTTTTCGGCGGCCTCGCCGAGATGGCTGGCACGCCGGAACAGCCGCTGACTGCTTTGCACGAGCGCGAACACACGTTCCGTCTGCGGCTCCCGGGCTGGAACGAGGTACGGGTTGAGAGGCTTGAAGGCGACAGGCGCATACCCGTGAAGGTGCAGGGGGGATCACTGATAGTGAAGCCCGGTGTGTATCGGCTCATCCGATGAATCACAAGCGGCCCGGGCCAGGTGATCAGTGTGTGCAGCATGATGCCTACGTCGAGCGGACGTGAGACTCTCGCGACTGAGCTGGGCCTAGAACGGGCGATACCGGCCCACCAGGGCCGCCGCCATGGCCCCCCCCTGACGGGGACATGGAGTACCACCGATCCAGTCCCGTGCGCGTGAGCGCCGTGGGAAGGCAGCCAGCCCTGGGCAATCGGAGAGAAGACGTGTGCGCTGGCGGAGTCCAGGAGCCCACGGGCCTTGCGCAGAGGCAGGGCCCCTCGTAAGGACAGTTGATGCTACATCGAAACCCGGGCCACGTCGCCTGAGCCAGACGGCAATGCCGACCTGAGCTCGGGCAATCAGGAGGGACCACGATATGCCACACCCATGCCAACTCCCGGAGAAGAAGCGGGCGCTGTGCCGGCCTTATCACGTGATCGCGGCCCTCATCCTGGTGGGGGCACTTGCCGTCGCCACGTCGGCAGCGGAGGAGAAGGCGCCCGCCGAGAAGCCCCAGGTCCTGCCCAACGAGGCCCACATGGTCGCGATGCGGGATGGGACGCCGCTGGCGACGGATGTCTACCTGCCGACAGACGGGGAGGGTCCGTGGCCGGTGATCCTGGTGCGGACCCCTTACGGGAAGAAGGAGGTCGGAGCTGAGCTGGCCAGCGCAGTCTGTGGGCAAGGCTATGCCCTGGCCTCCCAGGACATGCGAGGTCGCTTCGAATCACCGGGAAGCGATTCCCTGATCTTCCACAATGACGGCTGGTCGGAGAGACGGGATGGGCATGACACTCTGGAGTGGGTTGCGAGGCAGCCTTGGTCCAACGGAAGCATCTGCACCTGGGGAGGCTCCGCACTGGGCATCACCCAGAACATGATGGCCCCGGGCGCGCCGGAGACGCTCAAGGCTCAGGACGTGGCGGTCGCTCTCTCCGACTTCTATGCGCAAGCCGCCTACCAGGGCGGAGCCCTCCGGAAGGCGCTCGTGGAGGACTGGCTGGAGGGGGTCGAGGCCGATCCCGAGAACCTGGAGACCTTTCTCCGCCACTACCGGTACGACGAGCTCTGGGAAGAGATGAATCCGGAGGCGGAGGCGCATCGCGTCAATGCGCCGGCCATCTTCTGGGGCGGCTGGTACGACATCTTCTGTCAGGGAACGATCAACTCGTTCGTGACGATCCACAACCGGGGCGGCCCGGGAGCCCGCGGCAGGTGTCGCCTGGTGATGGGGCCCTGGGCTCACGGCTCGTTCACCTCTGAAGAGATCGCGTACCCGAACAGTGAGGGGCCGGACGCGCTGGCCGGCGCGCTCCGATTCTTCGATCACTGGGCAAAGGGAGCGGACAACGGTGTGCCCGACGATCCTCCGGTTCAGTACTATGTTATGGGAGACACGACCGATGCGACGGCGCCGGGCAACTACTGGCGAACGGCTGACAACTGGCCGCCGCCTGCGAAGCTGACCAGATTCTACTTCCATTCCGATGGGAAGCTCATCCCGGGAGTCAAGCCCACGGGGGAGGGCAAGCGCAGCTACCGGTACGATCCCAGGGACCCCGTCCCGACCATCGGCGGGCAGAACCTGATGATCTCGATGGGGCCGATGGATCAGCGGCCGGTCGAGGGCCGGGATGATGTCATTCTCTTCACGAGCGAGGAGCTGGCCGAGCCGCTGGAGGTCACCGGCCACATCTACGCGACGCTCTTCATCTCGTCCGACTGCCCCGACACCGACTTCACGGTGAAGCTGACCGATGTGTATCCCGACGGGCGCTCGATGCTCGTCACCGACGGGATCATGCGAGCACGGTTTCGAGACTCCTTCGAGCGGGAGACATTCCTCGAGCCGGGACAGGTCTACCAGGTGACCGTCGATCTGTGGAGCACCTCGCTCATCTTCAACAAGGGGCACCGGATTCGGGTCGCCGTTTCCTCGTCCAACTCACCGCGCTTCGACCCCAATCCGAACACCGGCAAGCCGCTGCGTGCGGACGACGAGACCCAGATCGCCGTCAATGACCTGCATCTCTCGAAGCGACATCCTTCGCATATCGCGCTGCCCATCTATGCCGGGCCGGCGCGTGCTCGACAGCAGCCTGCTGGTTAGGACGGCCACACACGGGCATCCTGGTGTGAACTACGCAAACGGAGCTGTTCTGCGCGTCACCTGCGGCATCTGCCCCACGGAACCGCAGCCGTCTGTGGTACTTGAAGGAGCGTTTCGACGCGACATGCAGATGTGCACCACTCAATCTGGCGCTGTGTCTGACCCGCCCACCGTGGTTTCAGTGGCCCCCGAAAAGGAGCTCCGAGCCCGCGGAGAGGCAGAGCCGGATCTTCAAGCGAGCCCCAACTCCTTCAGGCGCTCCTTGGTCTCAGCCATGGAGAAACCTGCCTCGTGGAGCTTCTTCCTCAGTAGGAGGACGTCGATCGAGGAAGGTGGGATCTTCTTCCTGGCGGCCATCGCCGCTGCCGTTCCGACGGCCTGCCCCATCATGAGCATCTGCCAGCGCATTCGGAGGACGGCGCCCCGTTTCGGATCGTTGGGCCTTCCCCCCTGGAGATTGGCACTGCGTCCGGCCGCCAGCAGCCCCTCGACTCCCCGGGGCAGAAACTGGCGGTACGGCACCTCGAAGCTGTATTCGTAGTCGTGAACGAGCTCCCATAGCGGGTGAACCGGGCGGTGCCCGGCAAAGCCCAGGAAGACCATGTCGTCGAACTGGCTGCCCTTCTCCAGATCTTCCTGGCAGACGTTGTGCCGGGCGATCATGCTGCGTCCGCCTCGCGCGCTGAGGTAGGCGCCCGTGCTGTGAAGATAGGATCGCTCGAATCCCGGCACATACTTCTTCATGAACTGCTGAAGGGCGAAGAGATACTCTCGGCTGTCGTTCTCCACCTCCGTCATCAACTCGGGATTGCCGCTTGTACTCGCACCTCCCGTGTGGTGGAGGCACACCATGCCTCCCACGATCCCATATCTTCCCAGCCGCCTCGGGTCCGGAATGGAAGGCTCGGCGACCCCGACGGTGCTGTAGAAGACACCATGATCGGCGCTGATGGACCCATAGTCCCGGTCCCAGATGTACTGGAAGTCGCCGTTCTCGTGCGCCGTCTTCAGATAGGGAAGCAGGGGGTAGACGTGCGGACTGCATGCCACATAGGTCCTCTTCATCCACTCCAAGTGCTCCTCCCTTACCTCGGCTTCACCGACCTTTCTGTAGACCTCGGTATCGACATTGCCGATGGAGAAGTACAGGCCAGGGTGGAAGTTGTGGTGGGGGCCGGCATCCACGGGAGCACCCGCCTTGAAGGCCACATCGGCGTCTCCCGTCGCATCAATGACGACACGGGCCAAGATCGCCTTCAGCCCGTCCTTGGTCTCGACGAAGACGCCTTTGACCGT
The DNA here is from genome assembly GCA_029821495.1 of Candidatus Hebobacteria bacterium. GTDB lineage: Bacteria > Armatimonadota > Hebobacteria > Hebobacterales > Hebobacteraceae > JALGTG01. Next base: position 4,732 of record JALGTG010000097.1, read on the forward strand.
ATTCCCTTCTTTGATGACGTCCCCGAGGTAGACGTTGAAGAGGGTTCCCACCTTCTCCTCTCTCAACGTCTTGAGGGCCACGTAGCTGAAGGTCTGGGAATCCTCGAAGTAATTCAGGAGAAACGGATGCCCCGAGAACTCCTCGACCTTCTTGATAACCTCACCGCCGATTCCCGGAACGCCGTCGGCAATGGCCGGTGGCAGCTCGAGCGAAGGGGCGCCTCCGATATGTCCTGGGCCGATATTGCCCCCGATCTGGCCGAACCTGTCGATCACCAGGGTCTCGGCGCCTTCCCGGGCCGAGGCGATTGCTGCGATCGTCCCCGCTATCCCGCAGCCGACCACCAACACGTCCACCTCGTGTAGAACGGGGACCTCTTTCCGATAGTCCACGGTCTTGCCCATCATCGTGCATCTCCCCATGCCTGCTCGCCGCGACTCTTCTTCGCCCAGAGTCGTGGAGCCTCTGTTGCCTCGGTAGCTTGCTGTCTAGCCCGAGCTGCTCGAAGGGCCGAAGCTGCAGTTCGCTCGGGGCAGGAGACACTGTCCGTGTTGAACGGCGATGGGACACCTCGGACAGGCTTGCAGGTTGCCTACGAGTCCCCGCAGTGGTACCAGACGGCACCATTCGCCGGCGCCGGGTGCCGTTCTTCCAGGACTCGCAACCCGGCTTCACGGGCGGTTGACAGAGACATGCGGCCGCAAGTAGCGGTGAAGTAGTTGCGACGAGGAGAGCGCTTCGAGGTACCCGGCCATCTCGGGCCGAAGCGTCGATGATCCCTCGCCAAGCTTCCTCATTGGGGCTCAACCCGGGCCTGGATGAGGGACTTCCAGATCAACTGGGCGTCTTCTCGATCCTGACGGCGGAGCAGCCCCAGACATCGGGACCATCCGCGCAGTCGACCGGGAGCACAGGTCGCCGACTGTAGCAACTGGCCAGCGAGGGCACCTGATGCGGGAGAATCCGTCAACTATCCAGCGAGATTGTGGATTGCCCCATGGCTTGCGATAGGTCTAGACTGGGAGGCCGGAGAACCGATGGTCAGCTCATGGCATCGGCTGGAGAAGGCTCGGACGGAGCGCCATGGGGAGCGAAAGCCGCGACGCTGTGGCGGCAGTGAAGGCGGGTCGGACTGCCTGGGCTCCACACCAGTATGGAGGTTCATGATGGACAGATCTCACATTCATCTCTTTGTCGCCTCGGACGGCGATGACACCAATCCTGGGACTGAAGAGCGCCCCCTTGCCACGCTGGCGCGGGCGAGGGATGTCGTGCGCGCGCGGTCCGAACGCGGAAAGGAGCCAATCACCCTGTCGGTCGGCGGGGGGACCTACTATCTCGGCGAGACGCTTGTGTTTGGTCCGGACGACTCGGGGTCGCCTGAGGCGCCGGTCAGGTATGTATCATCTCCGCAGGGAGCGGTCACTGTCAGCGGCGGGCGGAAGCTCGACTCCCAATGGCGGCCGTTCCGGGACGGCATCATGATGTGCGAGCTGCCGGAGGTCAGAGCGGAAGGTCTCAGCTTCACCCAGCTCTTCGTCAACGGCAAGCGACAGGTGCGTGCGCGGTACCCGAACTACGACCCCTCTGAGCCGGGAGTCAGCGGGTACATCGAGCCCGCGGGGGCACTTCCCGACGAGGCACAAGATCCTGCCCCGGGGCCCAACGATGATATGACCTTCTCCAGCGGCGCTTCCCGCGGTGTCGTCTTCGATCCTGATACGTTCACAAAGAAGCGCTGGGCCAGACCCGAGGAGGCCGTCATACATATCTACCAGTTCGCTTACTGGGGCAATCTCCAGTGGCAAGTCAAGGCGCTGGACCACGAGGATCACATCATCTGGTTCGGCCGAGGCGGCCATCAGATGGGGGCTAAGTGGTTCGAAACGCCATGCGATGTCAGAGAAGGGTCGCGATTCTACATCGAAAACGTCTTCGAGGAACTAGACGCGCCCGGCGAGTGGTATCTGGATGACAGGGAAGGGATCCTCTACTATCTGCCCCCCGAGGGCGTGGACCTGGAAACGGCCGCCGTGGAGGTCCCGGTGTTCCAGCAGGCCGTGCGCTTCCTGGGGACGCAGGACGAGCCCGTCCACGACATCGCCTTCAGCGGCTTTCGGTTCGCCCACACGGCCTCGACCTTCCTGGAGGAGTACTCGGTGCCTTCGCTGAGCGACTGGGCCATCCACCGAGGCGGAACGGTCTTCCTGCAGGGCACCCGCGATTGCCGGATCGAGAACTGCTGGTTCGACGGCGTCGGCGGCAACGGCGTGTTCGTGAACAACCACAACCGCGGCGTAGCTATCACTGGCTGCAAGTTCACCGAGACGGGTGACAGCGCGGTGTGTTTCGTCGGCTCTCTGGAGTTGACGAACGGAACGCAGCGGAGCTTCCCCTATGAGTGTGAGGCCACCAACAATCTCGTCCACGACTGCGGTGTCTTCGGCAAGCAGACCGCCGGCGTCTACATTTCGCGGGCCAAGCGGATCACCGCCGGACACAATCTGATGTACGACCTGCCCCGGGCGGGCATTTGTATTGGGGACGGGACCCGGGGCGGCCACGTCATCGAATACAACCACCTCCACGACACCTGTCGAGAGACCGGCGACCACGGGCCCTTCCATGCTTGGGGCCGCGACAAGTACTGGTGCCTGGTCCAGTCCCACACGGAGTACCTCAAGGACAGAAGCCACTATGCGGGGGAGGTGCTGATCGACGCGATGGAGCCGGTGATCATCCGCCACAACTTCTTCGAGGAGAGCGCGGGGTGGGGGCTGGACCTGGACGATGGCGCCTCCAACTATGAGATCTACAACAATCTGTGCGTCGGCGTCAGCATGAAGCTCCGCGAGGGCGCCTATCGCACGATCTACAACAACATCTGGGTGAACGGGGCCAACTCGCCGTGCTTTCACGTTGGCAACGAGGACAACCACGATCGCTATGTTCGCAACATCACCACGATGAGCGCGGCGGGTATGCGTCCCGAACACGATCTGAACTTCGAGATGGGCGCGAGCTATGGGGAGATCTACACCTTGATCGCGCCACCCGCGCGGGGGCCGTGGCTGGAGGAGATCGACTACAATTGCTTCTACAGCGCCGTGGGTGAGTTCGCGGCCCGCGTCGAGATGCGCGAGGGGGAGCGACGGAAGTACTCGCTCGAGGAGTGGCGGGCACTGGGCTTCGACCTCCACTCAGTGTTCGCCGATCCTCTCTTCGTCGATCCCGAGAACAACGACTACCGGGTCAAGCCGGGCTCGCCGGCGCTGAAGCTCGGCTTCGAGAACTTCGAGATGGGCACCTGGGGACTGACCGAAGAATTCCCCGACGTGTGGCGGGACTGAACTGCTCATCTGCGTCGCCCTTGCCGCGAGTACTTGACGGATCCTCTTGCCCCTGGCAGAATGGAGCAGACTCCCGCGCACGAGGGGAGAAGGTCAGGTGCCATGAGTAGCGTAGGGGAAGAGCGGCCGTCGGTCGGCCTGATGGTGGAAGATCTGGGGCTCCGCTGGGAACATGATAGAGCCTTCACGGTGGCGCGCCCTCACGGGATGCCCGCGTACCTGTTTGTGCGTTTCCACTCGCATATGACTGTCCGGACCGCCGCGGGAGTCGTCGCAGCAGGACCAGAAGACTGCCTGCTATACGACCCGACCTTTCCTCAATGGTATCGGGGGGCGGAGGGGGGATTCGCCGATGACTGGCTCCATGTCTGCGGGCCGCGAATGCCGGAGTTGATCCGTCTCTACCAGATCCCGATGAATGAGATTCTGCGACCGCGCGAGACCGAGTTCGTCACCCCGATATTCGAGGCGGTCAACCGGGAGCTGCGACGGCGGGAGCCCCTCTGGCGGGAGTCGGTGTCGCTCTTGGTGGAGAGTCTGTTTGTGGAGCTTGCCCGCCAGCTGTTGCGTCAGGGCCCGAACGCACTGACACCGGCCGAGGCGGCGCGTGTGGGCGGATTCCGTAGTATCCGAATGCAGGTCCACGATCAGATGCAGAAGCCGTGGCGCGTAGCGGAGATGGCGCGGCTGGCTAATCTGAGCCCCTCTCGCTTCGCGGTGCTGTACCTGAGGCTACTGGGGACAAGTCCGATGGAAGACTTGATCCACGCGCGGCTGCGGCGCGCACGGGCGCTGCTCACCGATGAGAGGCTATCCATCAGGGAGGTGGCGGATCGGACCGGGTTCGGAAGCGTGTGCCACTTCGCCCGCCTCTTTCGGAAACACGTGGGCTGCGCGCCAAGCGACTCCCGCCGCCGTCGGCTGGCAGGCGAGGTCGATCTGTCGGACGCCTCGGACGAGCGGAGTGACACCGCTCCGGCAGAACACAGTAACTTGACTCAGGGGCGGATTGCGCGCCGAGGGCGGTCGCGGGGGCAGCGCCGAGGGGTCCAATGACGTTTGCTGGCGCCGGCCCTGGACTGGTGCCCGTGGTGCTAGGGCCGGGCCCTGCTGGGGAGACCGGGGCGGACTCACTTCATCTATCAGGTGCTATCTTCAGAAAACCGTAGTTCTCGCGTTCTGGTGGGCTCTGAGTATCGGTGTCGACAAACACGATGTACCCGCCATCGCTCGTGAGACCGATGTACTCCGCGGCGTTGTTGCCGAGATCAGTAGTAGCCGGGTAGATGCCCTCCCAGAGGAGATTCCCCTCCCCGTCCGTCCTCACCAGATAGACCTTCCATTCATCTGATGTGCCGTTGGGATGTCCGGATCCACTGTATGAGTCGTGTTCATCGCCCGACCCTCCGGCTATGATGTAGCCGCCGTCGGGAGTCTGTCTCACGCCATATGCTTCATCGTGGATGTACCTGGCATCATAGCCTCTAGGCTGGCCAAAGGTCCTGTGCCACTCCTCGTTGCCGTCACCATCGACCTTCATCAGCAGGTAGTCCCAGTTCGTGACCCCATAGGAGACGGTATGCCCGCCGAGGATGTATCCGCCGTCCTTGGTCAGATCGAAATCATAGAGGTGATCGCCTC
>JALGTG010000098.1 GCA_029821495.1 Candidatus Hebobacteria bacterium
TGGGGAGTGCTGAGCTTCCAGTGGTGGGGGTACTGGCTGGCGATCATCCTCTCGTTGCTCGGCCTGATGTGGGCCCTCGTCGGGCTGGCCATAGGAATGGTGTCGGCCATCCAGACGGGGATGATCGGGCTGCTGTTCATATACCCGGCCATCTCCGCGGCCGGGCACGTGTTCATCCTGCTGGTGCTGTTCACCAGGCGCCAGCACTTCGGGTAGGCGACAGCCGCCGACACGCGCGCTCTACTGCGCGCCTTACAGGTCCCTGCTGTAGCTGATCCCAAGCCCGATGTCATCGAACCCGTTCAGGCCGGCGATATGGGCTCGGAAATCCTCGTTGAGCGCAAGGCCGGCGCCGAAGTTGACATCGTCGCTGTCGTACTCCGCGGAGACCCTCACGCGCTCCCCCACGGCCGCGGACAGCCCCGCGAAGAGGCCGTCGAACTGCCCGCCGCCGATCCCTACGTCCAGCCGAGCCGAGACCACCTCATCGAAGCTCATCCGGTACTTCTCGAACAGAGACTTGCTCGCGACAACGTACACCGTGCTGTCCACTTCGTCCGTGAAGTCTACCACACCGACTGCCAGGCACGGATGATCCGTTGTCTCGCTCATCACCCGGTACTTCGCGTTGATGAACGTCTCGCCGGATCCTCTCTCCGGGTCCAGCCGCGTAAACCCAACCTCCAGGGCCTCGTCCACACCGACGTTTGCGGCATACACGTTCAGGTCCGGTCCTTCGTCCAGTCCCAGGGCGAAGACCGCGACGTTGTAGTCGTCCTTGTCCAACGCCTCCCCTGTAGGGACGACAACGAGGCCCGTATAGCCGAAGAACGACGGGGCGGCCAGGACGGGACCGGCGAGCGCCAGCACGCCGGCCGCGGCCAGAATACACAGGCGCGTAAGTCTGTTCATCACAGGTTTGCCTCCTGAGCGACGGCACATTCGACAGGCGCGGAACAGACTCAGGCTCCTTGCCCCGAGGCCGCGCCTTCGGCGGTATCCGAGCTAGTCGGCCTCGGTATCCCCCTTTCCCTCTTTCCCTTTGGCCCGGCTGATGGCTTCCGCGGCCTTCTCCTTGGCCGCCTTGCCGGCTTTGGCGGCGCCTTCCCTGGCAGCAGCGCCGGCTTTGGCGGCGCCTTCCCTGGCAGCAGCGCCGGCTTTGGCGGCGCCCTCTTTCGCAGCCGCCCCTGCCTTCTGCGCCCCCTCCTTCACCTTCTCGCGCGCCTCCGAGCCGCGCCAGGGTGTCAGCAACATCGCCGTCACTGCCCCTACCGCTGCCCCCACCAATCCCACGAGAAAGAACTTCTTCCCCTGTCCGCCGGCCTTCTGTGTCTCTTCGTCCGACCGCGACCGATCGTCTCCCATGATCCTGGCCTCCCCAGTGCTGTTCCTCCACCCGTTTCCAGAGCGGAGGATTGGTTTCCTGGTCGAATCCCGGCCCAGTCTGGCGCGCCAGCGACACAGACCCCCGCCCCGATGGGCGCCGCAGGGCCACTGCCCCAATGCCGACCGGCCCTACTTGCTGATCCGCAGTCGCCGGTCGGGGTCCATGCCGACGCTCTGAGAGCTGAGCTGATGCTGATTAGCGAGTTGGTGTTGGAGCCGCCGGAGGTAGGCGCTCTGAGGCGTCAGCTCGACCGGCTCCGACGTCTGAAGAACATGCTCGACCGCGCCCTGGGCCTCTCGCAGGGCGCGCTCCTCAGCCGATACCCGGGAGAGGTGGAACACCTCGCGGAGGATGCCCAGGAGCTGGTGGTATGTGTTGGAGCGGACCACGTGCACCGGGATGCCCATCGCCACCGCGTCCTGGAACTTGCCGGTATCGCGCCGGTGGTGAGCCTTCACCGTGATAACGGCGTCCGCCTGCTCGATCTGCTTCACGATCTGCGCGCGCATGCCCAGGTCGGCGAGCCCCCGCTCCAGCTTGTTTCGGCTCACACCGTAAAGGAAGATGCGCAGCTCGCGGCCGTACGCCGCGCCCCGCTCCGACACCTCCTCGGCCCCGAGCGGCGGAAGCGGCCGATCCCGGTAGATGTCCGTTTGCGGCGGCGCGATGATCTCCACCTCGCCCTCCGCCGTGAGCTGCCTGATCTCGGGAGCGGTCACGAGACCGCGCAGGTATCGGTCCACCACATCGGCGACGTCGTGGTGGATCGCCAGCCTGTTGATCTCCATGATCTCGATCACGACGTCGAAGGTCGGCGGCGCCTTCCGCTCCAACACCGTCTTCTGCGTACCCCGGCGTCTTGCTTCGTCGTCGGAGAGGGTCACCGCGTGGATGCCCCCGACCAGATCGCACAGCGTCGGGTTCATCAGGAGGTTGTCGAGGTTGTTGCCGTGCGCGGTGCCGACGAGCTGCACCCCCCTCTCCGCAATCGTACGGGAGGCGAGGGCCTCCGCCTCGGTGCCGATCTCATCGATCACTATCACCTCGGGCATGTGGTTCTCCACAGCCTCGATCATAACCGCGTGCTGAAGCTCCGGCCGGCCCACCTGCATGCGCCGGGCGCGGCCGATGCCGGGATGCGGGATATCGCCGTCGCCCGCAACTTCGTTCGACGTGTCTACGATGACCACGCGCTTGCTGAACTCGTCCGCCAGAACGCGGGCCACCTCCCGCAGCTTCGTCGTCTTGCCGATCCCCGGTCTCCCCAGCAGGAGAATGCTCCTACCGGTCTCCACGACGTCGCGGATGATATCCACCGTGCCGTAGACACAGCGCCCGATGCGACACGTTAGACCGACGACGCGGCCCTGCCGGTTACGCATCGCAGAGGTGCGGTGCAGAGTTCGCTCGATCCCGGCCCGGTTATCGTCCGTGAACGAGCCGACCCGCGCTACTACGTACTCGATATCCTCCCGAGTCACTGGCTCCGACGATAGCCCGATGGCCTCGGCGGGGAAACGCGCCTCCGGCTCCCTACCCAGATCCAGGACGACCTCCAGGAGGTCGTCGCGCCGGTTGATCTCGCGGAGCCGAGAGGTGATCTGAGGAGGCAGCGCCTGAAACAGAAGGTCCAGATCGTCGGTGATCTTTTGCTCACGCATGGTCTACTTCGTCGCGAAAGGATCCACCGCTGTCTGGGATATTCCCCAATGTTCCCCGATGTCCTGTCTCCGCGAGATGCCGGCCGGACAATGCCGACCCGCCTTCCCGGATGGCAGTGCAGGAATGAGGCCTGCCGCCCCGGAAGCCTCTGCTCACTGGAGCCCGTGCAATGGCGCCCACAGAACGCTCCAGGGCTCTTGGGGACTGTCAATGAGTCGCTCGGGACGGCTGGCCGCGGCCGGGGTCATCATCGCCTGCCTCGCCTTCCTGCTCGCCCATGTCATGCGCCACGGAAGGGGGCAGGCCCCGGCGAGACAGGCTGCCCGCGCTGAAGTCGACGCCGACGCGAGCGTCGGCAGCGCCCCCGCGCCCGACGCGCAGGACGCGCTTCCGCCGGAGCCCGAGGTGCCTGCTCCTACCCCGACGGCTGAGGAGCCCGCATCCACCCGGGAGAGAGCCGATCGGGCTACCCAGAGCCAGAGCATCCCCCAGCCGCGCCCAACCCAGACCACAGAGACCGTCACCACATCCCAAGAAACCGACGCCGATTCCGGCGCGCCCCAGGAGCTCGGACCGCGGATCCAGTTCGACCACGACACCTTCGACTTCGGCACCCTCTACCAGAGAGAAGAGACGAGCCACGAGTTCATGTTCAGGAACGTCGGCGATGCAGTCCTCGAGATAGTCGCTGTCAAGAGCACCTGCGGATGCGCGGCAGCCGTCGCCTCCTCAGACGCTCTGCCACCTGGCGAGCAGGGGGTCATCAGCTGCACAGTCAACGCCGGCAGGCTGCGCGGCGACCTAACTAAGCACGTCTACGTGGACTCCAGCGATCCGACCCAGCCGCGGGTGACCCTAACGATCACTGGTAAGATCGAGCAGGAGGTAGAGGTGAACCCGCCGGGCGTCTACATTGGACGCATGGCGCTCGGCGACGTGATCCAGCGAACGGTCCTGATTCGGTCGGTCGACCTGAAGAGCTTCGAGATTCTGCGCATCGTAACAGACCACCCGGCCCTGCACGTCGGCGAGCCGGCCCGGCTCGCCGGCGAGTTCAGTCGGTACGAGCTGACCATCGGCTTCGGACCCACACAGGAGCCCGAACGAGTGAACGCGAAGGTGACGGTATACACTGACCTCGAGCGCTCGCCGGAGATTCCGATTCCGGTCTACGGGAGAGTCGTTCAGAGGGAGAAGACAGATGACGCCGCGGCTCACGAGAACCTCGGGCAGTAGCGAAATCCTGGCCGCTCTGCTCGGAGCGGCCGCGATTGTGCTCGGCAGCGCAACGGTGGGCGTGGTGGTGAACCACTTCTCCCCGCGGGGCATCCCGCTCTTCCCTCAGCCGGGAGAGCAGCAGCTCCACCTGCCTCCCGGCGTCGAATCACTTGCACTCGAAGATGCCTACATCGCCTTCGACGAGAACTCCGCCCTCTTCGTGGACGCGCGGCCGCCAGAAGAGTACGCGGAGCAGCACATACCGGGAGCCGTCAATGTCCCTCCCACGGATTTCGAGGCCCATTTCCTCGACTGGGCCGATGAGATAGAGACTGCCACCCGCATCGTCGTCATCTGCGCTGGTATCGAGTGCTCGGATTCGATCCAGGTGGCCGAGCGGTTGCTCGAGATCGTAGACGGCCCGGTTTACGTCATTGAGGAGGGCTGGCGGGCGTGGCAGGACGCAGGCTATCCGGCCCAGCGGGGAGCGGCGCCTTGAACGCCGCGTCCCGGCCGAACTGGCTCGGGCACCCCGCTGTCGGTGCCGCCTGCCGGCTGCTGCTCGGAGCCGTTTTCGTCTACGCGAGCTTCCCGAAGCTCCTTCGGCCGGGGGACTTCGCGCGCCTCGTCCACGGCTACCAGCTCCTGCACCCCGACCTCGTGAACTTGGTGGGCATCACGCTCCCTTGGATCGAGGTGGCCGCGGGCGCTTTCTTGCTCCTCGGGATCCTGCCGAGGAGTAGCGCCGCAATTGTGGCCGGGCTGCTCGCCCTGTTTATGGCGGCCGGTTTCCTGGCCTTGGCGCGCGGGCTAGACATAGAGTGCGGGTGCTTCTTCCCCCTCATGGGCGGCCATGAGCTGGGCTGGGACCTGCTCGCCCGTGACGCTCTGCTTCTCCTTCCGGCGTTCCAGGTGATGATCTGGCCGAGCAGCTTCCTCGCATGGCGGCGCGCCTAGCGGCCTCGGCTCGCCCTAGCCGAGCGAAGAGAACACGTCGGCGATGATGCTGACCGCCCCCTCTATCTGCTTGGCGGTCACATCGCGGTGCGCCACGAAGCGGACGCGTTGCGCGTCCATCGGCAGGCACCGGACACCGACCGCGTCGAGCTTCGCCGCCAGTTGCGCGGCCGTCACCCCAAGCGGTCGAGTGTCGACGTTCACGATGTTAGTGTGGACGAGGTCGAGGTCAACCAGGCCGGGACGGACGCTGTGGATGGCCTCGGCCAGGCGGCGAGCATTCGCGTGGTCCTCGGCGAGACGGTCTATCATGCTCTCCAGGGCCACGACACCGGCCGCTGCCATGTGGCCGATCTGACGCACCCCTCCGCCCACGCGTTGGAGCATCACGCGGGCGCGCCCGATGAACTCTGCGCTCCCACACAGCAGTGAGCCATAGGGCGCGCACAGGCCTTTGCTGAGGTCAATCATCGCGGACTGGCAGCCCTGGCTAAGCTCGCGAGCCGGCACCCCCAGCGCGACGGCAGCGTTGAACACCCGCGCGCCATCGAGGTGGACCGCGATCTCGTGGGCGCGAGCGATCTCCCACAGGCGACTCATGTACTCGGTGTCGAGGCACGTGCCGCCCGCCACGTTGTGCGTGTTCTCCGCCACTATCAGCGCCGTCCCCGGCCGCAGCCGGTCGCCGGGCCGAACCGCGGCCGCCAGCTCGTCCAGGTCCATGCGTCCGGCGTGCCCCCGAAGGGTACGGACAACCGCGCCCGCCAGTGCCGAGCAGCCACCGGCTTCGAAGTGGAGGAAGTGCGAGTTGCCCTCTGCGATGATCTCCTCCCCGGGGACCAGGTGGGTGAGGAATGCCACCAGATTGCCCATCGTCCCCGACGTGCAGAACAACGCCGACTCCATGCCCGTCAGTTCCGCCGCCAGCCGCGTCAGGCGCTGGGTAATAGGGCAGCCGTCACGCGCATGGTCCGCCACGACGGCCTCGGCCATGGCCCGCCGCATCTCCTCTGTGGGCTCAGTAATCGTGTCACTGCGAAGATCCGCTACAACAGGCTTGCCCACGGGCCGCCTCCTCAGGCACACATAAGGGTGATGATGGGTATTGGCGGGCGAAAGGCGTTCACCTTCCGAGGGTGGAAGACACCACGGAGCACTGCGGACGCCGGCATCCCCGTGGTATAATACACCACCTGCCGACGGACAGAACTGCCGACAGGGAGGGCAGTCGTGAATGTCATCATGAAGGGGTATGGGGAGATCAAGCTCGCCGAGACGAACGAAGTGGTCTCGGGCGAGATAACACTCTACGCCGAGGGCTGGGTTGTCGTCGCGCCGGCCCCGCCGGGCGCTGAAGGTGATGTCCGCTGGTTCCCCCGTGAGAGGGTGCTGGAGCTCGTGTGGCGCAAGAGCATAGCCGTCCAGCAGCGGCGCGTCTAGGCGGGGAGGAAGAGGCAAGCTGCCATGCTCCGGGTAAGAGTTGTGCCACACGGCAAGCTGACCACCAACTCCCGTGTCAGCAGAGACGGCCGGGACCTGAACATGCCCACGGGCTCGCGCGTCCGCGACGTGCTCGTTCAGGTCGGCCTATTCGACGAAGAAGTCAGGCGCGTGCTCGTCAACGGCCGCCGGGCCCGTCTCGACAGGGCAGTTCGCAACAACGACGTGATAGAGCTGCACCCCTAGCTCCCTGCCAGAAATACTCGGAAAGCGCCGCCCGCTCTGGTGGCGCTTTCCGCTTGGCCCCGTGGCCAGCATCCAACCGAGGACCGTGCCTCCTGTCTGTGCAACCGCACACGATCCGCCGCGACACAGGATTGTGCGGTGCCCGTTCTGGCTATATGATCCGTGATGATGCTCACGAACTACGCGAGACGGTGGGTCTTGCTCCTGGGCCTAGTGATAGCGCTGGGAGCACAGCCGGTCGTGTCCTGTGGCGCCTGTGGCTCGGCCCACCAGGACAGCGCGAAGGCCCCCCTCTGCTGTGACAATGAGCGCTGCTCACCACCATCCCCGACGATGGCGCGCCCTTCAGATCCGGGGACCGTTGCGCGGGCAGACCGCACGTGCGGGTGTACTCCCTACCTGCTCAGTGGCGCGGACGCGGCCACGGAACAGCGCCCGCTCTCATCGTCATCTACTGATTGGGCAGCGACGCTCTGCCCGGTAGGGCAAGAGACCTCCCCCGTGCCCGCCTATACCTCGGCCGTCGCCGAGAATGCGCCGCATTCCGCCTCCCCACCGTCCACCTGCGCACGTTCCCCGCCCCTCGTGTAGCGCCCACAGGGCAAGGGACCCCAATCGTGTCGAGAGACTCGTAGGGACTTGCCTTCCTCACTCTCACGCCAGCCGATGGCCTCGCAGTGATTTCGAGCGTGTTCCGGTTCTGAGCCACGCCGGAACGCTGAACTCCAGGAGGCGGGCCGGCTCCGGAAGAACCCCCTATTCGTCTGCTTGCAACGCAAGTGTCGGAGGGTAATCGGAGGCCAATGTGACCATAGTGAAGACCTTCATAGTCTTGGCTCTCGCGGTGGGGGCGGCGGGATCGATCCCCTCTTCGGCGAGCACGCCGACGGCGGAGGCCCTTGCCGCCGAGGCGCTGGAGAAGAGCGCGGAGCTAGCGGCCCTGGAGAAGCGCATAGTAGCGGCCGGTGCTTCGGTCGCACCGGCGGGCGCGCTGCCCGACCCGATGGCTTCCATCGCCGTCTCGAACGTCCCAGTGGAGGGCATCGAACTCAACAGGACGCCGATGAGCGGCATATCGCTGGCAGTCTCTCAGGCCGTGCCCGCAGGAGCGAAGAGGCGGCTGCGGCGACGGGCCACGGAGCAGGAGGCCGAGGCGCTGAAGGCGCGCTACGAGGACCGGCGCAACGACCTCGTGCGCCGGGTGAAGCGGGCCTGCACTGAGGTGCAGTACCTGGATGGAGCGCTGGTGATCGCGCGGGAGAACAAGCGCCTGGCGGAGGACTTCTTGGCGACGGCGGAGGCGCGGTATGCAACCGGTAAGGGGCTGCAGCAGGATGTGTTTCGGGCGCAGGTGCGGCTGTCGCGGATGATCGACATGTTGGTGTCCCTGCGACAGCGCCGAGCGGGAGCCGCGACGCGGCTGAACAAGCTGCTGTATCGGCCGCCGGCAGAGCCGGTCCCGGGGCTCCCGCCCGTCAGCCTGAGCAAGCTGAGCGTGACGGGGGCATCGTTGGGAGCGCGCGCGGATACGGAGAATCCCGCGCTGTACGAGCGGCGCGTTCGGGTCGAGCAGGCAAGCACACGGGAGAGGCTGGCAGCGGCGGGAATACGCCCCGACTTGAAGGTGGGAGTGAGCTACCGGATCAGACAGAGCGTGCCGATGGACCCTGCGCGAGGAGAGGATTTCTGGTCGGCCTCGGTGGGCATGAGCCTGCCCTGGCTCTATCGGGTGGACAAGGTGGACCAGGAGGTGGAGGCCGGCGCGGCGCGGCGAGCGGCTGCAGAGCTGGACCTGGAGGCGATGCGCAACCAGCTGATGGCGAGGATCGAGGAACTGGTGATCGAGACCAGGCGTGAAGTCGAACAGCTCGCGCTGCTGGAGACAGGGCTGCTCCCGCAGGCGGAGGGGGCGCTCGCATCTTCGAGGGCGGCCTACGCCACGGGCCAGGTGGAGTTCCTGGCCCTCCTCGACAACCAGACCAACCTGCACAACCTGCAGCTCCAGCGGCTGCGCCTGATGGCCGACCACGAGGCGGACTTGGCGGAGCTGGAGTACACGGTGGGAGGGCCGGTGGTGTCAGAGGCGTCCGAGTCGGAGGTGAGTGGCAATGGGTAGACGGAAAGCACGAACGGGCCGAGCCTGGGCGATAGCGCTGGTTGTAGTGCTGGTGGTGGCCGGCAGCTATGGCATCTACCGCGCGGCCACGCGAGGCGGAGGGCCGGCCTCGGTGGCATCCGCCGAGGTGTGGACGTGTCCGATGCATCCGTCGGTGATTCGGTCGGAGCCGGGGAGCTGTCCGATCTGTGGGATGGACCTCGTGCTGGTGACGGAGGAAGAAGAGAAAGGGATCGGGATCGAGGGACATGGTGTGGTGGCGATCGACCCGGAGCAGC
>JALGTG010000307.1 GCA_029821495.1 Candidatus Hebobacteria bacterium
TTCTCCCTGGCCATCGCCTTGAAGGGAACCAGATAGACAGCGCGCCTCCCGGATGCCGCGGCCCGGACGAGTCCCACCTCAGCCACGAAGGTCTTGCCTGAGGAAGTAGGAGAAACGACGAGCAGGTTGTGTTCTTCCCGAAAGGCCGCACTCGTGAACGCCTTCTCCTGCACAGGAGTCAGCGTGTCGATGCCGCGCTCTTCCCAGGCTCGTGTGACCGGCGAGGGAATCCCTAGCTTCTCAAGCTCAGCAACCCTCATGGCTGTACCCTCCGCGCGAACGAGCAGCGCCTATGACGCCCGCGTCCGGCACTGAAGCCAAGCGCACCACACGGACGCGCCGAACCGACAGCACGTTCATGGACCCCCCTCAACGCGATTCACAGGACGATGGGCCCAGACCAAGGTAGGGGTTCTGGGGGGGCAAGGGATTACCTTCCCCCGTCGCCCAAGCCCCCTTCGTCCTCAGGGGAGTACTTCGGGGCCCAAGGGGCTATGGGGGACCTTCGGCAGAACGGCTGGCGGGGCGCGGGGGAGGGGGAGGGGCAGGAGCAAGCTCCTGCCGAACGGAGCCAAGTAACGGCTGGCGGGCGCGCTAGAGCACGGGGAACGGCGGGATTCTTCACTGCGTTCAGAATGACAGCGAGGGGGCGGCGGGCGGGAGGAGCAGGAGCAAGCCGCCCGAGGCGGTCAAGGCTCCTGCCGAACCGGAGCCAAGTAACGGCTGGCGGGCGCGGGAGGGGCAGGAGGCAAGGCTCCTGCCGAACGGGAGGTTTGGGTGCGGCGGGCCGGGCGGCAGGTATGGAGGTCAGAATGGGGGGAGGGGCTAGTGGTCAAGGGTTGTTATGGGGAGGGAGGGTTGGTGAGTTCTTGCAGGGCGAAGGCGCTCTTGCGCCAGGTCTTGTCGCCGGCGATGATGCCCCAGAGGTCGAGCTGGCTTACGGGCCTGTCGTCCGTGCTCCTGCCGTAGATGCGGTCCGGGTCGTATCCGCCCTCGAATTCGTCGAGCGAGACCCAGAGGAAGACCTTCTCGCATCGCGGCAAGGAGAGCAGCCGGGCGTACATGTCCTTGAGCCATGTGGCGCGGAGGGCGTCCTCGCGCAGCACGACGGGGTGGGTGAGGATTTCTTCGCCCCGGTATGAGGGCTGGAACTCGACAGAGCGCAGCCTGGGATCGCGCTTGTAGATGTCGTAGACGTGGGAGGTGATGCCGCCGGTTCCCCACCATCCGATCTCGGTCATCCAGAATGGCTTATCGCCCTCGCCGTGCTTCTCCGCCATTGCCAGGAACCTGCGGACCCCGGCCTGCTCGGGGATGGCGGTGGGCCTGGTGCGGAAGATGCCCCAGTCTACATACATGTGCTCGTTGAGGATGTCGTAGGAGCCGCGGGCCGCATCCCAGAAGTCGTCCCTTTCGCCGACGGCCGGGAGCTGGCCGAAGGCGCAGGGCAGGACGGCGCCGGCTTGGGCGGCCTTCACGATGGTGTAGCCGGGCTTGAGGATTCGGTCCACGTACTCCATCACGGTGAGGCCTTTGTGGAAGGTGTGGGGTTCGTTGAGCATCTCCCAGTGGCGGATTGAGCCCTTGTAGCGGTCCACCCATGCCTCGATGAAACGCTCGAGCGCGGCGGGGTTGGTGCGCACTACCTCTGCGAGTGAGGGGCCCGCCCATGTGGGAACGGGCGGGCGGTCGAAGTGTCCGCCGAGGGTGGCGAGGATCTGTATGTCCTGGCTGTCGCACTCCTCAATGATGCGGTCGTAGGGCTCCCAGTTGAAGCTGCCCTTCTCCGGCTCGATCAGCGGCCAGGAGAAGGCGAGGCGGTTCCACGTGACGCCGAGCTCTTTGAACTGGGAGACAAGCCAGGGGCCGCTGTTGAGGAAGTCGTAGTTGCCGGGGCGGCCGACGTCGGGCCTGATGAAGTTGAGCCCGATGCCTTCGGGGTCGAGGGGCGACGCCTTGTGGTCTGACGGTGTGGCTTCGAGGCTCTCTGTCATGTCGGTTGATCTGTGCCTCCGTGTTCTGCGCTCCGGGCGGGTGTAGGGATTGTAGCATGTTCGGGAGTTGCGGCGAAGTGCGGCAGAGCGCGGCGCGGCGCGGGAAGCGGACACCAGTGTGTGTCAGGGCACCGGGACCTGCCAGCGGTCGCGCTCGATCATGGGGGTCTTGAAAGAGGCCTCGATGCGGCCGGTCTTCTCGAGGTGGTCGAGGCAGGAGCGGAGGCAGCCGCGGGCGACGCAGATGGAGAGATGGCGGAACCGGTGCTGGAGGAACTTGGAGTAGGTGGGCTGCTCGCCTTCGGGCTCGTCGCCGGTCCAGAAGGGGGAGAAGCGTGGGTCGAAGCCGCAGTGGACGCGAATGCACGCTGCTTCGTCCAGCGGCGCGTGTGAGTATTCCTGCCCCTCGATGGTGAGCTTGATGCTGCGCTCGTCGCCGATTGCCGAGGCCTGGCACTCGCGGGCGCAGGCGAGGCAGCCGTCGCAGATCTGGCCGGTGAAGAGGGGGGTCGGTTCGAGGTCGGCGTCTGTGAACACGGCGAAGACGCGCTGGCGGGGGCCGAACTGCGGGGTAAGGAGGACCTTGGAGTGGCCGAGTTCGCCGAGGCCGGCGGCGACGCCGATGACGCGGAGGGATACCATGCCGTCGGGGCCGGCGGGCTGGTCGTCGCGGAGCTTGCGGCCGGTGTGGGGGTGGAAGGGGTTGTGGACGGGGACGCTGGTGTAGCCGTCTTTCTCGAGCTCCATGACGATGCCGCGGAGGGCGAGGGGCGCGAGTACCTCGTTGAGGAGGTAGTAGGAGTCGCAGGTGTAGGACTGCCAGTAGGTTCCCTCCTCGGCGGCCTTGAGGGTGCCGCGGGCCTGGCGGATGCCGATGGCGATGACGGTCTTGGTCTGGGGGTAGATGGTGTGGGGGTGCAGCTCGACCGGGGCGTCGTCGAAGCGAGAGATGGGGGCGAAGCCGACTAGGTCGG
>JALGTG010000099.1 GCA_029821495.1 Candidatus Hebobacteria bacterium
CCCCAGCACATACTCCCGCGCCTGGTCGTACTCCTCGGCCCTCCTCAGGTGCTCCAGCAGCACCGGCGGCTGGTGCCCCAACTTCTGCACCTCCAGCAGGTAGGTCCGGATGTCGAACGCCCCCTGCCCGACCATCACCTCATCCAGGTGCACCGTCAGGTCCTCACCCAGGCGTATGTCCTTCAGATGGCACGACACCACCTTCGGCCCGAGCTTCTCGAAGCACTCCTCGATCACCGATGTCGTGTCGAAATAGCGGTCCACGCCGTTGATGATATTCACCGCGTCCATGTGCACACCGAATCCCGGCCGGTCAATCGCCTCCACCAGCCTCACGTACGAGTCAGCGCTGTCCGGGATGCAGAAGGGCATCGTCTCATAGCTCAACTTCGCCCGCTTCGGCTTCACGCCGTCTATGATCTCTCGCGCATTCGACACCGCGAGATCGAGCGCGTCCCGTGACAGATTGTCCAGATGCGGCCCCGCCCAGTTCGTAGGGTTGAAGGAGCCCGCGATATTGACGACGCACAGGGCGCCGACCTCGTCCGCCAGCGCCAGCCCACTCCTCATCGCGTCTATGTTGTCGGCTCGCTTCTTTGCATCCGGGTCCATCAGGTTGTTCCAGACCCCCACCTCCGCGATCACCACATCATGCTTGGCGAATGCCTCCCTGATCGCCCGAATCCGATCCCCATCCTCCAGCCTCACCTGCGGGCAGAAAGCCGCGCGATAGCCCAGCGCGCGATGCGCCCTCGCCAGCTCCTCGGGATCGTCGGAAACGGCAAAGACCTGCCCTCCAAGTCTCATTTCGTTACCCTCCTGAGTCCCATCCGTTCCCCATACCGCCCCCACCCCCTCTCCGCACGCTGCGCCGCAGCCCGGGCGGGCGGCCTGCAGCATCTGCATCGCACCACCCTCAATATCTGTCGCTGCCACTTGACATCCTCTGGGCGGGCCCGTATAATTCGGCACGTTTATGAGACATGAGTTGGGCCCTGCTGCCTACGATGTTCGCAGAACGCCCCACACTCTGCAGGGCTGAGGTCTCCTGACAACAAACGGGCGAGGAAGAGCTCCTGATGGCAGACGATCACGACGAAGAGGGACTAGCACTCGAGCCTGTCGAGCCTGCCGAACTGCTGAAGAACCTAAGCCTCACCACCGGAAAGGCGGCCGAGTTCGCAGGCGTCTCCCGTCGCCAACTCTGCTATTGGACAGATACCGGCATCATCGGCGCGGCCGAGGACGATGACGACAACGGCGACTCCGCCGCCCGCCGCACATACGACTTCGACGCCCTACATAAAGTCCTCCTCATCGAGCGGGCGCTCCAGCAGTCCGCCGGCCTCCGCCGCGCCGCGCGCGAAGTAGACCGATACCTGTCGGATCGGCGTCGGCGCGCGCAGGAGCTGGCGTCCTCGATTGAGCAGAAGCGCGAGGAGTTCCTCACCGAACAGGCCGACAAGCTCGACGCCATCGCCGACCGCATCCAGCAGTTGGCCCCCACGCTCGAGGGTCACGACAGCTTGCTCGAGTTGCACGACTCTCTCGACTGGCTGGAGCGGCTCGCCCGCCCTGTGCAGGAAGGCGACGTCCTACTGGAAGAGGACGCGGACGCCTGCCTTCGTCTCGCCTCTCGCGTTGAGCAGGTTGAGGCCAAACTCGACAGCCTGAGCCCAACGACGTAACCCGCGGCATCACCGGCCTCGCGCCCATGAGCCAAGTTCAGATCGGCACCCCGGGGTGGAGTTGCAACCATTGGCGTAGCGCCTTCCATCCGCGCCAGGCGCGGCACGGGCGCTGGCCATCGCGCCACTGCCCCGACTTCAACGGGCTCGAGCTGAACGCCGTCTTCCACCGGCTGCCGCGCGGTGGACGTCTCTGCCCCTCCAAGTGCTCGGAGCCGCCCTTCTCCGGGCGGCCCTACGCTGTCTCCCGGCGTATGGTGGCAGAGCCATGCTGAGCGTCGGCATCGTAGGCCTGCCCAACGTCGGCAAGTCAACCGTCTTCAACGCGCTCTGCCGCGGTGGCGCGAAGGTCTCCAACTACGCCTTCTGCACCATCGAGCCCAATCGCGCTGTTGTCTCCGTGCCCGACTCGCGGCTGGACCGGCTCGCTGAGATCTTCGCCCAGGAGCGTGCCGTGCCGGCCGCCATCGAGTTCGTCGACATTGCCGGCCTGGCGCGGGGCGCGAGCAAGGGCGAGGGCCTCGGCAACCAATTCCTCGCCGGAATTCGCGAAGTCGACGCCATCCTGCACGTCGTGCGCTGCTTCTCCGACACCGAGGTCTCCCACGTAGAGGGGAGCATAGACCCAGTCCGAGACGTCGAGATCGTCGAGCTCGAACTCGCCCTTGCCGATCTTGACATGGTCCAGCGTCGGCAGCACAAGATCGCCTCCGCCGTGAGAGGCCGAGACCGGGATGCGCTGCGCGAGGCCGACGCCCTCGTACAGCTTGCCGAGCACCTCGACCAGGGCAAGCCGGCTCGCTCCCTCGCCAATCGGCAGGAGATCGCCGAGGCGGCTGGCCTCGATCTCCTCACCGACAAGCCGCCAGTCTACCTTGCCAACACCGGAGAGCAGCACGAAGACTCGGCCCAGGCCGTCGACCAGCTGGAGAGCCACGGCTGCGGCCACGTCATTGCTCTTGCCGGCAAGCTGGAGGCCGACCTCGCCGAGCTGCCCGACGAAGAGCGGGCCGCCTTCGTCGCCGAGTTGGACTTCTCCCCATCCGGCCTGGAGCGAGTCATACGCGCCTGCTACCAAGCACTCAACTTGGTGACCTTCTTTACGGGCGTCGGCGCGGAGGCCCGCGCCTGGGCCGTGCCTTGCGGCACCCATGCTGCCGCCGCGGCCGGACGCATCCACACCGACATGGAGCGGGGCTTCATCCGAGCCGAAACTATCGGCTTCCCCGAACTCTCTGAGCTTGGCTCCTGGCAGGATGCTCATCGGGCCGGACGCCTGCGCTCCGAGGGCAAGGACTACGAGGTGCAGGAGGGCGATGTGCTGCTGGTTCGCTTCAACGCCTAGAGCGCATTTCATAACCCTCGCTGTCCTGGCTGTCCGCTAGAGAAGCTGGCATGAAATGCGCCTGCTGGAGCCTGGCGGGTTGTGCTGCTGTTTCATAACCTCCATCTGAGGTTGTGAAACAGCTTATAGCATCCTGCCCGCATCGTGACCGGCGCGTGTCAAGCGACCCCCGGTCGCTTCTCGGGCGCGTCTCTGGCGGGTTGACAACCGGAATATGGGTAGTATAGAATGCGGGTGTCCCCGCCTTTGAGAGACAGCGCAGTCGCTAATAGGGGCGTCGGTGACGCGGAGATGAGCGCTTTGGTCGCGTACCCCCTTCGCATCATGGCAAATGCAGGTAGTACGACTGAGTCGAGTCGCCACGCCGCAGAGAAGCGTGGACTGAGCCGGAGCCAAGGGCTCGCCGCGCCGCGGCGTCGTGAGGCAATCTGAATGCCGGAGCTGCGACGTGACCCCGTGACAGGTGAGTGGGTGATCGTAGCCAGTGAGCGCGCAAAGCGCCCTGGCGATTTCGCCGACCACTCCCGAGCCGACCAGCCCGACGAACCTGAGAACTGCCCCTTCTGTGCGGGCAACGAGTCAATGACTCCCCCGGAAATAATGGCCTTCCGCCAGCCCGGAAGCCAGCGCAACGGCCCCGGTTGGTGGATCCGAGTCGTGCCCAATAAGTACCCCGCCCTCGCCATCGAGGGCGACCTCAACAAGACCGGCTTCGGCGTCTACGACTGGATGAACGGCGTCGGCGCCCACGAGGTCATAGTAGAGACACCCGAACACGGCAAGCAGCTTCCCTTCCTCGATACGCGCCAGATCGAGGACATCCTGTGGGCCTACCGCGCCCGCTATCTGGACCTCAAGAAGGACCCCCGCCTCAAGCACATCCTCATCTTTCGCAACTACGGCCGGGTCGCCGGTGCCTCCCTCGGCCACCCCCACTCCCAGTTGGTGGCCACCCCCGTAGTCCCGGTCCAGGTCGCTGCTGAACTCGCCGGCGCCCAACGCTACCAGGACTACCACGATCGCTGCGCCTACTGCGACATCCTCCGGCAGGAGATGAACGAGGGCCAGCGCCTCGTCTCCGAGAACGAGCACTTCATCGCCTTCGAACCCTATGCCGCGAAGTATCCTTTCGAAACGCTGATCCTGCCCCGGCGTCACTGCCCCTCCTTCGCCGCCATATCCGCCGAGGAGCAGACCGCCTTCGCCGCCATGCTCGGCGACGCGCTGCGTCGCATCCATCTCTGTCTCGACGACGCACCCTACAACTACAACATCCATACCGCTCCCTGCGACCGTGACGACAAGGACGAGTTCCACTGGCACCTGAGAGTCTTCCCCCGGCTCACCATTGCCGCCGGCTTCGAAATGGGAACGGGGGTCTACATAAACGTCACTCCGCCCGAGGTGGCCGCCGAATGCCTCCGCGAGGTCGACCTCGGCGCCAGCCTTCCGGTCCCCGCAGAGCTACCGGTCGGCTCCCAGGATGACCCCTCCGCGAGTCCCGACAGTTGAGGTCAGCAGCTTGACGGAACAGACCCCCGACCAACAGGAAGAAGAAATCCAGGCGGAGCTCGAGCGGCTGCGCTCGCAGATCGCTCAGCTCCAAGAAGCCAAGCGACAGCTCGAAGCTCAGTTGAAGGATAGCTCGACCACCGCCTCCGCTCCCATCACTACCTCGGCCGAGCTTGAGGCGACCCTCCGGTGGTTCCTCCGTCGCGTCGGCATGATCCTCCAGGCCGAGAAGTCCGTCCTCATGCTCTACGAGCCCGAAACCGGTGAGCTGGCCGCGCAGTCTCCCGCACTCGGTCTAACGCCAGACGAAATCGAGATCTTCCGCGTCCGCGCTACCGAGGGGGTCTCCGGCCAGGTCTTCCGCGAAGGACGCCCCATCATCACCGACGACGCCACCAGCGACCCCCGTACCGTGAAGGAGAACGTGGCCCTACTCAACGTCCGCAACGCGCTAACCGTCCCCCTCGTCGTCGAGCGCAAGGACGCAGAGGGCATGGTCGTTGAAAAGAACAACATCGGCGTCTTCCACGTGTTCAACAAGCGCGGAAATGTGCGTTTCTCCGAGGAAGACATCACCCTCATCAACGCCCTCGCCAGAAGCGCTGCCTCTGTTATCTCCAGCGCAAAGCTATACATCGCCGTCTCTGATGAGAAGCGCGAGCTCGAGCGTACCCTCCAGGGAATGCTGGCCGGCGTCCTCGTCGTCGATGGCGGGGGCGGCGTTCGCCTTATGAACTCCGCAGCCAAGCACATGTTTGGGGTCTCCGCCGACGACGGCACCGGAAAACCTCTATCCCAAGTGATCCGCGACGAAGAGGTGCATGAGCTCATCCGCTCCTGTCTTGGCGGCGACGCCGAGGCCAACGCAGAGCTGTCCGTCTACTCCCCCGAGGAGCGTGTCTACCAGGTGCAGACCGCTCTCCTGAGGGGGGAGGATGACGATATCTCCGGGGTGGTCGCGACCTTCAACGACATTACCGAGCTGCGCAGCGTCGAGCGCATGAAGAGCGAGTTCGTCTCCACCGTGTCCCACGAGTTGCGCACCCCGCTGACCTCCATCAAGGGCTTCGTCCGCACCCTCCTCGACGACAGCGAAGGCTACTACGACCGGGAAACCCAGATCGAGTTCTACCGCATCATCGATGCGGAGTGTGACCGCCTCGTCCGCCTCATCAGCGACCTCCTTAACCTCTCCCGCATCGAGTCCGGTCGCGCTCTCGACCTTGTCCTCGGCGAGGTGGACCTGGCCGAGCTTATCGGCCGAGTTGTGGACAGCCAGCGTTCCTACACCAACAAGCACGAGTTCGACGTCATTATCCAGGAAGATCTGCCCAGAATCATCCTGGACCGGGACAAAATCGACCAGGTCCTCACCAACCTCATCTCCAACGCCATCAAGTACAGCCCCGACGGCGGCACCATTACCGTTCACGCCCGCGAGATGGACGACAAGATGGTGGTCAGCGTCACTGACCAGGGCATCGGCATCCCCGAGGAGCACATCGGTAGGCTCTTCAACCGCTTCCATCGGGTCGATTCCCGCGACTCGCGGAAGCAATACGGCACGGGAATAGGGCTCTACCTCGTCAAGCACCTGGTGGAAGCGCACCGCGGCGAAGTGTCTGTGGAGAGCAGCCTCGGCGAAGGCTCCACCTTCACATTCGTAGTCCCCGAGGATCTGTCCCCCGAGGGGTCGAGCGACACGTCCGCCGCCGCGTCGGTCCAGGCGCCCGCCCCCGAGACTGCCGGCGACGGCGCTTCGGCCGAGGCCTCATCCTAGTAGAGCAGGTCAGCCTCCGTGCCAGGCGACCACCCGGCCCCATGCCGCTCGGGCCGTGTCCCCGCCTCTGGTCCGGGACCGAAAAGGAGACTCCATGCGCATCGCCATTGGCTCCGATCACGCTGGCTACGCGCTCAAGGAGCACCTGCGCGCCTGGCTGGCCGGGCGCGACATCCAAGTCCACGACCTCGGCCCCGAAGAGTTCGATCCCACCGACGACTACCCCGACTTCGCCACCGCCGCCGGCCGAGCCATCCAGGACGGTGAGGCCGACCTAGCAGTCGTCGTCTGCGCCACAGGCGTCGGAAGCTGTATCGCCGCCAACAAGCTTCGCGGCATCCGCGCCGCGCTCATCAGCGAGACCTTCTCGGCGCGTATGAGTCGGCTGCACAATGACGCCAACGTTCTCTGCCTCGGCGCCAACGTGATTGCCCCGGCCTTTGCCGAAGACATACTCGCGGCCTGGCTCGACGCCTCCTTCAGCGGCGACGAGCGTCACTGCCGCCGTCTCGCCAAGATCGCGCAACTAGAGGCGCCCCAGAGCGACTGACGGGTGAGGCCCCTGCCCCCTGTGGACGACAAGCTCCTCCTCATGCTGAGAGCGGCCTTCCGCCGCCCCTTGCGCGCCAGTGTCCACCGCCGCGCCGCTGCCCATCCCGTCTCTCACCGCCCCTCGCGGGTGAGCGAGAATTGCCTATGATCTTCTCCGGCAAGGGCGCCATTGTGATCGCCTACCTGATCGCGCTTGCCGCCACCTGCGCGGCAACCCCGTTGGTCCGGCGACTGGCGCTGCGCGCCGGTGCCGTCGACCAGCCCAGCGAAAGGAAAGCCCACCAGCGCTCCCTTCCCTCCTGGGGAGGCCTCGCGATCATAGTGGGCTTCCTCGTCGCAGCCCTGGCCGCCGGCGCTGCCCACCAGATGCCCCTTCGTTCCTTCCTCGGCATCCTCATCGGAGCGCTGCTGGTCGCCCTCGTCGGCCTCGTGGACGACCGCAAGGAGCTCCCCGCCAAGCTGAAGCTCGCCCTTCAGATCGTATCTGTGACCCCTCTTCTGCTGGCCGGGGTCACCATCGAGATGATCTCGCATCCCTTCGCTCGACACCAGGCCGTCACGCTTGCCCCGTGGCTGTCCGGCCTCGTAACCGTCGCCTGGGTCGTCGGCGTCACCAACGCCATCAACCTCATCGACGGCCTCGACGGCCTCGCCGCAGGCGTCGCGGCCATCTCCTGCGTGGCCCTCGCCTTCATAGCGCTCCTCTGGGGACAGCTCGGCGTCGCCATCCTGTGCGCCGCCCTCGCCGGCGCGGCAGTGGGCTTCCTGCCATGGAACTGGCATCCGGCGGCCATCTTCATGGGAGACACTGGCGCCTATTTCCTCGGCTACGTCATCGCCGCCGTCACCATCCAGGGCGCCTTCAAGATGGCCGCCGCCATCGCCATCTTCGTCCCGCTGCTGGTGCTCGCCGTGCCCCTGCTCGACACACTCCTCTCACCCCTCCGACGCCTCCTGCGCGGCCGCGCCGCCTTCGCACCCGACCGCGACCACCTCCACCACCGCCTCGTGGCCCTCGGCATACCGGGATCTCGCGTCGTCCTGCTTACCTACGCCGTTACCGCGGTGTGCAGCGGGATCGCCATCTGGATCTCCCGCGCTCGCTAGTTCTCCCCTCAGCAGAGCAGCGCCCTGCCCCACGCCTTGCCTCCCCCAAAGCCACCCTCTTCATTCGACCCGCAGTGCGTCTGATGGTAATGAAGTACAAGTGCGTTCCCGTTGTGTTTGCCGGGAGTGAGGAACCATGGACCGAACAAGACAGCCATGGCTGCGCAGTGTTCTGGCCGTTCTCATTCTCGTCGCGGCTGGCCTGCTCGTATGGCGAGTTCGACATGTGACCGTGATCGTGCTCGTCGCTCTTGTGTGTGCCTACGTGTTGCGGCCCCTCGTGCGGGCCCTCACACGACCCCGCCTTCGGATCGGAAAACGCTCCCTCCGTCTCTCCGGCGGCGTCGCCACCGGAATTGTCTTCATTCTTCTCGCTCTCATCCTGTGGGCGATTTGGGTCCTCAGCGCTCCCTCCCTCGGCCGCCAAGTCAACGACCTACAAGTCAACTGGCCCCGCTACCGAGACACCCTCGTTCGAGTCTACACCCAGGGCATCGAGATCTACCGCGACCGCCTCCCCCCCACACTCCGCCCGGCTGCTGACTCCTGGATGGGCCAAGCGGCCGATATGCTCACGGCCACCGCCACCAAGGGCGTCGAGATGACCTTCCAGAGCGTTGGCTTCATCGTCGAGCTCTTCCTCCTGCCCATCCTCGTCTTCTACTTCCTCGCCGACGGCCCCGGCATCCGTCGCCAAGTCCTCTTCTTCGTCCCTCGTCGCTTCCTGCATCGCACCGAGCATGGCCTCGATCAAGCCGACGACGTCCTCCAGCGCTACATCAAGGGACAGGTCATCCTCTGTCTCATCGCCTTCGTGGTGGTGAGCCTCGGCCTGTGGGCCCTCGGCATCAAGTTCCACCTCCTCCTCGGTCTCATCGCAGGCCTCACCCGCGCCGTTCCCATCATCGGCCCCGTCGTCGGCGCCATCCCCATCCTCATCGTCGTCGGCGTGACCGAGTCGTTCACCTACGCCCTCTGGCTGCTCGTACCCTTCGCCCTTATGCACATCCTCGAGAGCAAGCTCCTCATGCCCGCCATCCTGGGCCGCCAGCTCGACCTCCATCCAGCCCTCATCCTCGTCGCCCTCCTCATCGGCGCTGAGATGGGAGGCCTGCTGGGAGTCTTCCTCGCCGCCCCCATGCTGGCCGCACTCAGGGTCCTCGTCCAGGAACGGCGCGACGCCCGCACCCGGCCCATCT
>JALGTG010000100.1 GCA_029821495.1 Candidatus Hebobacteria bacterium
GACAACGTGACGATGACGGTGGAGCTGATCCAGCCGGTGGCGATGGAAGAAGGACTGCGCTTCGCCATCCGGGAGGGCGGCAAAACCGTCGGTGCCGGCGTCGTCGCCAAGATATTGGAGTAGGGGCAAAGTCCGAACTCGTGGTCGTCGGGGCAGGACCCGGGCACGGCCGCGGCCTTGCGCGCTTGGCTCTCTGCGAGCATCCCACTGGGGCTGGCTGACACTGACGCGACAGGGCCGAGGGAGGTCGTCGTGCTGCGACGCTGGGCCGAAGCGCGGATGTACCGCAAGACTATGCAGATCGCGGTGGCCGAGCTGCGCCGCGCCGCCCGCGCCCCAGACATCGTCGAGAAGCTGCGCTCCCTCGATGTCGCCGAGCAGAAGCTGAAGGATGCGCACTGGCTGTGCCCAGACAGAGGCGACGACCGGTTCGCCGCCGGACTGCGCGCGATCGAGCGGAATCGCAGCCAGGCTCTCGTGAAGCAGGCGATCCCTTCGGTCGAGCGTCTGCTCGAGGCCGCCGACGGCGGTGGCGCCGAACGCGAACACGCGCTTCGCGCGGCCGGTGAGTTGCTGTCGTTTCTCGATCGCTATCTCCCACAGGATGACCGAGTGGACACCCTCTCCGCGTGGTTCCGTAAGCGGGGCGGTGAAGGCGAGCCTTACCGGCCCGTCACGCCTCTGTCCGACGTATACCACCGACCTGCCGGCATTGGATGCGGCGCGACGATTGGTGGCCTCCTCTTGGGGATCGTCCTCGTCTGTGCTGCGACGTATTGCGGCAGCGCTCCGTCAACTGGACTCGCGGGCGTGCCACGCACTGCGACCGGCAGCGCTCGTCGCGTAGCCGCTGCAGAAGTGGTAGCTATACTAGGGGCCGCACGGCTCCCTCGCCTGCAGGTGGAGTGCCGAGTCGGCCACTCACATGTGGATCGCGCTGGGAGGTTGAGGATGGCAGAGGAACAGAGCGCCAAGAAGGTGCTCGTCGTTGACGATGAGGCGGCCACGCGGGCGCTGCTTAGGGCCACAGTTGAGGGGCTGTCGATGCCATGCCAGGTAGAGGAAGCCGCAGATGGAGATACGGCCATTGAGCTGGCGCGGCGCGTCCGACCCGATCTCGTGCTGCTGGACATAGTCCTTCCTGGCTCCACTGCCAGTGGCGTATTGGTGTGCCAGGAGCTGTGCAAGGACTCGCGGACCAAGGTGGTCATCGTCAGCGGCCAGGCCCAGCGATCGATACTCGATGCCTGCTTCACCGCAGGGGCGATCCAGCACGTGAATAAGCCGTTCTCCGTCGCCGAGTTGAGGAATAGCATCGAGCGCTGGCTGGCCGATTGAGGGGCAGCGCTTCTTACCAGTCCCCGCGGCCGGTCTGGCGAGATCATCGCGCGCAGACGGCGCGGGCCCAGTGCCCCCGGTGTCCTCGGTGTCCAGCAGGCAGGCCGCCGGCACCGCCCTCGCGCGCTTGACGCGCTGAGAGCGATGTGCTAGAGTAAGCGAGCATTGGAGGGCGCGCTTGAGCCGAGCGGGAAGCATCTGAAGCCGCCGGCTTTCTTTAGTCTTGGCCCTAAAGGGCTAGAAGGGAGTGCCGCCCGTGGCACGGCAGGGCCGGATGCATGATCGTGGATTCTGGTGGGCGTGCACCGAGTGCCGCAACCGGAACTACACGAGCTACAAGAATAGGCGCAACGATCCAGACCGGATGACGTTGCGCAAGTACTGCCCGGCCTGTCGTAAGCACACCGAGCACCGCGAAACCGTGCTCACTGCACGGGCTGGACGCTAGGGCGTGCAGGCCCGTAGCTCTAACTGGTAGAGCGCCGGTCTCCAAAACCGGAGGGTGTCGGTTCGAATCCGGCCGGGCCTGCCACTGTCGTTGATAGTTGCGGCCTGGCCCCGGGGGCCAAGCCCACTCGATATCTGGAAAGCGAAGGTCGATGCTGTGAGAGCAGCCGCACAGGAGCAAAGGGCAGGCGCTGGCAAGGGCGGCCGATGGACCGCCTTCAAGGGATTCCTTCGAGACGCCTGGCTCGAGCTTCAAAAGGTGAACTGGCCCACCCAAGAGGACGTCTCCAAGATGACCGGGCTAGTAGTCGCGGTCGTCGTAGTCGTCGGCGTGTTCGTCTTCGCGTGGGACAACGTACTCCAGGCGCTGTTCAAGCGCCTGTTCTAGGCGGCCAGCCAGCTCCCGGGAGAAACATGGCTAAGCAATGGTACGTGGTCCACACCTTCACGGGCCACGAGGACAAAGTAAAGGCCAGCATTGAACGGCGTTCGGCTGCGGCGGGGCTCCAGGATCACGTCGGGCGCATCCTCGTCCCAACCGAGGAAGAACTGCGAGGCACGCGGCGCGGCCGCCGCCAGGTCAGCAAACATAAGATATTCCCGGGCTACGTCATCGTCGAGATGGAACTCGACGACCAGACGCGGCATCTGGTGAGAGATACGACCGGCGTCACTGGATTCGTGGGACCCGACCGGCAGCCCGTCGCCCTGCGGCCCGATGAGGTGGACCGCTTGCTTACGACCGTGAGCGAAGAGGCCCCGCCTATGCGGGCCGCGTGGCAGGAAGGCGAGACTGTGCGGATCACCTCGGAGCCATTCGATGGCATCCACGGCAAGGTAGTAGAGGTGGACCTCAAGCGCGAGAAACTCCGGGTCCTCGTCTCCATCTTCGGACGGGAGACCCCGGTGGAAGTCGACTTCGCAGACATCGAGAAGCTGGACTGAGCGAGAGAGCAAGAGGCAATGGCAAAGAAGGTGCGGGCAGTCGTCAAGCTTCAAATCGAAGCCGGCAAGGCTACGACCGGGCCACCTGTGGGACCTTCCCTGGCCCCTCACGGCATCAACCTGATGGAGCTGATCAAGGCCTATAACGCGGCCACCGCCTCTCAGGTTGGGTCCATTGTCCCGGTCGAAGTGACGATCTACGAGGATCGGTCGTTCGCCTTCGACCTCAAGACCCCCCCTGCCTCCCAACTGCTGCGCAAGGCCGCAGACCTGGAGAAGGGCGCGGGCGAGGCGGGACGGGAGACAGTCGGCCAGGTCACCCGCCAGCAGGTCCGCGAGATCGCCGAGACGAAGATGCGGGACCTAAACGCCAACGACGTCGAGGCGGCCATGAAGGTTGTCGAGGGGACCGCCCGGAGCATGGGCATCGAGGTGGTGGAAGGATAGCAGAATGGCACAGCACGGCAAGCGATATGCGGCTGCGGCCGCCACTCTCGAGCGCAGCGAGTTCTATCCCCCGGAGGATGCGCTACGTCTCGTCAAAGAGACAGCCACGGCGAAGTTCGACGAGACGGTGGAAGTCGCCATCCGTTTGGGCATTGACCCGCGCTCCGGCGGCCAGACAGTCCGTGGGGTCATCCGCCTTCCCCACGGCAGCGGCAAGTCCCCACGCGTAGCCGCCTTCGCCAAGGGCGAGGCCGCTCAGCAGGCGGAGTCCGCGGGCGCCGACACTGTCGGAGCGGAGGATCTCGTCGCCAAGATCGAGGGTGGCTGGAAGGATTTCGACGTCCTCGTCGCCGCCCGGGATATGATGCGCATTGTGGGCAAGCTCGGCAAGCGCCTTGGCCCCCGCATGCCAAACCCCAAGGCCGGTACCGTGGGGGAGGATATTGCCGCAATCGTTCGCGACGTCAAGGGCGGGCGAGTACAGTTCCGAATGGACAGAGCCGGTGTGGTTCAGGCCCCGATCGGGCGCGGCTCTTTCGAGGTGGACCAGCTCAAGGAGAACTTCGCGGTCCTCATGGCAGCAGTGATCAGGGCGCGCCCGGCCGCGGCCAAGGGCCAGTACATACGCCGCATTGCCATCAGTTCGACCATGGGGCCATCCGTCTTCGTTGATCCCGCCGCGGCGCAGGCACTGGCGGAGACGTCCTAGACAACCCAAGAACATACCAGGCTTGCCACAGACAGCAGGTGCAGAAGCCTAAGGTCCGCCCATTGCGGACGCCTGCCGAGGCAGGGAGAAGAAACCCAACGGCCGCGCGCCGTTCCGGAACGCTTCCCCCGCTTCGGCGGGGGAAGCTTGTTTGTATAGAGAGGAGGCGACTTGTGCTAAAGGCCGAGAAGAAGGAACTCGTCGCGCAGTTCGAAGAGCTGCTGCGAGAAGATCCCCACATCATTCTCTCCGGCTATCGCGGTCTCCCCGTCAAGGAAATGGTCCAGCTTCGCCGCGCTATCAGGGGCGCTGGCGGGCAGCTCCGCGTCGTGAAGAAGTCTCTCTTTCAGCGCGCCTTGGGTGAGGGCGAGCAAGGGAAGCTGGGCGAGTACATGGAGGGCCCGATAGCCGTCGTCTCTGTATCCGGCGACCCTCTGAACGTCCTCAAGACGATGCAGGAGTTCGCCCGAACCCACGAGGAGCTGGCGTTCAGAGGCGGCTGGGTTGACGCTGAGCTGCTCGACGCCCACCAACTCGTCGAGCTCGCCTCCCTCCCGCCGTACAACGAGCTGCTAGCCTGGCTGCTGGCATCTCTATCGGCCCCCCTGACTCAGTTCGTTGGACTGCTCCAGGCCGTGCCCCGCGACCTGGCGCTCACCCTGGCAGCCGCGGCTGAGAAGCGGGGAGGCGAAGCTGAAGCTCCGGCATGAGCTCAAGGCAGTCGCAACCAGCAGCACACACAATTCTGGAGGAATGCAATGGCAACTCTGACCAATGAGGAAATCCTCGAGGCGATCAAGGAGAAGAGCGTCCGGGAACTCAATGAACTCGTCAAGATGATCCAGGATGAGTTTGACGTCAGTCCCATGGCGATGGCCGCGCCCGCCGCTGCCGCGGCCCCCGGCGGCGAGGCCGCCGAGGAGGAGAAGACTCAGTTCGACGTCGTGCTCACCAGCTTCGGCGAGAAGAAGATCCAGGTCATCAAGGCCGTGCGCGAGCTTACGAGCCTTGGACTCAAGGAGGCCAAGGAACTCGTCGAGGGCGTGCCCAAGCCCGTCGTGGAGGCCGTCTCCAAAGACGACGCCGAGGCCGCCAAGAGCAAGCTCGAGGATGCCGGAGGTACGGCCGAAGTCAAGTAGCCTTCAGGTCCACGGGCATCGATCTGGCGGCACTGCAGGCGCGGTCCTCTCCCGCGTCCGGGAGAGAATTACCTTCGGCACGTCCCTGCACCTTAGGGACAACCTCGGGTTGTTCCGCCTAACCACACCCGGCGCCGTTCCCTGGAAGGAAGCCGTGCCCTTGCAGCGTACTCCGACTAGGTCTCGCAGTTCCACGACTCACGGAGGCATTCATGCAGTATCGCGTTCTGGGCAGAACAGGGCTGAGAGTTTCGGCCCTCGGGTTCGGCACGATGAGGTTCAAGATGGTCGAGGGGAAAGTCGACGAGGGCATCGCGATCGAGGCCCTCCACCGAGCGATGGATCTCGGCGTCAACTACTTCGATTCCGCCGTGGGGTACTGCGAATCCCAGAGCGAGGCGGTCCTCGGCAAGGCACTCAAGGGGCGGCGGGAGGGCATGGTGGTGTCGACCAAGTACCCCCCGTGGGGGCGGAGCGCGACCGCTGACGACTGCCGGCAGGTGATTGAGCAGTCGCTTTCGCGGCTTGCAGTAGATGCTATAGACGTCTACCACATGCACGGGCTCGACTGGGAGATCGCGCAGAAAGTTCTCGCCACGGGCGCTGCCATAGACGGCGCCCGTAAGGCTAAAGAGGAAGGCCTCGTCAGGCACCTCGCCTTCTCCTTCCACGACGATCCCAAGCGCATGATCGACATAATCAAGGCGGCCCCTGACCTCGAGGTCGTCACCTGCCAGTATAACCTCCTGGACCGCGCAAACGAGGACAGCATGGCGTACGCCCACGACAACGGCCTCGGCGTCGTCGTCATGGGACCCGTGGGCGGCGGTCGGCTCGGGTTTCCTTCGGAGCAGCTCCAGGGGCTCTTGCCTGGAGGGACCTCGACTACGCCAGAGCTCGCGCTGCGCTTCGTCCTCGCCAATCCGAACGTTTCCATCGCCCTGTCAGGCATGAACACATCCGAGATGGTAGAGGAGAACGTGGCCGCCGCCAGCCGCGACACCGCCCTCACCCATGAGGAGCGTCACGCCGTCGTGCAGGCGCTACAGGAGAATCGCCGCCTCGCCGATCTCTACTGCACTGGCTGTGGCTACTGCATGCCGTGCCCCAACGGCGTCAACATCCCGGACAACTTCCGGCTCATGAACCTTCACCGCGTCTGGGGGCTCACCGCGGTGGCCCGCCACCGCTACCAGTCGTTCGGGCCCGACAAGCCCAACAACCTCAACGCGGAGGCCTGCATCGAATGCGGCGAGTGTGAGCCCAAGTGCCCGCAGAAGATACCCATCATCGAGCAGCTCAAGGAGACTCATCGCGCGCTGTGCCAGGAAGCCCAAGAGGCAGACTGACGCGGCCTCTGTCCCACGCCCTCTTGTAGGTTCGCGCCCGGCTCGCTATAATGCCGGGCGCTGACTCATGGCCCACAAACTCGCGAGCCAATCGTCGATCCAACCGCGCCGTCGAGAACGCGCGGCCTTCCTCACGCGTTCTGTTCTCCTGTGGCTCGCCCTCGCCGTCACCCTCGCAGTCGCGTTCCTGACAGATCCCTTCATCATGGACGCAGTCGCAGCCCTTCGCAGCTCGGCGCTGGCCGAGTTCCTCCAGCATACCGTACGCTGGCTCGGCACCGGCTACGTCCAGATTGCCGCGGTGCTGGCTCTGATCGTGGTGGGTGCCCTGCTGCGGCGCCGCTCACTGCGAGCCGGCAGCCGGGCACTCATCTCATTCCTGGCGTCTGGCGCCCTCGCCACCGTGCTGAAGGTCATCGTACACCGCGCTCGGCCCTTCACCGATGTCGCGCCCACTGGGTGGAATGACTACTTGCACAACAGCAAGTTCCAGTCCTTCCCCTCCGGCGAGACCACCACCACCTTCGCCGTGGCAGTCATGTTGGGGTGGTGGTATCCCCCCTGGCGAGTGCCGCTGCTGATCGTCGCTGCTGTCGTTGGCGCCGCGCGCGTCGTCGTCGGCAGCCACCATCCCTCCGACGTCGTCGCCGGGGCCATGCTGGGCATCGCGGTCGCACAATCGATCACACACATTGCGGACCGGAAGCCTCAGTCGGGGAAGACCGACGTGCAGGTGTGATCCCACAGGTCCTCAGCAGAATGCGCCGCGCAACGCCATTCCTACTCCTCTTCGTTGGCTCCGCCGCGCTCTTTCTCGCCGGCCTTGGATGCTTGCCGCTGCTCGGCCGCGACGAGTCCCTCTACGCGGAAGCCGCGCGGGAGATGTTCGCTTCCGGCGACTGGGTCACACCGCGAGTAAACGACGGACCCTTCTTTGAGAAGCCGCCGCTGTACTACTGGCTGGCGGGCGCCAGCTACCGGGCACTCGGCGTATCCCCCTTCGCCGCGCGGCTACCGGCCGCACTGAGCGCGCTGCTGACAGTGGCGCTGACGGCGGCCATCGGAGCGCGCGTCTGGGGGAGGCGGGCCGGTCTGCTGGCGGGGGTCGTGCTGACTACCTCTCTTCAGTTGGCCGTCATCGGCCGCATGGGCATCATGGACGTCCCCCTGACCTGCTTGACCACGCTCGCCGTGCTCATCTACGCGCGATGGCGTAGAGAAGCTCGTGTCGTCGCGTTGCTCCCGCTGGGTGCGGCATTCGGCCTCTGCGTGGGCCTAGCCATATTGCTCAAGGGAATGGCCGGCCTCCTGCCAGTTGGCATTGCAGCTATCCATTCCATCTACCTGTTGATCGACCGTATGCGCCTCGCCTGCCGGAGTGCTCCCGTGCGCGGGAATGCGGTGCGAGCGTTCTTCGGCGCAATCTCAGTCCTTGTCGCCCCAGCGGCCGTCGGCGTGGTCGCCTTGCCCTGGTTTCAGAGCATGGCAGCACTTCACGGCGAACCGTTCGTGTCGACTATGTTCGGGCGTGAGCACCTGACCCGGGTGGTACAACCCATGCAGGGACACGGCGGCCCGTTCTTCTACTACATCGCGCTGATCGCTGTCTCGTTCTTCCCGTGGGCTGTGTTCCTTCCGTCCGCTCTCCTGTCCCGCACGCGGGACGGCGGTGAGAGGAACGCATTCTGGCGAAGCCTCCTCATTGTCTGGTTCGCGGTTGTGCTGATCCCGTTCTCACTCATCCAGACGAAACTTCCCGGATACGTGACCCCACTCTTCCCCGCGATGGCGCTTCTCGTCGGTGCGGAGATCGACCGCCGGCTGGCCGGGCCCCGGCGCGCCCCTTGGATTGCTGTCATCGTGGGCGCTCTCGTCCTAGCTGGGCTCACCTCTGTCCTGCCCGCCGCCGGCGCCCGTTTCGGCGAGCGCGTCGCGGCGGCTCACGCGGCGCAGTTGCTCGTGCTACCCGTGGCGGCATGGATCATCGGCTACGCCATCATCCTGCTGGGCGCGGTGCAAGCGATGGCAGGCCACCCCAGAGCCGGTTTGGCTGTCATGGTCGGCGGCCAAGTCGCTGCGGTCTGCGCCGTCGTGGTCGGCATACTCCCGGTCGTCTCGCCGTATCTGGAGGGAGGCAGGGAGTACCGACTAGCTGAGTCAGCGCTGGGCAATATCCCGCAGAGTCGGGTCGTTCTCTACAACACGCGGCCAGAAGCGGTCGCCTTCGTCCTGCGCCGGAGCGTGTCTTCGTACGGACGGGGCCAATGGGATCAGGTTCTGGCTTCCATCGAGGCGGGGCCCACTGCCCTGATAGCGCCTACGGAAGACCAACACCTCTGGCAGGAGTTGCCGGCCCGCCGGAGTTGGCGCCTTGGCAACCGCGTGCTCCTCGACATCCCTGCGTCCGACGCCGAGGCAAAGCGGTAGCTGGCAAGATAGCCACCGGCACGCGGATGACCGCCGTCACCGCGACCACGCCGAAGTCGGGCCGGTGAGCCCGGCTCGACCAGCGTTTCCTCCTGAAGCAGGCATCAGTAGTGCCACCAACTCAACTAGATTGGGGTCGAAGCGAGAGCCGGCGGCTTGGCGGAGGCGGGAGAGGGCTTGCTGGGGGCTGAGGAGGGGGTCGGCGGAGGAGTGGGTCATGCCGACA
>JALGTG010000101.1 GCA_029821495.1 Candidatus Hebobacteria bacterium
GGAGGGGTGGATGTCGCGGACGCGGGAGCGGGCGACGTCGGATTTGTCGGCGATGATAAGAGCGGCCGCCACAGGGCCGAAGGGGTCGCCGTACTGCTCCTCGTGGTTCCCCACTGCCGCCATGACATCGGCCAGCTCCTCGGGCGGCATCCCCATCTCCTTCAGGATCGAGTAGGCGAGCATGACGGCGATCTGGCCGTGCTCTTCGCGGGTCGCGACATTGCCGATGTCATGGAGGTAGCCGGCGATGGCCGCCAGCTCGGCCTCCCGGGCGTCCCTGCCCAGGGCATGTAGGATATCGCGCGCCCGCTCGGCGACGATGTCGGCGTGGCGGAAGCCGTGCTCCGTGTAGCCGATAGCGTCCATATTGGCATCGGCGCGAGCCACGTAGGCCTTCACATCTGCTCTGCGCTTGAGATCGTCCAGGGTGACGCTGCTAGCTATTTCCATTCGTTCGCTCCAGCCACGCAGTGGCGAATCCCCTGTATCGGTCGGCGCGGATCGCCTCTCGGATATGTTCCATGAGGCGAAGGTACAGGTGAACATTATGGTAGCTCAGGGACCGCGCGGCGAGTATCTCTCCCGATTTGTAGAGGTGCCTCAGGTAGGCGCGGGAGTGTGTAGCGCAGACCTGACAGTCACAGTCCGGATCGAGCGGCCCGAGGTCATCCTGATACCGCGCGTTCTTCAGGTTTATCTTTCCCGCTTTCGTGTAGGCCGTACCATTCCTGCCCAGGCGGGTGGGGAGGACGCAGTCGAACATATCGACGCCGGAGAGCACCGCGCGGACTATGTCGCTGGGCTTGCCGACGCCCATCAGGTAGCGGGGACGCTGCGCCGGCAGAAGGGGAGCGGTGTGGGCGAGAAGCTCGAAGGTGAGTTCCTTGGGCTCGCCGACCGAGAGGCCCCCGACGGCATAGCCATCGAAGGAAAGCTCGGTGATGCGGCCGGCGCTCTCGGTGCGCAGCTCGCGGTCGAAGCCGCCTTGCACGATGCCGAACAGCGCCTGCTTGGACGCCGCGCCCTGGTGGGCCTCGAGGCAGCGCACCGCCCAGCGGTCCGACCGAGCGGTCGCCTCCGCCGTCTGCTCGCGCTGAGACGGGTGCCCGACCGGCTGGTCGAAAGCCATGATGATGTCCGCGCCCAGGGCGTGCTGGATCTCGATGGCCGACTCGGGGGTGAGAAGGTGCTCGGAGCCGTCTATATGCGAGCGGAAGCACACCCCCTCCTCGGTGATCTCGATGAGCGGGGCGAGGCTGAAGATCTGGTAGCCGCCGCTGTCGGTGAGGGTGGCGCGCGGCCACTGCATGAAGGGGCCGATGCCGCCTGCTCTGCGGATCAGCTCCACGCCCGGCCGGAGATAGAGGTGGTAGGCGTTGGCCAGCACCACCTGTGTGCCAAGGTCGGCCAGCTCCTGCTGGGTGAGCGCCTTGACGCTGGCCTGTGTAGCCACGGCAAGAAAAGCCGGAGTGTCGAAGGCGCGGCCGCGGACAGTGATGCGGCCTGCTCTGGCGCCGGTGGGATCGGTATGTTCGATGTCGAAGTGAAGCACGGGTGGGGTCCGAGCCGGCGGGCAGTATAGCGAGGCGTGGAGGGGGTGTCAAGGTGACAGGTGGACGGTCGAGAGGGACGATTTCCGCGGCGCGGGGAGTCTAAGGTAGTGAGCGACAGTCACGAGGAGGGGGACAAAGGCGTCCAGGCACCGGCTTGACACTGTCCGAACGCGCTGACTATAATCCGCGCAGGGCAAGGAGGCATCTAGTTTGCCCCAGGTAAGATGTCCACGCTGTGGGGCGATAAACAGCACGCGCGCGCCGGGCTATCCGTTCTGTCTCGGCTGCCAGGAGAACCTGGCGAGGTGCGGCTATTGCCGGTTCTTCGACGAGGAATCGGCGGTCTGCACTCACCCTCTGATGGCGGGCGTCTTCGAGGTGAGCGCGGATGCCACGCCGCCCTGCGCCCACCATACGTCGAGGAAGGATCTCCAGATCCGGCGCAGGTGGATCGCAGTGCTGGTGGGAGCGGCGATGGCGGCGGCCGTCTTCGCCCTGGGCTATGGGCTGTTGGGGCTCTTCTCCCACCCGGCGCCCGTCGGGCCGAAGCCGAAGCTGGAGCTCGCGGTGGAGGCCGACTACCGCGCGTCCGTGGTTGGCGAGCCGTACACGGTGGAGGTTCTGATCTACAATAGGTCGGGCGCGGTGGTCGAGGACATCGGCCTTGGGATAAGGAAGGACTCGCTGGACGCCCTCTACATGCGCGCGGTGAGGCCGAAGCCGCTCGACGCGTATGACCAGGGGGACTGGCGAGTGCTATCCTATCCGGAGATCAACCCATGGGAGCGCCGCCGAGTGGCGCTGGAGCTGGTCCCCAAGCGGGTCGGGATAGCACATCTGGTCGTGAGGCTACGTTCCGGCGAGAAGGAGTCCCACGGGGAGTGTGACTTGCCGATCACAGTGTCGGAGACTGAGGACGAAACGGAGCCGCCATCCGGACGAGCACCCGAGGAGAGTGAGCGATGAGAACGAGAACGGGCGACGCAATCCTGACGCGCAGAGTGCGGAGCGAGTTCATCAGGCGAGAGGTCGACACGACCCGGCTGGAGGTGAAAGTCATCCATGGCGTGGCGTACCTCGGAGGGGAACTGAAGGAGACGCGCTCGCGGAAGATCTTCGACAAGAAGAAGGAGATGGAGATCATACTCGGCACCATCCATGAGATCCGTGGCATCCGCGGCATCGACAACCGAATCAAGTGGGTATCCCTTTGAGACGCCCCGCCGGCGCGGCCGCATCTTCAGGCCTGCTCGTGGTGGTGTCGGGCCCGTCGGGAGTCGGCAAGGGCACGGTCGTAGAGCACGCCATGTCGGGGCGGAGCGCAGCCGCGAGACGGCTGCGCAGATCGGTCTCGGTGACGACGCGGCCGCGGCGGGCCGGGGAGCGAGAGGGCCGGGACTACTTCTTCCGGTCGCCGGATGAGTTCAAGCGGATGGCGGCGTCGGGAGAGCTGCTGGAGTGGGCGAGCTACCTCGGCCACCAGTACGGGACGCCGCGAGAGTGGGTTGACCGGCAGCTAGAGGCGGGGTACGATATAGTGTTGGAGATCGAAGTCCAGGGGGCGATGCAGGTGCGCGAGCACCGCCCGGAGGCGGTGCTCGTTTACATGCTGCCGCCCTCCTGGCGCGCGCTGAGGCAGCGCCTGAAGTTGCGCAGGAGCGAGGCGGCGGAGATCCAGCAGCGGCGCATCGAGGTGGCAACACAGGAGTTCGAATACGTTCGCAACTACCACTACGTCATCGTCAACGACCGGGTGGCGAAGGCGGCGCGGCAGCTCCTGGCAATCCTGAGTGCCGAGCGGGCGCGGGTGGGAAGAGCCGATCTAGACTGGCTGCCGGCGGAGAATAGTGACTGAGCGACTGGACGACAAGACAATAGTGCTGGGCGTCACCGGGAGCATCGCGGCCTACAAGGGTGCGGAGCTGGCGCGGCGCCTGATGGACCTCGGGGCCGACGTCCACGCGACGCTCACGCGGGCGGGCGCGGAATTCATCACGCCCTTGACGCTGCGGACGCTCACTGGCAATCCGGTCACGGTGGACATGTTCGAGGAGCCCAGCGAGTGGCAGGTGAAGCACGTTTCGCTTGCCGAGCGGGCGGCCGCCGTGGTGGTCGCCCCGGCCAGCGCAGATGCGATCGCGAAGCTGTCGCTCGGGCTGGCCGATGAGTTCATCTGCACGGTGGCGCTGGCGACGCGCGCGCCGGTCATCGTCGCTCCCGCGATGAACGACAAGATGCTCTCTCATCCGGCCACGCAGGAGCACCTGGAGCGGCTGCGGGCGCGGGGCGTCCGGATTATCGAGCCGGAGACGGGGCGGCTGGCCTCCGGCGCGGTGGGCCACGGGCGTCTGGCCGATCCCCAGGTGATCGC
Organism: Candidatus Hebobacteria bacterium; assembly: GCA_029821495.1. Lineage (GTDB taxonomy): Bacteria > Armatimonadota > Hebobacteria > Hebobacterales > Hebobacteraceae > JALGTG01. The sequence continues at coordinate 3,925 of JALGTG010000101.1, forward strand.
GGCCGCGGTCGTGGAGGCCGTGGCCCCAGGGGACCTGGAGGGCGTTAGAGTGCTGGTGACGGCGGGGCCGACCCGGGAGCCGCTGGATCCGGTGCGTTTCCTCTCCAATCGCTCCAGTGGGAAGATGGGATATGCGCTGGCCGAGGCGGCGGCGCGGCGCGGCGCCGAGGTCACTGTCGTTTCCGGACCGGTGTCGATTCCGGTGCCGGCGGGATGCCGGATGAAGGCGGTTGAGACCGCGGCGGAGATGCGCAGAGAGGTCATGCGGCGCTTCCCCCGCTGCCGCGTTCTCATAGCCGCCGCGGCCGTCGCAGACTACTCGGTGGCGGGCGCCGGAAAGAAGAAGCTGAAGCGCGGCGACGAGCCGCTGTCGGTCGAGCTTGTGCCGACCAAGGACATCCTGGCGGAGTGCGGCGACCGTAAGAAGGCGGGTCAGCTCCTGGTCGGATTCGCGGCTGAGACGGAGGACCTCCTGCCTCATGCCAGGGAGAAGTTGGCCGCGAAGAAAGTGGATCTGCTGGTGGCCAACGATGTCTCGCAGCCGGGGATCGGCTTCGAGTCGGACCGAAACGCGGGATACCTGCTGCTCGCTGACGGCGCCGAGGTCGAGCTGCCGGAGATGGAGAAGGCCGCCTTCGCGGAGCGGATAATCGATGCGGTGGTGGAGAGGCTCGGGGCGCGGGAAGGCCGCCGTCGGCGGCGCTGAGCCGCCATCGGCAGCGTCGAGAATCCAAGTGGAGTCAGGAGTCCATGTCGAGCGATCGCTATCTTTTCACGTCTGAGTCCGTGACCGAGGGCCATCCGGACAAGATGGCCGACCAGATCTCCGATGCCGTGCTGGACGCGATGCTGGAGCAGGACCCGAACAGCCGAGTGGCCTGCGAAACCCTCATCACCACCGGCGTGGTCATCGTGGCCGGGGAAGTGACGACGGCGGGTTACGTTGACATACCGGCTGTGGTGCGGCAGGCAATCGAAGACATCGGCTACACGCGCGCCAAGTACGGGTTCGACTCGGAGATGTCGGGGGTGCTCACCGCGCTCCAGGAGCAGTCGTCCGATATTGCCATGGGCGTGGATGTCGGGGGCGCGGGCGACCAGGGGATGATGTTCGGGTACGCGGTCAACGAGACGCCCGAGCTGATGCCGATGCCGATCATGCTCGCACACAAGATGGCGCGGCGGCTGGCGGAGGTCCGGCGGCTGGGCGAGGTGGAGTATCTGCGACCGGACGGCAAGACGCAGGTCACGGTGGCTTACGAGAACGGGCGCCCTGCCCATCTGGACAAGATCGTGGTAGCCGCGCACCACCGGCCCAACGTGGACCACGAGCGGCTCAAGGAAGACATGATCGAGCACGTGGTGAACAGGATCTGCCCCGCGGACATGATGGACAACACCACTGAGGTGCTGGTGAACCCGACGGGGAGCTTCGAGCGAGGCGGGCCGCTGGCGGACACCGGCCTGACGGGGCGGAAGATCATCGTTGACACCTATGGGGGCATGGCGCGGCACGGCGGTGGGTGCTTCTCCGGCAAGGACGCCACGAAGGTCGACCGGTCGGCCAGCTACATGATGCGCTATGTCGCGAAGAACCTCGTCGCAGCCGGCCTCGCGGAGAGGGTCGAGACACAGGTGGCGTATGCCATCGGGCGGGCCGACCCGATGGGCTTCTGGGTGGATACCTTCGAGACGGGCAAGGTCCCGGATGAGCGCCTGGCCGAGATCTGTATGGAGATGTTCGATCTTCGCCCGAGGGCGATCATCGACAAGCTACAGCTCCGCGAGCCGCAGTTCCGCCAGGTGGCGGCCTACGGCCACTTCGGGCGCACCGACCTTCCGGTGCTCTGGGAGCGGACCGATATGGCCGACAAGCTCCGCCGCGCGGCGGAGGAGTAGAGGCCGCAAGCAGCAGTCATTTGGGTTTGGCCGCCGGACCGGCCGGGGTGTCAATGTGCCGCTACGTGGACGTGCTACCGGACCCGGGGCGCGCCCTTAGCCAACTGTTCACATATCGAGTGCCTGAGGCGCTGCTCGCGTCTGTGGGGATCGGCGCCCAGGTGCTGGTCCCCTTCGGCAAGCGCGCGGTGGTCGGCGTGGTGGCCGGGCTGCGGAAGGAAACCGACCGAACGGAACTCAAGGATGTTGAGGCCGTTCTGGAGGACGCCCCCGCACTTCCCGAAGAGGCCCTCGCGCTCGCGCGGTGGATGGCGCAGCACTATCTGTGCGAGCTGGGGGAGGCGCTGAGGCCGTTCCTCGCAGAGGGGATGACCTACCGGATCGGGCGCAGGTTCCGCATCACAGGCGAGCCGATCCCGCCGTCCGTTCGCAAGCATGCAGACGCGGGGCCCTTGGTTCGCTGTTTGGAAACGGCCGAGTCCGAGGTCGGCTTGCCCTCGCTGCGGAGGATTGTGCGGGGGCCGGGCCTCTATCGCGGACTCAGGCTGCTGAAGTCCCGGAATCTTGTGGTGGAGCGCGCGACGCTGTTGCCCCCGCGGGCGCGCGCGCGGCAGGTGCGGGTGGTCGAGCCCGCGGTCGGCCCTGAGGAAATCGAGAGATACTGCAAGCACACCGCGCGGCGAGCGCCGGCGCGTGCCGCCTGCCTGCGAGCGGCGGCGGGGGAGGGCCCGCTCCGGCCCGCAGAGCTGGCGTCGAGGGCAGGAGTGTCGGTATCGGCGGTGCAGGGCGCGGTCAAGGCGGGCCTGCTGCGCGAGCGGTGGACTCCTGTCCGCAGGATGCCGTGGGGGTCGGCAAGGCCGGAGGCGACCGCGCCGCCGACGCTCACGCCCGAGCAGGAGGAGGCGGTTGAGGCGATAGGCGGGGCCGTCGATGCCGGGCGCGCGGACTCCTTTCTCCTCTACGGCGTGACGGCGAGCGGCAAGACGGAGGTCTTCCTGCGGGCGCTCGAGCGCGTGCTGATGCAGGGCCGGCAGGGCATCGTGCTGATGCCGGAGATCTCGCTCACGGCGCAGGCGGTGTCCATCTATCGGGCGCGCTTCGGGGACCGGGTGGCGATTCTCCACAGCGCGCTCTCTCTCGGGGAACGATGGGATGAGTGGCAGCGGATTCGCACCGGTGAGGCCGCGGTCGTTATCGGGGCGCGCTCCGCCGTCTTTGCCCCCGCGCCCTCCCTCGGCCTGATCGTAGTTGACGAGGAGCACGAGTCTTCCTACAAGCAGGAGCAGGCGCCCAGGTATCACGCGCGAGACGTGGCGCTGAAACGCGGCGAACTCAGCGGGTGTCCGGTGGTGATGGCGAGCGCGACCCCCGCGCTCGAATCATTCTACGACGCCCAGCGGGGCCGACACCACCTGCTGCGGCTTCCCACGCGCGTGGAGGAGCGGCCGCTCCCCCGCGTGCGAGTGGTCGACCTGCGGGGGGCGGGAAAGCGAACGCCGATTCTGTCCACCCCGCTCCGCCAGGCGATCGCACAGCGCCTCCGGGACGGGGAGCAGGTGATACTCTTCCTGAATCGCAGGGGCTTCGCGACCTTCCTCCTCTGTCCGGTGTGCGGTCAATCGCTGCGGTGTCCGGACTGCGGCGTGGCGCTGAAGTACCACCGCGACAGCCGCCAGGTCCGCTGTCACCACTGTGGCCTGGCGGAGAATGCCCCGGATGTCTGCGCGCGGTGTGGCGGACGGGAGATTCGCCTCTCGGGCTTTGGCACGGAGCGCGTGGAGAGAGAACTGACGCGGGTGTTTCCGCAGGCGCGCCCGGGTAGGATGGATAGGGACACGACGGCGCGGCGAGGCGCTCACCTGCGCATCGTCGGTCGCTTCCGGGACGCGGAGACGAACATCCTCATTGGGACGCAGATGGTGGCGAAGGGCTTCGACTTCCCCGGGGTGACCCTGGTTGGGGTGATCTCGGCCGACACCTCACTCAACCTGCCGGACTTTCGGGCTTCGGAGCGCACCTTTCAGCTTCTGACACAGGTCTCCGGGCGGTCCGGCCGCGGGGCGAAGGAAGGAGAAGTCATTGTCCAGACCTACCGGCCGGACGACTACAGCGTTCAGGCGGCCGCAGAGCAGGACTACGAGGCATTCTACCACCAGGAGATAGCGGCGCGCCGGGAGCTCAACTACCCCCCGTTCTCTCGGCTGGTCAACCTGGTGGTCAGCGGGGACGAAGAGAGAGAGGTGGCTCACCGGGCCGAGATGCTGGCGGAGGCGCTCACCGCGGCGGGGGCGGGGCGCGGGGTAGAGGTGCTCGGACCGGCGCCGGCGCCCATCGCCAGGCTGCGCCGACGCCACCGGTGGCACGTACTGCTGCGGGGCCCCGCGGGAGAGGTGCAGGCGACGGCGCGAGAAGCGCTCGACAAACTGGGGGATAGGGAGAAGTCCGGGCTCGTCGTGGACGTGGACCCGGTTTCCCTCATGTGATAGACTCGGGCCCGAGAGAAGATGATAGACAGAACGAAGCGGCTAACCATCGTACACTACGGGCATCCCGCGCTGCGAGAGAAGGCCTCGCCGATCCGCCGTATTACCGACGACGTGAAGGCGCTCGTGGGGCGTATGATTGAGCTGATGCACGGGGCGCGAGGGCTGGGGCTGGCGGCCAACCAGGTGGGGATCCCCCGGCGTGTGGCGGTGGTCGAGTTCGAAGGCGAGCTCACCGCGCTCATCGACCCCCAGATCGTCAGCGCGAAAGGCGGCGAGTCCGCGCAGGAGGGTTGCCTCAGCCTGCCGCGTCTCTACGGAGATGTCGAGCGGCCGACCCGAGTGGTGGTGCGGGCGCGGGACCTTTCGGGGAAACGCGTCAAGCTCACGGCCGAGGGCATGTTGGCGCGGGCGATCTGCCATGAGATGGATCATCTGAACGGCAAGCTGTTCGTGGACCACGTAGATGAGTCCACGCTCCACTGGCTTGTGGGCACTACGGAGGAGGGGGAGCCCATAGTCCAACCCACGACTCTCGATGATGCAGTGAAGGTTCTCACGGCGGCGCGAGGCCCGGGAGGATAGCTTGCGGGAGCGAGGGCTGCGGTTGGCGCTAATGGGTACGGCCGATTTCGCGGTGCCCGCCCTGCGCCGCCTGGCGGCCGGACCCGAAGACATGGCGGTGGTTATCACTCGGCCGGATCGCCCTGCGGGTCGGGG
>JALGTG010000102.1 GCA_029821495.1 Candidatus Hebobacteria bacterium
CTTGCGCCGCCAGCGCCCCTGCCGCCAGCGGCCCTACCGCCCGCGGCCCTACCGCCCGCGGCCCTACCGCCCGCGGCCCTACCGCCCGCGGCCCTACCGCCGGCGCCCCTGCGGCTGGTCCTGCTCCCCATGTCATCCTGAGCGGAGTGAGGGATCTGCCCTCCTCACGCTCCCACGTCGCCCACGACCCGGCCGCCCTCCTCCCGCACCAGGCGCTCAAGCCCACCGCCGGCGCTGCCGATACTACCAGCAGTGGCGCCCCCGCGCGCCGGTCACACAAGACCATCGAGTGCCAAACATCCCCCCGGCCCGAAAGGAGGCATGCCCGCAGGTAACCACGACCTTCCTACGCCAAGCGAGCCCGCGGCTCGGCACTCGACCTTCTCCATTCCGCGCGGGCAACAAGCGACCCAGTCCAAGGCAAGATGCCGAACCTGGCCCCCCCACCAGGTGACCCTCAAGGAGGAACAGTCGAATGGGACTTCGCATCAACCTCAACACCGCCGCGCTCAATGCTCACCGCTGGTTGGGCGTCAACGACGCCTACCTCAGCAAGTCAATTGAGCGCCTCTCGTCCGGTTACCGCATCAATGTAGCCGCCGACGATCCCGCCGGTCTCGTCATTTCCGAGGGACTCCGCGCCCAGGCCTCCGGCCTCGGCCAGGCGATGATGAACACATCGCAGGCCATCAACCTCATCCGCACCACTGAGGCCGCCATGCAGGAAGTCCACAACATCCTGCGTCAGATGCGTGACTTGGCCGTCCACGCCGCCAACGCCGGCGCCAACGAGACCGCCGCCATCGAAGCCGACCAGGCACAGATGGAATCCGCCATCGAGTCCCTCCAGCGCATCTCCGTCCAGACCCAGTTCGGTTCCAAGAAGCTGCTCGACGGCTCCGCCGGTGTCGTCGGCCAAATCACAGGCACCACCGGCGCGGCCGCAGGGGTCTTCGTTGGCGGCACCGCCGACACCAAGACCGGCGCCTATACAGTCACCATTGACGTCGCCGCCACCAAGACCAACTTCGTCGGCGCCGGCGCGGTCAACTCCACCTTCGCTGCCGGCATCCTCAAGGTCAATGGCATCAGCATTGACCTCGCAGCCGACCTCACCGCCGCCGAGGTCGCCGCCGCCGTCAACGTCAAGACCTCCCAGCACGGTGTCAACGCCACTCAGGCTGCCGATGTCCTGACTCTGACCCAGATAAACTTCGGCTCCGCCCACAACGTCGACTACGGCGGCAGCACCGTAGCCACGGATGCCACCGGCCTCAACCTCGACGGCGGCACCGCCACCCAGGGCGTGAACATCGAGGCCCACACCAACGAGTACGCCGCTCAGGTCGAAGGGTCGGGCCAGGTCTGGACCAGCAGCCTCGCCGGCTACGACAGCAAGGGCTTAAGCATGCTGATCACCGCCGGCGCCGCCGCTGACACTCTCACCGTTCAGGTGACTGCCGGCACTCTCGTCTTCCAGATCGGCGCCAACGCAGGTCAAATCGTCTCTGCATCCCTTCCCAGCTCCGACCCGAGCTTGCTGGGCGTGGGAGCTGAGGGCCTCCAGGGCAGCGCCACCAACGTCGCCGAGATTGACGTTACCACTAACGTCGGCGCCAACGACGCCATCCTGTTGGTAGACAAAGCCATCACCCAGATCTCCACCACTCGTGGCAGCCTGGGTTCCACTCAGCGCAACGTGCTCGAGAGCGCTTTGTCATCGCTCGCCGTCGCCAGGGAGAACGTGCTCGCTTCCGAGAGCGTCATCCGCGACACCGACATGGCCAGCGAGGTGACCCTCTTCACCAAGTACCAGATCCTGATGCAGGCGGGCGCCAGCATGCTCACCCAGGCCAACCAGGCTCCGCAGGTTATCTTGCAGATGCTACGGTAGCTCCTCCGGCTGGCCCATTCCGTCCGCCGAAGCTTCGGCGTAGGCGGATGGCTTAGGGAGCGGCCCGCCAGAGCCTCCGCAACGGCGGGCCCTCCCTTCCCCCAGCGGAAAAGGTGAGCGATCGTGAACCCTCTGGAACCCCTCCCTTCCTACCTGTCGCCGGTGCCCCCGGCACACGGCGACAGAGCGTCGGTCCCCCCCACGCCGACGCACACGCGCTCACCCGCTGCCGGCCGGAGGTCATCCCCCCCGGTAGGCGATCCTCGCCCGGCAGGCGAGATTCGCCCGGCCGCCTCCGGCCGGCAGCCCGCGGGGGGCACCAGGGCCCCCCTCCAGGCCAGCTTCCGCTTCGAGGAGCTGGCTCGTCAGATCGTCGTCACACTCATCCGTCCCGACACTCGCGAAGTCGTGTGCCAGATCCCTCCCGAGAAGATTCTGAAGCTCATCGTCTATCTCCGCCAGGCCGTCGGCACTGCCGTCGACACACGCGCCTGAGCAACCGCCCGGCGCGGCCAGCAGGCCGCGCCGGGCGGCCACTGCCCATGCCGACCTACACATAGCATCGCAGGAGACTCGAATGTCCAGTGCTGCCTCCGTCGGCGGACTCATCTCCGGCATCGACACCAACTCCATCCTCGACCAGCTCTATCAGCTCGCGCGCGCTCCCATCCAGCGCCTCGAGGCGGAAAAGGAAACCCTCAACACACAGTCCGTCGCCTGGTCGCACCTCGAAGCCCGTCTCATCAACTTCCGCACCAATGCCTGCCAGCTCGCCTCCCCCGCGGGCTTCCTGGTCTATGCAGCCGCCACCAGCCACCCCGATCTTGTCACCGCAACCGCCTCCTCCAGCGCAGTCGCCGGCACCTACACCCTCAACGTCCAAGCCCTCGCCCAGACGCACCAGCTCGGATCGCAAGGATACGCCGACACCGACCAGACCGAGGTCGGCTCCGGCACCGTCAGCATCACCGTAGGCGATGGCGACCCCACAGTCATAGACGTTGACGACTTCACCCTCGCAGAGCTGCGCGACGCCATCAACGATGCCGACGCCGGCGTCAGCGCCGCCATCATCAACGACGGCTCAGATACCGACCCCTACCGCCTCCTCCTTACCTCCAAGACCGGCGGCCTCGACGGGGAAATGAGCCTCGGCATCTCCCTCTCCGGCGGGACCGCTCCCACCTTCTCCGACGTGCAGCCCGCCCAAGACGCAGAGATCAAGCTCGGCTCGGGAGCCGGCGCCATCACCATCAGCAGCGGCTCCAACACCTTCGACGACGTGATCCAGGGAGTCACCTTCACCGCACTCGACGCCGACCCCACCACCACTGTCACCCTCACCGTAACTCGCGACAACCAGGCAATACAGAGCCGCATCACCGACTTGGTCGAGACCTACAACTCCCTCGCCGACTTCTTCAACGAGCAGTTCGACTACAATCCCGACACCGGCGCCTCCGGCGCTCTCTTCGCCGACTTCCGCCTCCACACTCTCCAGAACGACCTCGCCGCCGCGCTCGGCAACCCCATCGTCGGCCTCTCCGGGGAGTATGCCGCTCTCGCCGACCTCGGAGTCCGTTTCGACTCCACCGGCCGGCTCACCACCGATCCCACAGTCCTCACCAGCGCCATTGCCAATAACCTCGACGACCTCATTGATGCCTTCGCCGCCGTCGGCCGCACCACTCACTCCGACGTCACCTTCCTGGTCGCCACCGCCGATACCCGCCCCTCCGGCCCTGCGGGCTGGGCGGTGGACATCACCCAAGCCGCCAGCCAGGCCCGCGTCACCGCAGGCGTCGCCCAGACCGAGGCTCTCGCCGGCGACGAAACCCTCACCCTCAACGGCGCCAACATCTACCTCACCGCCGGCATGACCCAGACCGACGTCATAGACGCCATCAACGCCGCCCAGGCAGGCACTGGGCTCATCGCCTCCGCAACCGACTCCGACGGCCAAGGCACGGGTAACTACCTCACCCTCACCCGCATCGCCTACGGATCCTCCTATCACACCGCGGCCGTCTCCACCCTCTCCAACCAGGGCGACCCCAGCTCCGGCCTCGGCAACGTCCAAGTGACCGACGAGACCCCGGAAGGCGAATCCGGCACCGGCACCGGCGCAACGGGCCTCGATGTCGAGGGAACCATAGACGGCGAGTCCGCAACCGGCTTCGGCCGCCGCCTCACCGCCGACCAGGGCGACCCAGACGGCCTCGCCCTCCTCATCTCCAGCGCCCAAACAGGCGCCCACGGCTATGTGGTCTTCACTGTCGGCGCGGCGGAAGCCGCCTTTCGCGTCTCGGTCTCCGCCGCCGACACTCTCGGTGGCGCCATCCCGCTCGCCCAAGACTACATTGACGACACCGTGCTCGATATTGACCAGGAGATCGCCCGCCTCGAAGACCTGATCGACCAGCAGCACGAGCGGCTTCGCGCCTCCTTCGCCCGCATGGAGCAGGCACTCGGCCAATTCGAGGCCCAGAGCCAGTACCTCGCCTCCCAGTTTGCCCAGATGCAGGCCAACGCAGCCGCCACGCAGTCCTAGCCCACCCGCCCCGGAGGCGCGTTGCCTGGGAACTTCAGTCCCAAAGCCGCCTTTCGGTCAGCAGGCGAGCTTCGCCCGGTAAACAACCTTCGCTCGGACTCCGACATGGACCCCAACCAGACTTCATCTCGATACCAGCAAAGCCAAGTCCTCAGCGCCGGACGAGAGCAGCTCCTCCTGCTTGCCTACGAAGGCATCTTGCGCTTCCTGGGCCGCGCCCACCGCGGCATCCAGCAGGGCGACTACCGCGAAAAGCACATCGGCATCTCCCGCGCACAGACCCTCATCCTCGAACTCCGCCGCACCCTCGACTTCTCCGCCTCCCCTGAACTCGCCCACAACCTCTCTCGCATCTACACCTACCTCCTCGAAGAGCTCACCCACGCCGACGGAGAAGACGACGACTCCCGAATCCAGCACATCATCCATCTCGTATCAGAGCTCCGCGAAGCATGGCTCGACGTCTCTCAGCAGCCTGGCGGCGCGCGCGTCGCACCGGCGCCCCCCTACACCCCCTCGGATCAACAACAGTGACACACACCGCCACCCCACCCATCCTCGCACACCACCTCCGCCTCTGCCGCCACCTGCTAGCCCTATGGCGCCACACCACCACTCCCCCCGACACCTCCGATTCAGCCGAGTGGCTCTCGTGGGTCGAGCGACGTCAGCATCTCCTGGATCGTATCCCGCTCCATCCCGGCACTCGCCTCGCACACCAGCCCCTAACCTCCCGCGCCGCCGACCCCGTCGCCGGTGACCCTGTCGCTGGCGACCCTGTCGCTGGCGACATCCTCGCCCCGGTGCTCCACGCCCTTCGAGACCACGAAACCACCATCATCCAGTCCCTCCTCCGCGTCGAAGCTCCGCTCCTCCGCGCCCTCGCCGCCCGTCGCCTCGCCCTCGGCCGGCGCCTCCTCGCCATGCAGCGCGCATCCGCCATCTCTGGCACACGCGTTGCTTCGGCACTTCATTCCCGAAGCCGCCCTTCGCCGGGCAGGTACTCGCGCCAGGGAGACGACCCCCAGCGGCCCGCCGAACTGCCGTCTGCCGCGGCGCGCCACGACATCCAGATCGACTCTCACGCCTGAGAGTCAAGCCGGCGCCCGGGAGGCGAGCTTTGCCCGGAAGGCGAGCTTTGCCCGGAAGGCGAGCTTTGCCCGGAAGGCGAGCTTCGCCCGGGAGGCGAGCTTCGCCCGGCAGGCGAGCTTCGCCCGGGAGGCGAGCTTCGCCCGGCAGGCGACCTTCGCCCGGGCTTCCCATTCTGCTCCTCTTCCTCAGGACTGGCGGCGTCTACTGGCTCCGCGCTCTCATGCGGCTCCCCTTCCGCGCGTCCCTCCTCCCTCTGTTCCGCCGGTTCCTGCTCGTCGCTCCCGCCTTCCCAGCGGTCCTCGCCGGGCCGCTCAACAGGGCGCGGGCGAGCGGCCCGCTCCGTCGCCGTGGGACGCTCCCCCTCCTCACCGCGAGAAGCTCCTGGCTCCACCCGGCCGACGTAATCCACCCCCATCTGCCCACCTCCCGTCCTACCTACTCAGGCCCCTCGGGCCGGAATGCCGCCCCCGACCTCGCCCTCCCGGCCGCCGTCTCTGCGCGGCGGCCCTCCCCGAACCGCTCCCAGCCGCGCGACGCCTGCCGTACGCCAGGCCTCCCGCTCCCGGCTGTGCCGCCTCCTCCGCCCTACCCTCACCCACCGGCCGCAGCGCACCCCGCAGTCGCACCATTGCCTTCCCGTGTATCTGGCAAGCCCGCGACTCTGTCACCCCCAACACCCGGCCGATCTCCTTCAGTGTCAAACCCTCGTAGTAGTACAGGCTCACCACTGTCCGCTCCGCCTCCGGCAGCGACTCGATCGCCTCCGCCATCATCTCCCGCTCCGACCACCGCTCGGCGGCCTCCTCAGGCGACACCGCCGCCTCGTCCGCCACCATCTCTCCCACCGTCCCGGTCTCCCACTGCGCAGACCCCACGTACTCGTCCAGCGACTGCACCGCCTGCATCCCCACCTCGTGCGCCATCTCGTCCAGGCGCGCCACCGTCACTCCCAGCTCGCCCGCCAGCTCCACGTCAGTCGGCGACCGCCCCAGCCGCTCCTCCAACCTCTCATACGCCCCCGCAAGAGCCGCCTCTCGCTGCCGCACCGATCGCGGCAGCCAGTCCAGCTCCCGCAGCATATCCATCACCGCCCCCCGTATCCGGTGATATGCATATGTCTCGAACTTGATACCCCGCGACGGATCGAACCGGTCCACCGCGTCTATCAGTCCCACCACCGCCTGGCTCAGCAGGTCATCGTACTCCAGAGCCGGCCCGGGCTTCAGGTTCAGCCGGTCCACCACATACCGAGCCAGCGGCGCATACGCCTCGATCAGTTCCCGCCGCTTCTCCGGCTCCCGGCTTCGCGCATACTGCTCCCACATCCCTGCGAGTTCTCCCACCCCTCTTCACCTCCACATGTCGTTAGTGGCGCACACCACTCGCTCTCTCGTGCTCTCGTTCCCGGCCGTGCACCGCACGCCCGCAAGCCCACGTCCTATCCGCCCAGCGCCTCCAGCACCCCCGCGCTCCAGCGTGCCAGCCAGTACACCCCCGCAAATGCTGCGATGCCTCTCAACATCGCGTGAAGCGCCTCTACCTCGGCCAGCAGCGACAGCGCACAAGTCAGCGCGAACGCCGCCAGCGCCACAGTCACCGATACTCTCGAAGCAACACTGCTCAAGCTCATCCTTCATTGACCCGCAGGCGACCTTCGCTCCGTCACACACGAACTCACACCTCGCCTCCCGCTCCGCCGCCGTCCAGCTCGTCTCGGTGTCGTTCATCCTCAGCCCCAACCTGCACCAGCCCCACCGATCTCACCCTCGCCTCAGGCGCGATCTCCGCGTGTGACAACACCGCCACCCCGGGCGCGCCTCTCTCCAGCAGCGCACGCATCAACGGCCGCGCCGCGGGCCCGCACAATAGCACCGGCGCATGCCCCAGCGCCGCCAGCCTCTCCATCTGTCGCTTGACCGCGCGCACCAGTCGCTCCGTCCACCCCGCCTCCATACCGGCCCTCGGCTCTGGCAGGCGATCTTCGCCCGGCAGGCGAGCTTCGCCCGGCAGGCGACCTTCGCTCGGGAGTGCCTCCTGTCGGGGCAGATCCATCTCAGCTCGCGCCCGGCCCACCAGTTCGGCCTCCACCGCCGGATCGAGCGCCGAGACCCACAGCGTCTGATCCTCCTCCGCATACTGGCTCGTTATCACCCGTGCCAGCGCCCGCCTCGTCAGCTCCGTCAGCTCCTCCGTGTCCCTCGTCCTCGGCGCGTGCGCCGCCAGCGATGTCAACACCCGCCCTAGATCTCGAATCGGCACCCGCTCCCGCAGCAAGCTCGTCAGCACCTGGTGCACCTCGCTCACGCTCACGACCTTGGGCACCAGCTCCTCCACCAGCGCGGGCGCCTGCTCCCGCAGGTGGTCCAGCATCGTCCTCACATCCTGCAGTGTCAGAATCTCCGCCGCGTGCCTCTTCAGCGTCTCCTCCAGATGTGTCAACACCACCGTGCCGCCATCCACCACTGTGCACCCGGCCATCTCCGCATCGACACGCCGGCCCTCCGGCACCCACCGCGCCGGCATGCCGAACGCCGGCTCCGTCGTGTCGATCCCGGGCATCTCGATCCGCCCTCCGGTCGGACTCATCACCAGCACATGCCCGGGTCGCACCTCTCCCTGCGCCACCCGCGCGCCGGACAGCTTCAGCGCGTACGCGTTCCCCCGCAGCGCCAGGTTGTCGCGCACTCGCAGCGGCGGCGCCATCAATCCCATCTCCTCTGCAATCCGCCGCCGCAGCGCCGTGATCCGCTCCAGCAAGTCGCCTCCCTGCGCCGGATCGGCCATCGGGACCAGATCGAGCCCAAGCTCCAGCTCTATCGGATCGACCGCGATCAGCTCCACCAGCTGCTCCGCCGAAGGCGCCACCGGCGGGGCGGCGGGAGCGGCTGGCTGACGACTCGGCCGGTGCTGCCCCAGCGCCCCAGCCATCAGCCCGACGCCGGCCGCCACTGCCAGAAACGGCAGCTTCGGCAGCCCCGGCACCAGGGCGAGGGCTCCCAGTGTGATCGCCACCAGTATCGCTGCTCGCCTGCTCCCCAGGAGTTGGCCTGTCAGATCGCGCCCCAGTGGCGCGCCCGACGCCGACCGCGTGATGATCAAGCCCGTCGCCGTCGCCATTATCAGCGCCGGAATCTGAGTCACCAAGCCTTCTCCGATGGTGAGCAGCGTGTACGTGCGAAGCGCAGTAGACAGCCCCATCCCCCGCTGCGCCATCCCGATCACGAACCCGCCCACGATGTTGACGATGATCATCACCACCGCGGCGATGGCATCACCTCTCACGAACTTGCTCGCCCCGTCCATCGCCCCGTAGAAATCCGCCTCCCGCGCGGTGTCCTCGCGGCGCGTTCTCGCCTCCGCTTCATCTATCAGACCCGCGTTCAA
>JALGTG010000103.1 GCA_029821495.1 Candidatus Hebobacteria bacterium
GGCATGATGCTGGAACCGGTGCACCAGGCCTCGTCGAGCCGAAGGAACCCGAACTCCGCGCTCGACCACAGCACGATCTCTGCCCCGAGCTGTGACAAGTGCACGGCGGCCATGGCGGCGTCGGCCAGAAACTCGACGATGAAGTCCCTGTCGGAGACGGCATCCATGCTGTTCGGGCAGAGCCCATCGAAGCCGAGCTGCTCAGCGACGTACGAGGGATCTATCGCGAAGCTCGTCCCGGCCAGCGCGGCCGCCCCCAACGGGCAGAGGTTGACGCGCTTGCGACAATCAGCCAGCCGATCGCGATCGCGCTGGAACATGAAGAAGTACGCCATCAGGTGGTGTGCCAGCAGCACCGGCTGGGCCCGCTGCAGGTGAGTGTAGCCGGGCATCAGCGTGTCGAGGTGCTTCTCGGCGACGTCAACCAGCGTGCGCTGAAGGTGTGCCGTCTGATCGCGCAGGGAGTCGATCTCCTCCCGCAAGAAGAGGCGGAGGTCCACCGACACCTGGTCGTTGCGGCTCCGCGCCGTGTGGAGCTTGCCCGCGAGCGCGCCGATCTGCTCGCCCAACAAGCGCTCAATCTCTGTATGAACGTCCTCGGAAGCCGGATCCAGACTCAGCTCGCCCGAAGACAGACCGGCTCGCACGCGCTCCAGTCCAACTCCGATTTCACGCGCCTCTTCGCCCGAGATAATGCGGCAGTGGGCGAGCATGCGGACGTGGGCGATGCTCCCCGCGATGTCGTGCTCGGCCAGTCGCCGGTCGAAGGGCAGCGATTGCGTGAACTCCCGCGCGAGTTCGTCGGGGTCCTTCGAGAATCTTCCGCCCCACATGCGCATGATGGCTATTCCTCCTCCTCGGCTTCCCGACGCGCTTGCTCGGCGACCTGCGCGGAGAGACCCCACAGCTGGATGAACCCCTTTGCCGCGCGCTGGTCGAAGCGGTCGGCCGTGTCGTAGGTGGCCAGATCGTACCGGTAGAGAGAGTGCGGGGACTTGCGGCCGACGGGCGTGCAGTTGCCCTTGTGGAGCTTCACCCGAACCGTGCCGGTCACGGTCTCTTGCGTGCTGTCAACGAATGCGTCGAGCGCGCGCCGCAGCGGGCTGTACCACAGCCCGTAGTACACCAGCTCCGCGTACTTGAGCTCCAGCACGCGCTTGAAATGAGCCAGCTCGCGCTCCAGGCACAGACCCTCCAGATCCCTGTGCGCGCCGACCAGCACGACCGCCGCGGGACACTCGTACGTTTCGCGGGACTTGATGCCGACCAGGCGGTTCTCGACCATGTCGATGCGGCCGACGCCATGCTCGCCCGCCAGAGCATTCAGTCGTTCGACCAGCGCGGCGGGCGAGAGCGCCTCGCCGTCCAGAGCGACCGGGACGCCCTTCTCGAATGCGATCTCGACATAGGCCGGCCGATCCGGCGCGGCATCGGGGTCTTTGGTCCATTCATGGACGTCATCCGGGGGCTCAACCCAGGGGTCCTCGAGCGGACCCGCCTCGGCGCTCTTCCCCCAGAGGTTAGTGTCGTAGCTGTAAGGGGACCCCTTACCCACGGGGACTGGTATGCCGTGCTTCTTGGCGTAGTCGATCTCATCGTCCCTGCTCATCCCCCACTCGCGGATGGGCGCGTACTGCTTCAGCTGCGGGAAGAGACAGGACCAGGTAACCTCGAACCGGACCTGGTCGTTGCCCTTTCCGGTAGCCCCGTGGGCGACCCCCGCCGCTTTCTGGCGGACGGCCACCTCCCCCACGAGCTTTGCGATCAGGGGGCGGGCCAGAGAGGTGGACAGCGGGTACTGGTCCTCGTAGACTGCGTTGGCCTTGAGCGCGGGGAAGATGAAGTCGCGGGCGAACTCCTCCCTGGCGTCTATGACCTCGGAGCCGACGGCGCCGATGTCGAGAGCCTTCGCGCGGATGCCCTCATAGTCGCGCTCCTCACCCAGGTCTATGGCCACCGCGTACACCTCCATGCCATAGCTCTCTTTCATCCACCGTATGGCGACAGAAGTGTCGAGCCCTCCGGAGTAGGCCAATACGATCTCTGACATTTCGCTGCTCCTTTGTGCTTCAGCCCAATATGAGCGCGAGCAGGGCCCGCTGGGTATGGAGTCGGTTCTCCGCCTGGTCGAAGGCCGCGCACTGGGGCCCATCGAGCACTTCGTCCGTGATCTCCTCGCCGCGGTGGGCGGGCAGGCAGTGCAGGACTATGGCGTCGGGCTTTGCCTGCTCGAGCAGAGCGCGGTTGACCTGGAAGCCCCGGAAATCGAGCCTCCTGCGCGTAGCCTGCTCCTCCATGCCGGCACTCACCCAGACGTCTGTATACACGACGTCGGCGCCCCGGACGGCGGCCTGCGCATCGCTGCCGATCTCGATGGCGGCGTCGGTCTCCTTTGCGATCTGCTCGGCCTTCTCCATTACCTCGCCGCGTGGCTCGTGGGTGGCCGGTGTCGCGATCCGCAGCCGCGCGCCCAACAGCGCGCATATGAGCATCAGGCTGTGGCACACGTTGAACCCATCGCCGACCCAGGCGATTTCAACCTGCGTGAGGTCCCCCTTGTGCTCGCGGACGGTGAGCAGATCCGCGAGCGCCTGACACGGATGCTCCAGGTTCGACATTGCGTTGACGACGGGAACGCCGGAGGCCGCCGCCAGTTGCTCGATGTGGGAGTGAGCCGATAGGCGTGCTGCGATGGCGTCCACAGTGCGGCCGAGCACGCGCGCGGCGTCTTCGACTGGTTCCCGCTCGCCGATGCGCACGTCGGCCGGGGCGAAGTACAGGGCGTACCCGCCCAACTGGGCCATTGCCACCTCGAAGCCGAGACGAGTGCGGAGTGAAGACTTGTCGAAGAGCAGGGCCAGGGTGCGGCCGGGAGCGACGCGCAACTGCTCCTCAAGTGGCACTTCCCCCGACTTCTGCGCCGAGGCGACGCGCCACACTTCTTCGATCTCCTCTCTCGTGAGATCGGCAATCGACACCAAGCTTCTTCCTGCGAGAGAAATCGCCATCGCCAGTTGCTCTCCTTCGCTAAGGCCGGATGCTTCCGGACATCAGTCGCTGGAGCGACCAGAAGAGATGACCCACAGCCGCCAACGAGACCGCGAGTCCCGCCACGACCCACGCCCGGGCCGGCCCCTCCACCGCGGCCAGCCGCGACGGGAGGTCCGAGATCTCTGACACAGGCCCGGCGCCCTGAGGTGCGCCGACTGTGCCCGCCACCGATCTGAGAACGACCATCCAGAGCACGAATGCAAGCCAGAGTTCCGCGATCGGCACCAGCATGCGCCGCGGGCTGACGCCCTGGGCCAACATCCGGGCCACGATCATCGCGCTCACCAAGGAGAGGCCGACCGCTACAACGATGAGGAACCCTGTGTCCAACGCCCTCCCCTATTCCGCCGTCACCGCCGACAGCGCCTCCGCGAGCGTGTTGAGCCCGCGGTCGGCCTGCTCGATCGTCAGCACTAACGGCGGCAGCAGACGCAGCATCTGATCCCCGACCGTGTTGATGAGCAGGCCCCTGGACGCACACTCTTGCTTCACGCGGCCCGCCACCGGAGCATCGAGGTCCACTGCTATCATGAGTCCCCGCGCCCGGATCTCCTTCACCAGGGATGTCTTCTGCTGGATCTCCCCCAGTCCCTGCGTCAGGTGGTCACCGAGCCGCGCCGCGTTCTCGACCAGGCCTTCTTCCTCAATCACTTGTAGGGCGGCAAGCGCCGCCGCGGCGGGGAGCGGCGACCCTCCGAAGGTGGAGGCATGATCGCCGGGCTCGAACGCGCTCGCCACCGGCTCCCGCGCGATCACAGCTCCGATGGGAACGCCGCCGCCAAGGCCCTTCGCGAGAGTGATGACATCGGGCTCGACATCATAATGCTGGAAGGCGAACATCTTCCCCGTGCGGCCCAGCCCGGTCTGCACTTCGTCCAGCATGAGGGCGGCGCCGTTTTCGTCGCACAGCTCACGGGCCGCGGCCAGGAACTCGGGAGTGGCGGGATAGACCCCGCTCTCGCCCAGAATAGGTTCTAGCAGAACTGCGCACGTGCGCAGCGTCACTGCCCCGCGCAGAGCCTCCACATCGTTGAACGGCACGTGCACGAAGCCCGCCGGAAGGGGCTGGAAGCCACTATGATACTTGGGCTGGCCGGTCGCGGCGAGTGCGCCGAAGGTCCGCCCGTGGAAGGACCTCAGGGCCGTGACTATCTCGTGCTTGTCGGGGCCGCTCTTCTTGAAGCCGTGCTTGCGCGCGAGCTTGATCGCCGCCTCGACGGCCTCCGCTCCGCTGCTGCAGAAGAAACAGCGCCCTCCGAACAGCCCCGATAGGCACTGCGCGAGCCGAAGCTGAGGCTCGGTGTAGAAATCGTTCGAGACATGGAGCAGTTCGTCGGCCTGCCGCTTGACCGCTGCCACCACTTTGGGATGGCAGTGTCCCAGCCCGGTCACTGCGCGGCCGCCGCTGACGAAATCGAGGTACTCGCTGCCCTCGGTATCCCAGAGACGCGCCCCCTCGCCGCGCGCGATCACCATGGGCATGCGAATGGGTGAATACAGGCGCAGAAGGTAGGCGCGTTCGAGTTCTCTTGCCTCATCAGTATCCAACACAAGCCTCCGGTTCAGTCGTCAAAGCTATCGTCGTAGTCACCATCGTAGTCATCGGCGTAGTCATCGTCCAGATCGGAGTCGTCGAAGTCATCCTCGCGAACGACAGGCGCGATTCGAGAGATGAGCTTCGTGGCGCGCTTGGAGCCGCAACCGGGGCATCGAAGCACAGCTCTCTCCGCACTCACGCCGACGAGGATGCTGAAGACGCGCCTGCACTCCTCGCAGCGGTACTCGTACAGGGGCATTCCGCTTCACTCCCCTCTACTCGGCCACTACCATCGTGCCGATTCCGACGTCGGTGAGTAGCTCCATCAGGAGGGCGTGTGGCAGCCTCCCATCTATTATGTGACACTGGCCGACGCCGGCGGCGAGCGCGTCCAGGCAGGCCTCGACCTTGGGCACCATGCCGGATGCGATCCGGCCGTCCGCTATCATCTCGCGCGCGTTCCCGGCGGCGAGCTCAGAGATAAGAGAGTCCGGGTCCTCTGGGTTCCCCAGCACACCGCCGACATCGGTGAGCACTATCAGCTTGTTCGCCTGGAGCGGCCCGGCAATGCGCCCCGCGAAGTGGTCGGCATTGACGTTCAGAGTCTCACCGCCGGGGCCCGCCGCGATCGGCGCAATGACGGGGATGAACCCCTGTGAGATGAGCCCCTGGACGAGGCCCGGGTTGACCTCCGCCACCTCGCCGACGTAGCCGAGGTCGGCCGCTCCGCTGCGCTTGCGCGCGACGACCATCGCACCATCCTTTCCGCTCAGGCCTATGGCATTGGCCCCTTGCTGATGGATGGCGGCTACCAGGTCGGGATTCGTCTTGCCCGTGAGGACCATCTGGGCGATCTCCACAGTCTCTGCATCCGTCACCCGCTGCCCGTTCACGAACTCGGGCTCCTTGCCCAGGCGGCGCATCGTCTCGCTGATGTCGGGGCCGCCCCCGTGGACCAGCACCGGGCGGAGGCCGACGTGTTCGAGGAGCACGATGTCCTTCAGCACCTCGGTGCGGAGGCCGACGTCGAGCATGGCCGCACCGCCGTACTTCACGACGATGGTGTGGCCGCGGAACTGTCGCAGATACGGCAGAGCTTCCATCAGCACGCCGGCGCGCTGGCGCAGGCTCTCCATGTCGGGCTCGCTCTTAGGCTGGTTCATCGCTGGCCTCCGGAGGACGGCTCGACGCGGGCGGACGAGCGCGCGTTAGCGCAAGATACTACCATTCCACACTCATGTATGGTACTCGGAGTTGATGCGGACATATTCCTGGGTCAGGTCGCAGGTCCACATGACCGCTTGCTGCTCGCCGTCGTTCAGGTCCAGCGCGATGCGCACCTCGGGCGAGGTCACGGCGGCACGGGCCGCACGCGCTCGATATCCGCACACGGCGCCGGCGCGGACGACCTGTACTCCGCCGAGGTGCAGGTCCACTCTCTCCGGACGGAACTCCACACCGGCCCTGCCGGCGGCGGCCAGAATCCGGCCCCAGTTCGGGTCGCCGCCCGCCAATGCAGTCTTCACCAGGGGCGAGTCGGCGATGGTCTTCGCGATGCGGACCGCGTCTTCCCGCGATGCGGCGCCGCGGACGCGCACCTCGATGAAGCGAGAGGCCCCTTCCCCGTCTCGCACGATTGCGTGCGCCAGGTGAGTGGCCACGAAGCCCAGAGCTTCATCGAACCGGGAGAGGCCGTGCCGCGGGCTGATCTTCGCTGCCTCGGCCTGCCGGTTGGCGAGGAGCAGGACGGTGTCGTTGGTGCTCGTGTCGCCGTCCACGGTTATCCGGTGGAAGGAGCGGTTCGCCGCGGCCACCAGGCGAGAGCGCAGCAGGCCGGGCGAGAGGTCGGCATCGGTGGTGAGGAACGCGAGCATGGTTGCCATGTTGGGCGCTATCATCCCGGCGCCCTTTGCCATGCCGCCTACGCGCACCGGGCGGCCGTCCAGCTCGAACTCCACCGCCACGGACTTGGGGCGAGTATCAGTCGTCAGGATGGCCTGCGCGGCCTTCTCTCCGCCGTCGGGGCCGAGTGCGACAACCGCCTTCTTGATGCCGGATCCGATCTTGCCCATGGGCAGGGGGCGGCCCACTAAACCGGTCGAGCAGACGAGGACCGCACGGCTCGGCACGCCGAGGGCCTCGGCAGCGGTCTCGGCCATCTGCATTGCGTCGCGGTAGCCCTGCGGCCCGGTGCAAGCATTGGCGTTTCCGCTGTTGACGACCACGCCGCGGACGGGATCGCGCCCGACGCGGTCCTTCGTTACGAGGACCGGTGCGGCCTGAAAGCGGTTGGTGGTGAAGATGCCGGCCGCGACCGCCGGCGCCACCGTGTAGATGAGCGCGAGGTCAAGCCCGCCGGCTTTTACTCCACAGCGGACGCCGGTGGCCTCGAACCCGCACGGGGCGGCAACTCCCCCGGGCACTTCACGCAGTAGATGGCGACGCTTCGACCTAGGCAACAGATGATTCCTCCTCGGCTGGATCCCGCACAGGGCAGCTTGCGGCGGGCGCCGGTGCTATGGATAGATGGCAGGGGTGCGGAGGGCCGATGTTTCCTCGGTGCCGAGCATTAGGTTCAGGCACTGCACCATCTGGCCCGCCATTCCCTTCCCGAGATTGTCGACCGCAGCGACTATGATCGCCCGGTCGGTGGCATCGTCGACTCCCACCGCGAGGAAGCAGAAGTTCGTACCCGCCACCCATTTGGTGTGCGGCCACCTGCCCTCCGGCAGCACGCGGACGAACGGCTCGTCGGCGTAGCGGCGCTGCAGCGATGACCGGAGGTCGTCGACGCCGGCCCCGGCGAGCGAGTCCAGGTAGATCGTCAGCAGGATGCCCCGAGTCATAGGAACGAGGTGAGGCGTAAAGGTTATCCGCACCTCCGACCCGGTGAGGGAAGATAGCTCCTGAACCATCTCGGGCATGTGGCGGTGACCCCCAACGGCATACGCTGCGACATCCTCATCCGCCTCCGGGTAGTGATACCCCAGCGTGAGTGCGGTGCGGCCGGCGCCGGAGAGGCCGGTTTTTCCGTCCACGATTATGTCCGCAGGGGCGATGAGGCCGTCGGCGAGGAGGGGGGCGAGGGCGAGCAGGACGCCGGTGGTGTAGCAGCCCGGGGCGGCGATGAGACGGGCGGACGCAATGCGCTCGCGGCGGAGTTCGGGTATGCCGAAGACTGCCTCCTGCAACAGCTCGGGATGGGTGTGTTCGAACTTGTACCAGCGCGGGTATAGCGCTGGGTCGCGGAGGCGGAAGTCGGGGCTGACGTCCACGACGCGCGTGCCAGCGTCCAGCAGCTTGGGCACGACCTCCATGGATTTGCCGGCGGGCAGGGCCAGCAACGCGAAGTCGGACTCACCCACTACGGCCGTGTCTAAGGCACGCAGGGGCGTTTCTACGCCGTCCAGGTGAGGGTAGACGTCGCATACCCGCTGGCCCGCGTAGGTCTCTGATGAGAGAAACGCGAGGCGGACTCCGGGATGGTCCTTTAGTAGTCGGATCAGCTCGACGCCGCCGTATCCGGTGGCGCCAACGATCGCTAGGTCGGTCATTGGATGTTGCCTCGAACGAGGGGGATTATACACCAACAGAGGTGGAGCAGACAAGCGAGGGAAGCGCTCGGGTCGGTGCGGCGGAGGGTATGTTTCTTGTCATGGACGAGGGCGCGATGGAGGTGTCGGAACACTCCTGTGGGAGTGGGACAGGTGGTCAGTGTTGGACAAATGCTGTTTGTCCGCTATGTGTCCGAATGTCCTGGGGGCAGGTGAGGGGTACTGGCGAGGCCGCGGTGGACGTCCATTATATGTCCATGTCTGTCCATTGTCCAAGTGGCCATATTTGGGGGTGGTTTGGACTGGTTGGCCATGTGTGGTCATTCCCGCCCTGCAAGCGGTGTTGGGGGCAGAACTTCGGCCCGGCAGGTGCCCGTTCGACTGCGCTCAGGGCAGGCTCTGCCGGGTGGAATGCCAGCTGGGGGGACTGGCCAGCGATCAGTCCCCCCAGACCCCCCTCACTCGCGTTTGGGGTCTGCTAGCGCTCAACGAAAGACAGTGCGCGCGAGGCGGCTATTGGGGATGGATGATATGCCCGGCAGGTGCCTGTTCGACTACGTGGCTAAGCCCGCCAGAGGCGGACCGCCATGGCGGCGGCGCGGGAGTGCCGCCTAGCCACTCCGGGCAGGCCTGCAGGGCAGGATGCTCTTGTGGGGAAGGCGGGCCGGCGATCCGCCCTCCCCACGCCCCTCCCCGCTCGCGTTTGGGGTTGGCTGACGGTGGACGAGAGCGAAGGCGCGGGCATAGGTAGGGGCAGGAGCGAACTGCA
>JALGTG010000104.1 GCA_029821495.1 Candidatus Hebobacteria bacterium
CCGCCGATGTAGGAGAGGGAGGTGTCCGCCATCGCCGCGCGGACCGCCGCGACTTGCTCGGGACCAGCCGGCGCCCCGCCTTCAAAGCCGTCGTACCCCGCGGCGGAAACGTCTGCGAGCACTGCCGGGAGATCGCTCTGCGCCCGTTCTCCGAAGATTATGAGCTGCACTGCGACTTGTGGCCGGTCCATGATGTCTCCTCCAAGGGTCGCCCGGTCCCGGGTCGGTGATGGTAGGGTCTCTGCTTGTTCAACACGCAGGCGGGCTGTGCCTGCATCTGGGCTGGAGCGGCGAAGAGACCCGGCAGGGCGATGTCTGGCGGCGTCGGAGGATCGGGAGTCCCAAGCTACCGGCAGCAAGCGAAGCCGACCTTGGAAAGATGCCAATTCTGTGGAACATAGGGTTGGCTGAGTGCTGGTGCTGGTAGTAAGAGGGTTCTTTCGAAAAGCGGAGGCAATTTCAGCGCGTCATCCGCAGGCTGCACCCTAGACTGT
The DNA here is from genome assembly GCA_029821495.1 of Candidatus Hebobacteria bacterium. GTDB lineage: Bacteria > Armatimonadota > Hebobacteria > Hebobacterales > Hebobacteraceae > JALGTG01. Next base: position 495 of record JALGTG010000104.1, read on the forward strand.
GGAGGCACTTATGTCTACGGGATCTAAGCCGCTGTTGAGCGCTGCGAGTGGGGGTTCCCCATATGGCAGTGCACCAGTCGTCGCCTTTGTGAACGAGAAAGGGGGCGTCGCCAAGACAACGTCCTGCGTCAACTTGGCGGCGGCGCTGGCCCAGCGGGGTCACCGCGTGTTGTGCGTCGACCTTGACCCGCAGGCGAACGCCACCACAGCGTTTGGCATCTCTGTGGATCAGGCGATCGAGCGAGAAGCCCACTGCCTGTTGACCATGCCGCGCTTTCCGCTGGAGCGCGCTATCACGCAGACGGGAATCGAGGGTCTGGATCTGGTGCCCGGAAGCGCTCGCCTCGCGGACTGTGACAAAGCTCTCGTGATGGAGGTGGGGCGGGAGGGGCGGCTGAGGGGGAAGCTGCGGGAGTTCTACCGGAGTGTCATCGCGGACAAGTACGATGCTGTACTGGTAGACTGCCCGCCGTCGTTGGATCTCCTCACGATCAACGCGCTGACTGCGGCCACTCACATGGTAGTTCCGGTGACGACGAAGTTCTATGCGCTCAAGGGGATAGCGCTGCTCGGGGATATAGTGGCGACGCTGCACGAGCAGCTGGGAGCGAGTGTCAAGCTGCTGGGCATCCTGGTCACGATGTTCGACAAGAACACCGCGCTGGACGTCACGATCTACCGACTGCTGAAGGAGAAGGTGGAGCGGGAATTCGGGAACTACGTATTCTCGACGATCGTCACGCGGAGCGTGGTCGTGAGCGAGGCGGAAGCAGGAGGTCTGCCAGTACTGCTGCGCGAGCCCGAGTCGCCGGCAGCGGGGGCATACAGCTCCTTCGCCGACGAGGTCGTCCGTCGCCTCGGCGCGCACGTGGATAGCGCGCTCGACGCCTCGCCGGAACTGACCGGGGCGCCGGCCGGGTAGGAATGAGAACGGAGATCGCGAAATGGCAAGCGAGCTAACTGATACTGGCACGTCTCAGGGGGCCGAGTCGAAGACGTCGGTTCTGATCACGATCAGCACTCCGGGGGAAGAGACGCCCATCTGCCGGCTCGGCAGGTCGGAGGAGATTCTGGGCGACTCAACGGTACAGCAGCTCATCCAGAAGGTGGTCAGCCCGAATTCCCTCTTCTCCGTCGGGGTGCCGATGAGCCAACTGCAGGCGGAGAGCCCAACGGCGCTGGCGATCGGAGAGCTGCTGTCCGCCGACTGCTGTGAGGTGACCAGCAAGGCCGTTGGCGACGGTGGGGCGCAGACCGTGGGCCTCGATGATCCCGTGCTAGCCATCGCTAACGAGCAAGTCGGGACACAGGGGAACAGGTTCCTCAACGTGACGTTGGATGTTCACTCTTCCGCGGACCGGCCGGCCCCGACCAACGAAGATCGGCGGGAACTGCAGCTGCCGGAAACGGTCGAGGCAGAGCGGCCCGCAGAGGAGATTGAAGCCATCGGCGAGGATGCTCGCAAGGGCCAGATCGAGCAGCTGTCTGCGGCCCTGGCCGCGGCGGCGCCTGCCCAGGAGGCAGGCGCGCCGGCCGAACAGCAGGCCACGCCGGCCGAGTACGAGGCCCAGGGCGAGATCGTAACGATCGTGGCCGAGCAGGTCAAGGAGGAGCCGAAGGCGGCGAAGCCGGAACGGGCGGAGTACGCTCGCAAGAGCGATTGGCTGCGTGCGCAGTTCCTGCCAGAGGTCGAGGCGCTCGACTTCAGCGGGCTGTTCGTCGGCAATCTAGGCCTCGGCGCGCGGCAGGAGCAGGCTCGGCGGAGCGTGGTGCTGTCGGATCCCTCCCGCGTGACGGATATTCTGCTCCAGGCAAACGGCTACCGCCGAAGCGGAGACCACGCTAAGGCGTTGATCCAGTATCAGGAGTTAGTCGACATTGACCCGGGGAATGCGGATTTCCGGTTCCTGCTCGGCAAGACGCTTCTCGAGCTAGGACAGCACGACCAGGCCGGGGAGGCGCTTCTGCGAGCCAAGGAACTGGGGCACGAAGGGGCGCGCAAGGAGCTGGTGGAGCTTCGGCGCTCCGGCCATAAGGGGCGCAAGCCACTCGGCTTCCTGCGCTTCTGGAAGCAGTGATTCGCCTCACAATCGTGTAGAAGCGAAGAGAGGCTGCGGAAGGTCGCCCCTGCGCGGGAAACGCGCAGGGGCGCTTTGCTGTGTTGGTGTCAGGCGGGCCGGCAGGTTCTCCACGGACGGGGAGGCAAATAGAGGGCTGCCATGGGGAAGCGGCCTGCTCTGATCGTTTTCGCGCGTGCGCCTGTCGCGGGGCAGGCGAAGACCCGCCTGATACCTGCACTGGGGCCGGAAGGCGCGGCGGAGTTGTACCGGTGCTTCCTGCTGGACACCATTGAGCTGGTCCGTGGAGCCCCCGCTGATGTTCTGGTGGCTGTTGCGGAGCGGGAGCATCTGGACTCGGTAGGCTCGCTAGTCCGCGAGGCCTGTCCCGAGGCGGCAGTGGTTGTCCAGCGGGGGGGCGATCTGGGCGAACGCATCGTGAATGCGCTGGAACAGACGGTCGGGTCCGACAGGTCCCACGCGGTGGTGATGGGGACCGACTCGCCGACGCTCCCCCTCCAACGCGTGTGCGAGGCCCTCGCCCTGTCGCGGGAGCGAGATCTGGTGCTGGGTCCCTGCTACGACGGCGGATACTACCTCGTCGGCGTACACGCTGTGAGGCGCGAGTTCTTTCGAGGCATCGCGTGGAGCTCGAATACGGTTCTCGTGGAGACGGTTCGACGCGCCCGGGAGAGCGGGGCTGAGGTCGGCTTGCTCGATCCCTGGTATGATGTGGACACCCCCCGAGACCTAGAGGTGCTGCGCCTGCATCTGACGGCGCGGTCGCTGGCCGGGGAGACCATCGGCTGCCGGCGGACGTGGGAGTGCCTGAGGCGTCTGGGCGAGGAGGCGGGGACGTAATGGCGGATGCGGCCCGCGTGGCGGTCATCATCCCGGCGCTCAACGAGGAGCAGTCGATTGGGCGGGTGCTCGACGCAATCCCGGCGGAACTGGATGTGGACGCTATCGTGGTGGACAACGGATCGACCGATCGGACGTCCGAAATCGCGATAGAGCATGGCGCGCGAGTTGTCCGTCACCCCATCAGGGGATATGGGGCGGCGTGCCTGGCCGGGATCGCGGCGCTGAGGCAATCGGAGGTGGTCGCCTTTCTGGATGCTGACTTCAGCGACGATCCCACGCTGCTCGCGGCATTGGTGCGGCCCGTTCTCGATGGTACTGCCGACCTTGTGATCGGGTCGCGCATGAGGGGGGTGCGAGAGCGCGGGGCCTTGCCAGTGCATTCCCTGTTCGGCAACTGGCTGGCTGGTATGATCCTCACGCACCTCTACCGGCAGCCCACCACAGACCTTGGCCCGTTCAGGGCGATTCGCAGCGCTACGCTTAAGCGGCTCCAGATGCAGGACACCGGGTACGGGTGGACGATGGAGATGCAGGCGAAGGCAGCGCGGCTGCGGGTCCGGACGCTGGAGATCGCTGTGCCCTATCGGAAGCGAATCGGCCGCTCCAAGATCACAGGATCCCTCCGCGCATCTGTTCAGGCCAGCGCAATCATACTCGGCACCGCGTTTCGCCTTCTGTGGTGGCGGCCCTAGACCCACCGGCCAGAACGGCGCGTGTATCCGGCCTCGACCAAGGGGTCTTCCTCTTCAGGAAGAGCATGCTGCTTTCCCGGCCGACCCAACTCGAGAAGGGCGGGTATAGGGTCGAGTTCATGGATTACGACTGGTCTTTGAACGACGCGAGCTGACCTGCCAGAGAAGAAGCTGCCCCATCAGTAGCACATAGACCGGGACGTATCCCCGCCACAGAAGGGCATAACGGCTCGCCTCGTCGCCCGCTGGATACAGCCAGCGCGCATAGTACTGCGCAGAGACGGTGAAGGTGAGCAGCGCGAGGCCGGGGATATCGCACCAGCAGAGGGCGGGCACAAGCCAGAGGACGTACCATGGGAGGGTGGGCGCCCCCAGCAGCAAGTGCGCGCCGATGGCTCCGAACGTCGCTCCCAGGAGCCACTCGGTGCCTGGCTTCTGTTGCCAGACCAGGAGGGCTACGACGGCCAACACTGCCATGAGGGTGATCTGTCGCGCGGCGACCATATGCTCAGAGGTGATGCCCTTGAGCACGTGATCCACGATCAGGAAGACACTGGCGTTTGTCGTCCAACCGCGAAGGTAGGTTCCCAAGCCGTCAAACAAGTGCCCACGCGCGCCGAGGAAGGGCGCGGCGAGAACGATCAGCGTCGCCGCCACGGCGAGAAGCACCCGCCACCCACCCCGTCGGACGAAGAAGGGCACGGCGAGCAGCGCGTAGCCCTTGGCCATGACTGCCGCGCCGAGGACTATGCCGCTGGCCGCGCCCGGGCGTCCGCCGGCCCGCGCAGCGAGCAGCAGAGCGAGCAGGAGAAGGAAGAGCGCGAAGGCGTCGACGTGCGCGCCCGCCGTCACCTCGGTCGCTGCGAGGGGGCACCAGGCGTACCAGATCACTCGCTCTGCCGGCCTCCCCGTGCGCCGGAGAAGTGGGACTAGAAGCAGAACGCTGCCGACGTCGAATGCCGCGAAGGTCCACCGGAAGGCCTCCGCGTCCCCCTCTCGCGTTCGCGCGAGCAAAGCGAACAGCATCTGTGCGAGGGGCGGGTAGATGGTTGGGACGTGCTTGAAGTTGATGGGCTCCCAGTTCTCGTTCTTGAGAGAGCGGAGCACATCCACTCGAGGCGTGGCTGGATAGGGTTTCGTCTCGTCCGCGGCCTCCGGAGGGTAGCGGTAGGGGTTGACGCCCGCGTTGATCACCCGCCCGTCCCACAGGTAACGCCAGACATCGGTCGATAGGGGAGGAGTGCGGACGAGGCAGACGATACGCATCGCAATCGCTGCCGCGAGGATCCACACGAGCACCCAGCGAGGCAGTCTGCCAACGCTGCTCGCCGCCACTGCCGAGGCGAGGTAGAGGATCCACGCCACGGAGTAGCCGCGGAGTGCCCTGGCCGCCCACAATGGGTCCGAAGTCGGCGGGCCCGTGATCCACAGCGCGCCTATGGCCATCAGCCCCAAACCAACCAGGGCCCAGGCGGCTGTGCGGTTCGGCTGTGGTGGGGGAGATGCAGAGGTCAGTTCGGCCTCCCTGCTACACTCGCCGACGGCTCTTTCTCCTGGCGGCCGTGCTCAGAGGGGCTCCTGCCTCTCTGTGAAACTCCTCCTGGAGCTTCCGCGCGACTCTATCAGCCTTCACCGCCCGGATCACCTCTGCCAGACTCGTCGCCCAGCCCTTGACTGCCAGTTCTCCCAGCTCCGCGTTCGCAGGTCGAGCGTCGCCCGCGTAGTGGTCGGGGAAATCCGCGTACCACCAGATGCCCGTGTAGGCGTCCTTCATGTGCTCCAGACGGCCTCGTGCGCGTCCGTCCTCCCGGCCTGCGCGACTGAGCTGAACCAGGTCGGGCCGGATGGCCATCATCCAGCTCGTTTCCAGTTCGTCTGCGTGGCCGCCGGAGTCCGTCTTGCGTCGGGCGGCGACCTCCTTGGTCGTCGCCTCGTCCCACTGGCGGCGGGCGATGTAGACAACGTGGTCATTCCGCCGGGCCAGCTGTATCTGGCAGAAGAAGTTGAGCCAGTTGGTGTTCCCGCCGTGTCCGTTGACGATCAGGACCTTCTCGAATCCGTTCCGCGCGATCTCAGCACAGACCTCCTGGAGGAGCTCCGTCAGGAGTTCCGGACGGATGGTGATGCATCCCGGCTGGTGGCGGGCCTCATAGATCTGTCCGAAGTAGTACGGCGGGAACACGACCGCGTATTCCCGCTCCGCGGCCCGGATGGCGGCCGCCCGCGCGGCCATGACATCGGTGCCCAGCGGGAGATGAGGGCCGTGCTTCTCGATTACGCCCATAGGCAGGACGCATACCTTCCTGGCGCGCCTCACCGCCTTGGGGAAGTCGGACGCCGTAAGCTCTTCCCACTGCACTGCTAGAGCGGGTCGCCTCTGGGATGCCTTCTCACTCATGTCGGAAACCTCCGAGTTGGCGCCTTGCAGGCCGCGGGCCCGGTGGCGCGCATGGCGCGCTTGACCCTGGGCTCGCGACGCTGTAGAATCGCCTTGTTGGGCGGGCAGCCTCTGTATGGCTTCCACCCCTTTGTTCGCTGATTCCCCTGGTCGAGCTGGCTGTCCTGCCTGAAGGGGAGGGCGCGACATGGACTGTGTCAATCACCCGGGCGAAGAGGCGATCTTCCAGTGCTACCGCTGTCAGTCGCCCATTTGTGTGGACTGTGAGACAAAGATTGACGGCCACCCCATCTGCCCAGCGTGCGTGGTGCAGATCCGGGAGAGGCTGGCCGAACGGTATCAGGCCGAGACGCGGCACGTGAACTACGGAGCGGCCGTGTCGGCCGGGCTGCTGGCGGCAGCCGCGGTGGCCTTTGGGTGGTCTCAGCTCGCCGTGATGACGGGCTATCGGATGGGGCCTGGGGCACTCCTTCTGGGTGGCGCGGTGGGGTATGCAGTTCTGGTTGGCGCGGGCGAGAAGAGGGGACACAGCCTACAGCAGATAGCATCCGTGACGGCTCTGGTGGGCATTCTCTTCGCCTATCTGCTGATCTTCTTGCGCGCTCAAGGAGACGTATACGCCTTCCCGGAGCATCTGACTACGCTGAGCGTTCTGGACTGGCTCCTCCTGGCCCTCGGGGTCGCGTGCGCCTACTGGGTGCCCCATATTCGCTCGCTTCCTAAGCAACCGTAGGGGGGCGATTTGAGAATGGCCGGCGGAGATGGGGTATGTTATGTCTGGTGGTTCGTTGCGAACGGGCCACCCGAAGGGGATCGCACCCCCCACCACCCGTAGGCGCCCCGGCGTCCGCCTCCGTCGGGGCGCCAGCTTTTGCCTGGCTGAAGGTCTTGTGCTTCACGGGGAAGAATCCGCCGCTTGACGCCTTAGGAGGCAGGTATGGAAGTCCAGGTATCGTTCTCGTCGGACGGAGAGGCCGTTTTGGGGGTGCTGCACGTGCCGGATCGGGCCCCCGCTCCCGGTCTAATCATGTGCCACGGATTCACGGGACACAAAGGAGAAGCCCACCGATTGTTTGTCGAGGCGGCTCGCGATTTCTGCAGTCATGGCATGGTGGTGCTTCGGTTCGATTTCCGGGGTTCGGGCGATAGCGCGGGCGAGTTCCGCGATATGACCGTGTCCCGGGAAATAGCGGACGCCGCGGCTGCATTCGAGTTCCTCGCTTCGCGCTCGGAGGCGGACGCAGAGAGGGTCGGCGTGTTGGGGCTGAGCCTAGGCGGGTGTGTTGCTGCCTGCCTCGCGGGGCGGGAAAGTCGCGTGAAGGCCCTGGTGCTTTGGGCCCCGCTCGCCCAGCCAAGGCGCATTCAAGAACTGATGGCGCCCGAGCTCGGTTCGGACGAGGTGTTCGACATGCAGGGATGGGCTGTCGGTCGGGGGCTTCTGGATGATGCGAGGGATCTCGAACCCCTCAAGGAGGTTCAGGAGTACCACGCTCCGAGCCTGGTGGTTCACGGGACGGAGGATGAGGCAGTCCCGCCGTCTGATGGCTCGGATTTCCGCATTGCCTTGGGTGGGTTGTGTCGGCTGCACCTCATCCAGAAGTCAGACCACGTCTTCTCGAGCCTGGCTTGGAAGGCGGAGGCCATCCAGGTATCGCGCGAGTTCCTGGTCGAGTCGCTTGGCCCGGCCTCGGTGGACTGAGCGCCGCCAGTTAGCCCCACCCCGGAGTCCAGGAGGTGCCGGTGGCGAAACACGTTGAAACGGTCGACGAACTCGTCGAAGCGCTTCGGAAGCAAGGCATCCGGCAGGTTGTGGTCAGCGGGAAGATAGCGACAACAACCACCCCTGGGGGCGAGCAGATCGCCTTCCGCGGGCGGCTGGTGGTGACGGCGGAGACACCGTCGGGCGAGGGGATCGAGTACATAGAGCATGTCATGCCCTACATTGCAGCCACCAAGTCGGCCCAGATTCCGGCCACGGCCGACACGGCGCACGACCTGCGCGCCGCGCAGTCGGCCCTCGCGCGACAACTTCGAGCCTACCGAGGAGAGTACCGGGGCGTAGTCGGCGCTGCCCGCGACGATCTTGCTGCGAAGCTGAGGGATGCTGGCGTGGACGTAAGGGAGCCTGAGGACTAGGGATGCGAGTAACCGTCAGCGTTCACGGCCATCTGAGAGAAACGTCCGCAGTCGGTCACGACGAGCTTACGTTCGTGCTCCCGGACGCCGGAGGTATGCGAGTTCGCGACATCCTGGAGACGCTCAATGTCTTCGAGGAGGAGGTCGGAGGGGTAGTCCTCAACGGCAGACGGGCTCGGTTG
>JALGTG010000308.1 GCA_029821495.1 Candidatus Hebobacteria bacterium
GAGGGTAGACGGGAGGTCATCGGATGAGAAGCGGGCGAATGTTGGCAGCGGTGGTGGCGGTGCTGCTTGCGGCCTGCGCGGTGGCGAGCGCGGACGGCAAGTTCTTCAGTGCGGAGGACGACGTGGCAGTGCCCAACCAGAAGGCGCTGCTGTGGCTGGATGATGGCCGGGAGACACTGATCCTTCAGGTGAAGTACGAGGGCGCGGCGGGGGACTTCGGATGGGTGGTGCCGGTGCCGGGGCGGCCGAGGATAGATACGGCCTCTTCGGAGTTGTTCTACGAGCTGGCATGGGTGACGAAGCCTGTCATTGTGAAAGCGCCAGGGCCGCATGGGATGCAGGAAGGGGGCCGCGAAGGCGTCACAGTTGTCGAGCGTGCCCAGGTGGGGCCATATGATGCGACCGTTCTGGCAGCAACGGATTCGGCGGCCGTCGCGGGTTGGCTGCGGGAGCATGGGTATCGGATGCCGGTCAGGGCGGAGGAGGTGCTGGGAAGCTATGTGGCGCGGGGGTGGTACTACGTAGCGGCGCGCATTGATACCGCGCGATTGCAGAGCGACTTGCTCAAGAAACTGAGAAGGGCTGAACTCGACATCGGGACTCTGGATGAGGCGCCGCAGCGACTGGCGGAGGTGCTGGTGGGATTGGCAGAGCGCAAAGGCACAGGGGGTCGAGAGGTGGCAAGCGCGGTCGCCGAGGCCGTGGACGAGGCGTCTGGGAGGGGCGGAGAGGGAGGCGGAGCTCACGGCCGGAGTCTCCATGGTGAGATGATGCTCAGCGTCTATGACCGTGCCGTGAGGGCCGAGGATCCGTTTGAAGAGGGGCCCATGCAGGTCTCAGACGTGCATAGGTGTCTGGAGACTTGTGCCCAGGCGCGTGGCGTATCGGCGGTGAAGGCAGCGGCGAGGGAAGCGGGGATCGGCGGCGACGGGTCGGTGGCAGAGCTGGCCCAGGAACTCGCCGCGATTGCCAACCGCGACCTGCGGAGGGGTGTGCCGTACGCCGAGTCGGAGTGGAGGTGCTGGCCCAAGTTCGTGGCCCACTTTCCGCCGGGGAAGCCCATCGACTGGCTCGGGTATGAGCGTGACTACGAGATGGCGCGAGGGCTGGCAGAGCACTACTGGAAACTGCCGCCACCGCCTCCGGAGGAGTTGACCGCCCGAAGTGGGGAGGGGCTTGGGATCGCGACAGACAGCATGATCGGCGGCGCGGCCGTCACATTGCTGGAGTCGCTGAAGGAGCGCAGCGAGCTCTACCACCGGACCCGGGAGGCGGTGGTGGAGGCAGTTGGCGCGGTGGAGAAGGCGCTTTCGTCGGGAAGCATCGAGCCGCTACTGCTTGAATTCGAGAGCAGGCAGCTGGTCTATCCGCTGTACATCACCAGTCTGAGCCCAGGTCAAACCGAGATACAGCTGTACGTCCTCTCCGATCATCGCGTGCAAGCCAGTGGTTACAGAACACCGTACGAGCACCAGTTCAGGACGGCCTTCGCTGGGAGGCTGGATGAAAAGAGACTGAAGCGCGCTCCGGTGCTCACCAGCTTCGTGTCGCAGGGCCGGGAGTACCTGACCGAGCTGCGGGGTGAGCTGGACGCCGGGGAGATGACGAGAGACGTCAGCTTTGCGCGGGCAGCAACGGACGACGAGCTTCGCGAGAAAGTGACGGACGATGGGAGAGTGATCGTCGAAGTGCCAGCACAGCATTTCCTACGGTCGTTCGCGTGGTTCGTCGGGATTGGGCTGGCCGCGCTGATAGTTGGTATAATGGTCGGCCGCGCGCTGAGGCCAAGGCAAGGGTAGCCGGTCGCCCCGGTCGTTGGCAGGCCAAGGGCGGATGCGATCCGCTTGCTGTGATGTCCAGATAGTCGGTCAGTTGAGTTCCGCGCTGGTGACCGAGGGTAGACGGGAGGTCATCGGATGAGAAGCGGGCGAATGTTGGCAGCGGTGGTGGCGGTGCTGCTTGCGGCCTGCGCGGTGGCGAGCGCGGACGGCAAGTTCTTCAGTGCGGCCAGAAGGCGCTGCTGTGGTTGGATGATGGCCGGGAGACGCTGATTCTGCAGGTGAAGTATGAGGGCGCGGCGGGGGATTTCGGGTGGGTGGTGCCGGTGCCGGGACGGCCGGAGATAGACACCGCGCCGGGCGATCTGTTCCTCGAGCTGGCATGGGTGACGCGGCCCATATTGGTGCCTTCAGGGTGGAACAAAGCGCAGATGGGCGGGGTCGCGTCGGCGGGGGTCGAGGTGGTGGAGCGCGTTCAGGTGGGTCCGTATGATGCGACGGTGCTGGCGGCGACCGACCCGGAGGCGCTGGCCGGCTGGCTGGAGGAGCGCGGGTACAGGATGCCGGAGGGGGCGGCCGATGTGCTGAAGAGCTACACAGATCGCGGGTGGTGCTATGCGGCCCTTCGGATCGCCACCGAGCGGCTGCAGGAAGAGCTGCTGGCGGAACTGAGGGAGGTCGCCCCGGGGATCGAGAGTCTGGATGACGCGCCTGACGAGGTCGCTGCCGTCATCGTGAAGGCGGCCGATGAGGGTGACCCGACCGGAGAAGCGAAGGTGCGCGCGCTGGGCGGCAGCTTGTACCGCACCGCTTGGGCAGCGTCGCAGGGAGAGATGTGGCGACCAGGCGGCCGAGAGAAAGCACGGGAGGGGTGGGAGAGTAGGGTGCTGCGCCACTACGCGCGCGTGCTGGAGAAGGGCGATCCACTGGCGAGGGGACTTGTCAATGCCCGCGAGCTGAAGCCCTGTGTGGAGGGCTGCCCGGCCTTCGAGGAGGAGCCGAGGGTGCTGCGCCTGGCCCGGGCAGCGGGGTTCGACCAGACCAGTGGTATGGATGAGCTTGTGGAGGAGGTGGTCGCTGAGGCGAACCGCGACGTCCGAGAGGGCGTCCCATACCGAGAATCCGCGTGGCGGCGGTGGCACGAGGTCTTCAGCGCGGCGCGGAAAGAGGAGACCGTGGACCCGGCATATGAGCAGGAGTACGAGGTCCTCATCGCGGAGCTGGCGAGCTACCACAGGATGCCTCTGCGCGAACCGCCGGCGGGCAGAGAGGTCTACGCGCAGGCTTACAGAGAGCCGCTGACGGCGAGCGCGGTGCGCTGTGTCCTGGATGCCGTGGCGGCTCGCAGCAGGCTGTATCACGCAGTGCGTGCGGAGGTCTCACAGGCGATGACGGCTGTGCAAAGGGCGCTGGAGTCAGGCACGATAGAACCGCTGCGCCTGGAGTTCGACACGCGGGAGTTGGTGTATCCTCTCTACATCACCAGCCTGGGCGAGGGCGCGACGGACGTCCAGCTCTATGTGCTATCGAATCATCGGATGATGGCGAGGGCAGGGCGCGGCGATTACTGGCGGCGGTTCGATGCGCGGTTCGCGGGGAGGCTGGACGCGGAGGCGTTAGAGAGGGCGCCGACGCTTGCGGGGTTGGCGCAGGATGGGCGGGGCTTCCTGACAGAGCTGCGTGCGAAGCTCACGGCGGAGGAGATGACTGACGACGTCGTGTTCGCCCGCGCGCCGACGAACGCGCCGTATCGGGAAGAGGTGACTGCGGAGGAGCTCGCGCGCAGGGGCGCCACAGGCGTGAGCGGCCTGCCCGGGCGTGGGAGGGCAAGCGTCGGGGGGGCTCTCGGAGGGATGATAGGCACGAAGGAGCGGGTGCTGCTGGGGATTCTGGTGGTGGGGGTAGTTATCGCCGCTGTCAACCGCGTGAGGCGGCGGGCATCGCGGTAGGCTGGACAGGGCGGGCCCTGTGGCGTAGCATTCTGGCGGGCCGATGCCGGAGCGGATTGTCATCCACGTAGATATGGACGCCTTCTACGCGGCCGTCGAGCAGCGCGATCGGCCGGAGCTGCGCGGTCGGCCGGTGATAGTCGGCGGGACGCCCGAGGGGCGAGGGGTGGTCTCGGCCGCCTCGTATGAGGCGCGGGAGTTCGGGGTGCACTCGGCGATGCCGTCTGCGCAGGCCGTGAGGGCGTGTCCTCACGGCGCGTTTCTTCCCGTGGACATGACGA
>JALGTG010000105.1 GCA_029821495.1 Candidatus Hebobacteria bacterium
CAGCGCGAACAGCCGCCCCTTCATGAACACCTCCCGCGCAAACACCCCCATCGCCCTTTCCCTCGCGGCCGGCACGACGTACCTCAGCGGAGCGTCGCAGACTACGCTGAAGTTAGTGAACACCGCATCGAACCTCCCGGTCTCTATCATCGCCAGCGAAATCTCCTCCCCCGACAGCGTGTCAACACACGCGAACCGCACCAGCCCATCCCGCTTCAGCCGCGCCACGTTCTGTGCCAGCCTCCTTACATACCGCCGCCGCCTCCGCACTGCCGGCGGGAACAGCCCGAAGTTATAGAAATCGATTCTCTCCCTCCCCAGCATTTCGCACGCCCGCTCCGCCTCCGCCTTCAGCAGCCCATAGTCCAGCAACCTCCCCTTGTCCTCGTCCTCGGGATCGTTGTTATACACCATCCCTTCCGGCCGCGTCTGAATGTACACGGGATGCGGCGGCGGAAGCTCCCTCAGATTGCGCCCGAACGCCTCCTTCTCCGAGTCCATCGTCACATCGAAGAAGTTCACCCCGCCCTCATACGCGATCTCGAGCAGCTCCCGCCGCTGCTCGCCCCCGAATCCCTCCCATATCGCGCCCGGCTTCACCGCCTCATGAAACTCCTCTCCCATCGCCTTCACCCGGCCGTCCGCAAGAAACTCATGCCCTCCCAGGCCGATCGCGGACAGCCGCACCGCCGAAGCGCCGAACTGACTGTATCTCATCCCTTCCGACATCCTCTGTCTTCCCCCCATACCCCACCTCGGCCGATTCGCCGCAGCAAGCGGAACGCCTCCCGCGCCGGGCCGAACCAGCCCACTGCTCCTCAGCGGTGCGCCCCCTCCACGCCGACATTGTATCCGGCCTCGCAGGGAATACGCCGCCCCGCAGGGAGAGCTGCCAGCCGTGTTGAATCCATCTCCGGGTCTCAGGGAGCGGCGTCGCCCCCGTCCATCACTCGGGCGTAGACCGGAGAGACAAAGCAATGCTGACCGACGCGCGAGGCCGCCGAAGCGCCGGAACACGCACCGCGATCACCCTCGTACTGGTCGCGCTCGGCGCCTGCGGTTGTCTGCGCGCTGCGGCACAGGAGGAGACAGTTCCCATGGCTGTTGACGCAGTCGTCGAGATCAACCCCACCGACGTGCTCGAATCCAACTTCCACGGCGTCGGAGTACAGTGCAGTTCCTACCCCGAATACGACGTCGCCGACGACGACTGGCAGAAGGCCTTCCGCCGAATGGAGTTCATGCGGCTCTCTTTCACTCGCGTCATGCTCAGCGCCTCCTGGTACTGCCGAGGCTTCGACGACAACGGCGACCCCCTCTACGACTGGAACACCGACCTCATGCAGAGGCTGTATCGGCTGCTGGACTGGTGTGAGGAGAACGGCGCCCTGGTGATGCTCGGGGAATGGGGTCGCCCTCACGGCGAGAACCTCGATGTCCCAACCGATGATCCACGATGGGCGCGCATCGTCGCCGACTGCGTGGAGCACATGCTCGAAGAGAAGAAGTACTCGTGCATCGAGTACTACAACCTCATCAACGAGCCCCACTGGTTCGTGCGAGACAAGGAGGAGTGGCGGCGGGCGATCGCGAACCTATACAAGGAATTCAGCGCCCGAAACCTGACCGACACCATTACCATAGCTGTGCCCGACGCCAACGAGGAGTGGACCCTCTGGTCCTTGGAGGATGCCGGCCTCAGAGAAGCGGCCGGAGTCTACGACGAGCACTGGTACATCCAGTCCGCCGATATCGCAAACGGCTCCATCGAGGACCGCACGCGCCGGCAGGTCGAGGCAATCCGGCTCAAGGACCCCGGAAAGCCCTACGTCCTCGGTGAGATGGGAGTGCACGATGACTGGGACCGCGTCCGCGACGCCCAGTACCACGTATACGACTTCTGGTATGGCGTCTCCATGGCCGACGCGGCCGCGCAGATGATACGAGCCGGCTCAGCCGGCTTCATCGCCTGGTATCTCGACGACTCCATGCACGGCGTCCATTGGGGCCTCATCCACCGCACTCCAAGGTACGCCAGGCGGAAGATCTGGGGCTTTTGGAGCATCCTCGGCGCAGAGCACGGCATGCCCGAGGACGAGCACATCCGACCCTGGTTCTACCCCTGGTCCCTCCTCACCCGCTACTTCCACCGCGGCTCCCAGACCATCCAGGCTCCGGGCACCGGCGTCGCCGGGCTGCGCGTCGCTGCCGCCAGGACCCCCAGCGACGACAAGTTCCACCTCTCCTTCCTCGTCGTCAACAACGCCGACTCGCCCAGATCGGTGCGCGTGCTGTTGTCCGACCCCGGCTCAGATCCCACCACCCTCAGCAGATACGACTACTTCGACACCGACAACGACAACAGGGTCGACTCCTGGCCGGACGTCGTGGACGACGAAGGCAACGACATCTTCCCCGAGCCCACGGAGATCATCGACAACCCCGACCTCGCCGCCGGAATCACCGTCCACCTTCCGTCCAAAGGCGTCGTCGTCCTGACAACCATGGAGCGCGGCTCCCCCATCACCATCGCCCCACCTCCGTCCTAACACCACCACCGACACAGCCCGGCGGCCGGCCAGCGCCCCCTCTCGGCGCTGGCCGCCCTTGTCCCCGCCTACTTGTCGAACCAGCTCAGATCCCACTCCTCCACCCACTCGACAAACGCGCCCCCATCATCGAACTGCACCGGCAGCCATATGTATCGGCTGTCGATCAGATCGTGCCCCTTCCATCTATCCGCCATGAAGATGAACGCCCCCTCCCTTCCCGCCACCGGCAGCACGTGTGTCGACTGCGACCCGAACGTCGTCTCCGCCTCAGGCCCTCGCGCCGGGTTACCCTCACTCGACCACGGCCCCCAGATCGAATCTGCCGTGTCCGCCCGCGCCTCGTTCGCCCGCCAACCCGAGCACGCGCTCGTTATCAGATAGTACTTCCCCCCATGCTTGAACAGCGCCGGCGCCTCTCGGTGATCGCTGTGAATCACCACATCTCTATCCGTGGGAGACAGATAATCATCGCTCAGTTGGCAGATGCGCATGTCGAAGTTGTCTCGCGACGCGAATACATGGTACACCGCGCCCCCTTCGTCCTTGAACAGCGTCATGTCCCGAGACATGTTGCCGTTCGGCCTGAAGCTCTTCACAAACTTGTACGGCCCCGTCGCCGTGTCGCTCACGGCCACCGCGGCACGCGCCGCCGAGTACCCCTTCCCCCTCAGCTCCAGGTGAAACCACATCACGTACTTCCCCGTCCCCTCGTTGAAAACAACCTTCGGCCTCTCCATCACACATCCCCACGCGATCTCGTGATCCGCATCACCCTCCACCGGCTCCAGCGCCACCCCCTCATACTGCCAGTTGTACAGGTCTCCCGACGAATACACGTTGATGCCCTCAGACCTGCGCGCCGCCCTCTTCTCCCCGAACCAGTAGTACCTCCCATCCTGGTACAGCATCCCCCCGCCGTGCGCGTTGATGTGCGCTCCGCTGCTGTCCGGCCATATCGCCCCCGGCCTGAAGCTCCGCAGTTCCTCCATCACAACCATCCCTCCGGCTTCCTTCGTTGAAGAGCCCCCCATGCCGCCGGTCGCCGTCACCGCGAGGAAGACACATGCAGCCAGTCGCCATCCTCCCAACATCTCTACCCCTGATTCGCGGCGACCCCTACCTCTCGCCGGCCGTAGTACACTCCGCCCACACCTACACGCGCTCGGCGCCCCTCCTCTCCACTGGCCCCCGCCCCCGCACACAGCCCACCCGCTGCTCGCCCCGCCTATCGGCCCTCGGTCCCTGCGGTAATCCCGCTGTCGTCACGGTACCCGGCGGGCGTCTTCCCGTACCGCTGCACGAACATCCGGTGCAGATGGCTCCTGTCCGTGAAGCCGCATCGCTCGGCAATCTCCTGCACGCTCTCGCTCGTCGTCGTCAGCAGCCGCGCCGCCGCCACCAGTCGCCGCCGTAGGTCGAACCGGCCGAAGCTCACCCCGATGATCCGCTGGAAGATACTCCTGAACTGGCTCGTGCTAAGCCCGCAGGCCTCTGCCGCTTCCGCCAGATCCACGCGCATCGCCTCCCCGCCGTCGCCCATGCCCATCCTCAGCGCCGGCAGAATCCGGGCAAGGTCCCTGCTGCTCGCCTGTGGGCGGCTCGCCGCCTCCTCCCGGTGCTCCCAGTTCTGGTACAGCAGCAGGAGAATCTGGCTCACCCAAAGCCGAAATGCCGTCTCCCACGCGGGAGGGCGCTCGTCGAGCGGCTCCCCGAGCAAGTGCACTGCAGTGGCGTCCACCTCCTCGCGGAGGGTGCTCGGGGCCGAACTCCTCATCTCCTGGCCGAGGCCGAGCAGGCGCCGCCGCGCATCCTGCCCCACCACCCCCGGCCGGCGCTCCGGTGCCGCCGCAAACAGGCTCAGCCAGTGCACCTGATTGAAGCGCAACTCCCCCAGGAATCCAGACATGAAGTAGATCACGAGTGCAGTGGTGTTGGGCGCCATCGGGCGCCAACTGTGCGGCTCCCACGCCTGCACCAGCACGACCTCTCCGGGCATCAGCACGCTCGTGTGCTGGTCGGTGTGTCGCTGCTGGCGACCCCCGAGCAGCACCACCAACTCGAACCCGGGGTGCATCTCCTGTCGGAAGGCCCCTGGGCGGTGTTCCTCAGTGATGATTGCCGTGAACAGTTCCCCGGGCCGCGGGGCCTCCACTAGCTCAGTCGCCCGTGACCTCACCCGCGCTCCCTCTCTCTGTCGCTGCATGCGCAGATTTTACACGGAATCCGGCAGATTGTCTACAGACTATTCTCCTTCGCCGGCGTATACTAATCGTTGAATGCATCTGATGCTGGCTGAAGCACACAGGGCGGTGTAGTGTTCATAGCGCCCGCCGGACTCGTCCTGGCGGGTACCCGACGCCTGTCGCCCATGCTTCAGAGCCTGCCATTTGCGGGCACCATGAAAGTGAGGTGAGACCGAGCAGCACCAAGCAGCACGGCAGCCCTGGCTGCCCGACCACGGCAGCGCTGGCTGCCCGACCGCGGCAGCGCTGGCTGCCCGACCACGGCAGCGCTGGCTGCCCGACGTTCTGATCATCCGAGAACTACCACTCAGGAGGTATGAGGCGGTGAAAAAGAGACGACGCACAGGATTCACCCTGATTGAGCTGCTGGTTGTCATCGCGATCATCGGCATCCTGGCAGCAATGGTCTTCCCGGTCTTCGCAAGGGCGCGCGAGTCCGCGCGCAAGGCGGTCTGTCTGTCCAACGTCAAGAACCTGGCGCTGGCTGTTCAGATGTACCTGGCGGACAACAATGACACGCTCTTCCCCACCGAGCATCGCCAGGAGGTCTGGGACTACTTCTACACCAACCCGGGCGGCGGAAACAACGGCGGCGGAGCAGACGACCCCCCCGGCCCCTGCAAGCGCACCCTTGGGGCGAATCCGTACCTGAGGACCCCGGTCATCTTGGACGAGTACATCAAGAACCGCGACGTGTGGAGGTGCCCGAGCGCGACGTTTGAAACCACGCCTATGCTCATCAATCCCGGTCCGGACTGGCTGGGATACCTCCAGGCCAACGAAGGAGTATGGGGCTCCGGCGGCGATACGCCTTGCGGGGTCCAGCAGGTCTTCCCACCAGGATGGGGCGGTGAGGTCACCGACTCCTTCCTGCAGCTGGATCTGGTGGCGCTCGGCGGCGGTCATATCGACACACACCGCGTCTTCGGACAGAGTCTCCAGATCAACGACCCGACCTGGAGCTCTACTGCAGGGGCCTACCGGCTCCGCGAGCTGAAGCTGGTCGAGGTCCCTGACCCCGTCCAGTTCGTCATCGTCCGCGAAGACTACAGCCCTCACAACCTCGGGCAACTCGCCTATCCCAACATCTGCGCCGTCGAGTGCCCCGGCTGCTGGTGCTGCGGTTACTACATGGGTGGCGTCGAAGGCTGCTACGACTGGAAGGCCAGCCCCGACATGATCCGCGACCAGACGCTGCTGAAGCAGTACACCCGCCACCTGGGCGGCGTCAACATCGGCTATCTCGATGGCCACGCCGCCTGGACCCAATCCCAGGCGCTCATTGCCAAGCACGCCGAGTTGACCAACAACCTGGCCGGCTGGTCGCCCGAGATGGGGGTCGAGTGCTACCACCCGCAGTTCTACGCTGGAGTCATCGACAACTACTGGCCCTAGTAGAGCCTGACTGACACGCACGTTCTGGCCAGCCACGCCTATCACACAGGCGTGGCTGGCTCTTTCCGAGCGGGCCCCACTCGCCCGCCCCGCCCGCACCGGCGGCGGCCCCGGAGGCCCGGTGCGCAGGAGCGGCGGCGCCCGGCGTCGTACTCTGTCATCGCCGCCGAAACTCGACTGCGATTCTGAACGACGGACGACCACAGCTTGCCACGGGCGAGCGCTGTACTCCACACCCGGTGTGGCCGCCACCAGTCGTGCCCGTTCCGGGTGCCCTGGGCAGCGGTAGGGAATCTAGCCAGACCCCGCGTAGCAGGGGGCTATGACTGGAACGGGCAAAGCGATAACCCGGCGTAGCGTGCTCCTCGGCCTCGGCCTTGCCTGCGCGCTCACCGCCATCACCCCTTACAACGACTACACCGTCGGCAACAGCTTCATCGCCGGCAACCACTTCCCACTCGGCGCGGTTGCCGCGCTGCTCCTCCTCTCTGCGCTAAACCTCCTCGTCTACCGCATCCGCGGCCGGGCCCTCCTCCACGCCCGCGAAATAGCCGTTGTCTACATCACTGTCATGGTCACGTCCGGCATCCCCTCCTCCGGCCTCCTCCGCTATCTACTCCCCGTCCTCACCGCGCCTTACTACTTCGCCGGCATCGGCAACCGCTGGGACCAGGTCTTCTGGGACTACATACCTCCCTGGCTCGGCGTCAGCGACGACGCCGCTGTCATGTGGTTCTGGGAGGGCATGCCGGAGGCGGCCTCCATCCCTTGGGCCCCCTGGTTCTTCACGCTCCTGCGTTGGTCCATCTTCATAGGCGCTCTGTGGCTGATGATGATCACACTCTCGGTCCTCGTCCGAAAGCAGTGGGCCGACCGGGAGCGCCTCGCCTTCCCTCTGGTCCAGTTCCCGCTCGAGGTCGTCCGACCCCACGAGGACCGCCCCAGCTCCGCCTTCTTCACCAACCGCCTGGTCTGGATAGGCGCCGCCGCGATCTTCTTGCTGCGTATCGTCAACGGCCTCAACCAGTACTTCCCCGCCCTCCCAGCCATCCCCACCTTCTGGTCCCTCGACTCCTCCCTCACCGACCGCCCCTGGAGCGCCGCAAGCCCTGTCTGGGTGATGATCCAGCCCACTGCCGTCGCCTTCGGCTACCTGCTCACCCTGGAGGTCGCCGCCGGATTCTGGGCCTCTGCCCTCTTCCTCAAAGCACAGGCCGTCGTCCTCAGCGCGTTCGGCTACGAAGGAGCCAGCGCCTGGTCCGGCGTCATCGCCGAAATCGGCACCCGCCAGCAGATGGGAGGCGTGCTCGTAGTAGCCGCCATTCTCCTCTGGTTCCTTCGCGGCACCTTCATCGATGCTGTCAGGAAGACCTTCACTCGCGCTCCGGACGTGGATGACAGCGCCGAGCCGCTCGCCTACCGCTTCGCCGTCCTCGGCCTGCTTGCCGGCTTCGCCGCGGCCCTCTTCTGGCTCGTCGCTGCTGGACTCAGCCCCCTCCAGTCCTTTTGCTACCTCATCGCCTTCCTCTGCATCTGCCTCGTGCTGAGCAGAATCGTCGCCGAGGCCGGCCTCCTCATGGTCCATCTCCCCATCAACGCCGTTGACTGCCTCCTCCTGAGCGGCAGCACCGCCCTCGTCGGTCCGCACGCCCTCACCAGCCTCACCTTCGTCAACTGCGCCACCGGCTTCGACCTCCGCGAGTGCCTCATGCCCTCTGTGCTCAACGGCTTCCGCCTCGCCGAGCAGTCGCGTGTCTCCACCCGAAAGCTCAGCTCTCTCCTCGGCGCCGCTCTCATCCTCTGCCTCGTCGTCGGCTCCGCCGCTTTCCTCTTCACTATGAACAAATACGGCCTCCTCCAGGGCAACATGGGGGACATCCTTGAGTACCATCCGCGGCGGATGTTTGGGGAACTTGAGTCGCAGCTCCAGACCCCGCAGCGCGTCTCCGCCCTCCAGTACGCCTCTATGGTGATCGGCGGCATCATCGTCGCCGTCCTCGCCTGGCTCAGACTCAACTTCGTCTGGTGGCCCATCCACCCCCTCGGCTTCGTCATGGGCAGCACCTGGGCCATCATCAACCTGTGGTTCTCTCTCTTCCTCGGGTGGTTCTTCAAGCTCCTCACTATTCGATACACCGGCCTGCGCGGCTATGCCCAGGTCCGCTTCCTCTTCATGGGTGTCATAATGGGCGATGTGCTCGGCTCACTGCTCTGGGTGATAATCGGGCTCTTCACGAAGGTCGGTGTGATGGTCACTGTGCTCTAGCCGACACGGCCGTGTCAGACGGCCGCGTCACATGGGTCGAACGGAGAAGTGAGCACCGACGCAGAAGCTGGAGGAACGCAAGTCGCGCCTCGGCGGGGAGTACACCAGCCGCCGCGCTGGTGGCTTCGTGATGCAGCGGGGAGTAGGGGAGGAGGAAATCTCGGCGGCGAACCAACCGCGTCGCCGATGCAAGTGAGGAGAGTATCATGGGATTCAAGCTCGAGAAATGGGAGGGCAACCCGGTGCCATCCCCAAAGCCTGGCAGTCCGGGGGAGGACCTCGCGGTCTGCAACCCCGGGGCCTGGTACGAGGATGGCAAGT
>JALGTG010000106.1 GCA_029821495.1 Candidatus Hebobacteria bacterium
ATGGCGAGTGGTTTCGTCGAGCACTGGGTGCAGGCTCACGACATCGGCCTCCTGCAGCAGCTCCTCCAGAGTCTCGGCCCGCCGGCAGGACACCGGCTCCTCGCCCTGAGACTCCAGGAATTGGGCGTAGGCGGAGACGCATGACTCGAGCGCCTCGCTCCGGCGCACGTCGTAGTAGATGACATCCATCTTGTGGCCCTCGATCATCATGCGGGCATAGGCGGTGCCGATGCGGCCGGCCCCGACGATCCCGAGTGCCCTCCGCCAGAGCAGCTCGCCGAGGAAGAGCGTCGGCAGCCATCCCTCGAACTTGCCCGCACGCATGAACGCGTCGCCCTCGACGACGCGGCGGGCGGCGGCGAAGGTCAACGCCACCGTCATCTCGGCGGTCGTTTCAGTCAGGACGCCTGGCGTGTTGCCGACCGGGATGCCGTGCCGTGTCGCCGCCTCCACATCCACGTTGTTGTAGCCGACGGCGTAGTTGCTGTACGCGCTGCCTCCTGCGGCCTTCAGAGCGGCGAACAGCTCATCTCCCCATGTCTCCGTGAGCTGGCCAATCGCCCCGTCACAGTGAACACCGATCGCGGCGAGGATGTCCTCGCCTGTCAGCATCCGCGTCTCGGTGCATATCTCGACACGGCACCCGGCCGCGGTGAGAACGTCCAGCCAGTGATCCCCCGGCAGCTCCTTGGTGACCACCACACGCTTGTCGCCTGAGGTGTTGACGACACGCCACTGCAGCCCAGCCAATGCACTAACTCCTCTTACGGAATCCTGCCACGCCCCGATCCCTTAGACATGCGAGCGCTCGGAGCCGGCCTGCGGCGGGTCAGCTCCAGCTCGTGATGAGCCGGCTCAATCGGCGGTACGCTACCTTCGGCTTCAGGTTCTCGTCCGTCAGTCCCCCGTGCGGGATGAACGCCGGGTCGCAGAAGTCCCACCAGGTGATGGCGTCGATCTCGGGTTTGGAGTAGCAGATCGTGTAGTAGCCCTCGGCCCAGTCCGCCTGGTCCGACTCGGACCAGGGCCTTCCGTGCCAGTAGCGTTTGATGTGCACGTCCACGATGGGATTGTACTTGACCGGCTCGACCGATGAGCTGACGCCGAGCTCGGTTATGTTGACCCGCTTGCCGAACCGGCAGAACCTGTCGAGCTGCCGGTCTATCTCGAAGAGATCGCGGGTCGGGTAGTACATCTGAAGCCCGACAGTCTCGAACTCCACGCCGGCGTCGATCAGGTCTCGCAAATACTGCAGCACGGTCCTGGCCGGGCGGCCGATCTCGCGGGAGTAGTTGCGCCCCATCGCCACGTACTCGCTCCAAGTCCAGCAGGAGTTCACAACACGAACCGCCTCCGGGTCGGCCTCCCGCGTCACATCACACGCCAGTCGCGTCATCTCCACGAGCTGCTCGCGGCTGTAATCGAGGTCGTTCGCCCAGTCATGGGCCTCGTTTATCACGTCCCAGATCTTGACCCGGTCGCGGAACCGCCCGACTGCATCCAAGATGTAATCGCGATGTGTTGCCTCGATCTGCTCCCAGCTCATCCCGGCCATCCACTTCGGAAGCCCGGACCGATGGAACCACATCAGCGGGTGCCCCTTTACCGCAATGTTGTCGCGCGTGGTCCACTCCAGGATTCTCTCCGCCTGGGAGAAGTCCCGCGCACCCTCCTCCGCCTCCGTCCTGGCGCGGTAGAAGGGGAGCGTCGCGAAGTTCAGCAGCTCCCCGAACGCCTCCGCGTACCTCTCGCCGAGCTTCGGATAGCCGAATCCGTGGCACCCGAAAAGGAACTCGGGCCGCGGCTTCGAGGCGGCGATCCGGGAGCGAGCGTGCTCGACTACTAGCATCTCGCCTGCGTGCAGCGATTGCGCCAGTGATGCCAGCGCCGCCTTCGCGCAGCCTGCCTCGTCCGGCTGCTTGGCGTGGGCGTCATCCAGAAGCGTTCTCGCCGCTGCCATTCGGTCTCCGTAGTCGGCGGAGGGACGCGTTCCCGCACGCCGGAAGCGGGCCTCCGCGTCGCTCACTGCGGCGGCGCGGCTCTCGGCCGCCTCCAGACAGAAGTCGAGGCGCCGGCCCGCGACTTGCGATGGCTCGTAGCCTGTGCCGGCGTTGTCGGCGTATAGGTAGACATGCCCGAAGCCCTCGACGGAGAGGGGCATGCAGATCGCGAACGGTTCATCGGGCACCGGCAGCGTCAGCCCGCCCGCGCCAGCTTCGGGCCTGTGCTGGAATGCCGGCATGTATTCGAGATCGAGGACCATGGCGTCCGCCAGGTCAGACGCCGGCGGCGTTCCGCCGTCGGCCGATGCGACTGTCAGCTCGAAAGTCTCGCCGGATGCGCGCATCCCTGAGCTCTCCTTGGAGCGGTGTGTGAGACTGACTTTGCCGCGCGCCGCCTCTCACCTCGCGGCAGAATGGCGGGGGAGCAGAAGAAAGAGCATCGGCGCGGCGACGGCACGGCAGCGGGAAGGAGCACCCCAACCTACGAGCGATACGGTGCGTGCGGCCTCCAGCCGCGCGTCACTCCGCGGCCCGCTCGGCCGTGGGCCTCTCGTATTCCTCGGGGCCGAGCTCTTCGAGCTCTCTGTAGCCCCGCCCCTCGGGGATCGGCTGGCCGTTCTTGCGATACTGCGCGGGCGTGGCGCCGTATGTGTCGGAGAACGCGTGGTGGAGGTGGCTGGCGTCGGCGAAGCCGGACTCCGTCGCTATCGCCTCCACGGAGAGATCCGTGCCCAGGAGCAACTGTGCGACATATGCCAGCCGCGCCCTCATGCAGAACTTGCCGAAGCTGAAGCCCATCACAGTCCGGAACACGTGGCCGAACTGGGAGACGCTGAGCCCACAGGTGGCCGCGGCCTCGGCCAGCGTGAACCGGCGGGTCGGGTGGGACTGCACGAGGCGGACGGCAGGCATGATCTTGGCCATGTTGCTCATGCGCGCCGCGTAGCCCTGCCGAGCCTGGTCCGGTGGGTGCCACTCTCGGGTGAGGATCAGCATCAGCCGGAGGATCCCAATCCTGACGGCCGTGAGCCATCCCCGCCGCCGATCCCGCATCTCGCGGCGGAGTTCGTGGCCGATGTCGAGTGTCTGGGCTCGCAGCGCGTCGCCGCTCAGGCGAGGGCGGTCGGCGGGCGCGGCAGAGAACAGGCTCAGCCACGAGATGCCGTCGAATGTCTCTTCGCCGAGGAAGTCGGGGAGAAACTGGAGCACGAGCTCCTGCGCAGGGCCTCCCCTTGGCCGCCAGCCGTGGGGCTCCCAGCCGCAGCACAGCCACATGTCGCCGGGCTCGAGCTCCACCACGAAATCCTCGACGTGTCTCTCTTCCCGCCCGCTCAGCAGAATCCCCATCTCGAAGGCCTGGTGCACGTCCGTGCCCAGCGGACCCGGATACGGGTGCTCCACCACCCCTGCGTGGAACGGCCTCGCGGGCGTCAGGCTGTAGTCCTCGACACGGGCGAGCATTGGCAACCCTTGGCTGGCGGCAGTTGAGGGACTGCGGACTGTACCGTCAGATCATACAAGAAAACCGGGTTTACGTCCAGTGACAGGAATATCGCTAGTGTAGTAGAATATGGGTAACATAGCAGCGAATGGGGCCGTGCTTGAAGGTCCCTGACTCCGTCCCAGCCGCGCGAGTGAGTGCCAGGCACAGCGGCGCGGTTGGGTGAGGCGGGAGGAGGTGATGAGCGGATAACGGCGGGCAGTCGCTGTGCCGCAGCACAGTATCACACTTCTTGGAGGTGAAGTCTGATGACGCGACGACGCAGAGGATTCACCCTGATCGAGCTGCTAGTGGTGATCGCGATCATTGGTATCCTAGCAGCGATGGTCTTCCCGGTCTTCGCAAGAGCGCGCGAGTCCGCGCGCAAGGCGGTGTGTCTGTCCAATATGAAGAACATCGCCCTGGCCGTCCAGATGTACCTGGCGGATAACAACGACTCGTTCCCACCGTCGGAGCACCGCCAGGATGTCATAGACTACTTCGCCACCGCGCCCGGTGGCGGGGACGACTGCCGCATTGGCGAGGACAACGAGCGCGTCCCGTGGAAGGCCAATCTTGCCAACCCGTATCTGCGGTGGCCGGTCGTTCTCGACGAGTACATCAAGAACCGCGACGTCTGGCGTTGTCCCAGCGCGAAGGTAGACCAGTCGGCGGCCTTCATCTACGGGGAACAGGACTGGTTGAACTACCTTAGTGTCAACCAGGGCAACTGGGGAGATGCCTCGGGCATTGGCCCGTGCGAAGGGCTGCAACACTTCCCGCGGGGATGGGGGGGCGGTATCACCGACTCCGTCCTTCAGCAGTCCATGGCCTGGATAGATAGCCGTCACGGAGCGGGCGGAGGAAGCGTCAAGACGTTCGTCCAGAACATCGGGGTCGGCGCCGAGAACTTCTACGACAGGAAGCTGGTTGAGTTCCAGGACGTGGCCCACGTCCCGGTCTGTGCCGACAGCGGCATGTCGGGGAGCTTCCTGAGCATCGGCAACATGGCCTATCCCGACACCTGCTGTGCGGAGTGTGCGGGCATCGCTCCCTTCGCCTGGGTCTGGGGCGGTGCCGCAGCCGGGATAAGCCCATGCCCTGACGGCACCTACTGCCCGGAGTGCTATGAGATGCACGCCGTCAACACCTGGTGGAACGCCAACGGCTTCGACGATGATGCGATGAAGGCCAGCACTCGCCATCTCGGCGGCACCAACATTGGCTGGGCCGACGGCCACGCTACATGGGTAGCGGCCCAGAGGCTGTGTTCGATGGCCGACGACGAAGAGATCGAAGGCGTCGGCACGGTCTGTGCCCACCTTGGCACCTCGGTGGAGGGCTACCGAGCGGCCTGCGGAGAGCCCCCCGCAGGCGCCCATTTCATGTTCAGTCAAGCAATAGACTGGTATGGAAACGACACCATCAAGTGAATCGCGGCTACGGGCCCGGCGCTGCCGATGCGCAAGGGCCATGCTGACCTGGTAGCATAGGTCTACCGGGGCCGGTGCGTGAACAACGGCGGAGCGCCCGAGAGGGCGCTCCGCTCTCTTTGGGCCGGCAGGGAGCCCGGCTCGCCTCATGTGCCGCTCGCCCAGCCGCGGCCCGTTCTGGGCAGGCCCGCACCCGACCGTCAGTTCACACAAGAGAACCGGGGTCTGATCCAATCACAGGAATGCGGGTCGTGGCGTAGAATATGGGTAACGTAGCAGTGTCAGGCCTGTCGCCAACAGGCCTTCGAGACTGTCCAGCCGCGCGAGTCGGCAACTGCCACGCAGAGCGGCGCGGTTGGGCGAGGCGGGAGGAGGTGATGAGCTGACAGCGACGGGCAGTTGCCACACTCGCTGTGCCGCAGTTGAGAATCACACTACTTCGGAGGTGCAAGCTCGGATGATGACGCGACGACGCAGAGGATTCACGCTGATCGAGCTGCTAGTGGTGATCGCGATCATTGGGATTCTGGCAGCGATGGTCTTCCCGGTCTTCGCAAGGGCGCGCGAGTCCGCGCGCAAGGCGGTCTGTCTTTCCAACGTCAAGAACATCGCCCTCGCCATTCAGATGTACCTGGCGGACAACAACGACACCTTCCCCCCGTCGGAGCACCGCCAGGAGGTCATTGACTTCCTCTTCACGGCGCCCGGAGGAGGCGACGATTGCCGCATCGGGGAGGCAGGCGAGCGCGTTCAGTGGATGGCGAATCTCGCCAATCCGTACCTCCAGTGGCCCGTCGTCCTCGACGAGTACATCAAGAACCGCGACGTCTGGCGGTGCCCTAGCGCCAAAACCGAGGCCGGCGCGAGCTTCATCGTGCCGCACCAGGATTGGCTGGGCTATCTCACCGACACCCAGGGAATGTGGGGCGACGCCCAGAGTAACGGCCCTTGCTTCCACATGACCTATCCCCCGGGATGGGGCGGGGAAGTGACCGACTCCATCCTACAGCAGCGGACGGCCTCTCCCCGTTTCGAGAGCGGTGAGCACGCCCACAAGACCTTCGTCCAGAGTATCGGCACCGGCCAGGAGAACTTCTATGATGTGAAGGCCGTAAGCCTTCAGGATGTAGCCAGCGTGCCGGTCATCGCCGACAAAGGCATCGATCCCACCTGGCTCAGCATCGCCACCATCGCCTATCCGGACATCTGCTGCGCCGAGTGCGGTGGTATTGCCCCCTACGCCTGGAGTTGGGGCGGCGCCGCAGCCGGGATAAGCCCATGCCCTGATGGCACCTACTGCCCCGAGTGCTACGAGCTGCACGCTAGCAACGTCTGGTGGAACGCCAGCGGGTTCGACGATGATGCGATGAAGGCCGCCACTCGCCACCTCGGCGGCAGCAACATTGGCTGGGCCGACGGCCACGCCACATGGGTAGCGGCTCAGAGACTCTGCGCCATGTCCGACGACGGAGAGATCGAATTCGTCGGCAATGTTTGTGCGGACTCCGGCACCTCGGTGGAGGCCTATCGCGCGAACTGCGGCGACCCTCCGCCAGGCAGCCACTTCCTGTTCAGCCAAGCCGTCGATTGGTATGGCAAGGACACCATCAAGTGAGACCGGACTGCGGCCCCGGCGCTGCCGATGCGCAAGGGCCATGCTGACCTGGTAGCATAGGTCTACCGGGGCCGGTGCGTGAACAACGGCGGAGCGCCCGAGAGGGCGCTCCGCTCTCTTTGGACCGGCGGGGAGCGCGCTCCGCCCCATGGACCGCTCGTCGAGCCGCGGCCCGTTCTGGGCAGGCCCGCACCCGACCGTCAGTTTACACAAGAAAACCGGGATTGCCGACATTGCCAGGAGCACCGCTCCGGCAGTAGAATACGGGTAACATAGCAGTGTCAGGGCTATGCCGAACGGCCCTTGGATACAGTCCGGCTGCGGCAACCGGGAGCTGGCGGAGTTGCTACCGCGGCCGGGCGAGGCGGGAGGAGGTGATGCGCTGACAGCGACGGGCAGTTGCCGGCGTATCTGTGCGACCGCACAGCAGCACACTTCACACTTCTTGGAGGTGAGGCGTGATGACGCGACGACACAGAGGATTCACCCTGATCGAGCTGCTAGTGGTGATCGCGATCATTGGCATCCTGGCAGCGATGGTCTTCCCGGTCTTCGCAAGGGCGCGTGAGTCCGCGCGCAAGGCGGTGTGTCTCTCCAATGTCAAGAACATCGCCCTGGCCGTCCAGATGTACCTGGCGGACAACAACGACACCCTCCCCTGCAGCGAGCACCGGCAGGATGTGTACGAGTACTGCCAAACCAACCCCGTCGGTGAGGACAAATGGGATGGCGCTACCGAAGACTGCCACATGAGCTTGTACCATGCCAACCCGTATATCCGGATACCGGTCGTCCTCGACGAGTATGTGAAGAACCGCGAGGTGTGGAACTGCCCCAGCGCCAAGCTGATGGGTGGTGCCATGTTCATCTACCCGGTGCCCGACTGGTTTGGACACCTGCGCGCCAACGAGGGTGCCTGGGGCGACGGCCTGATGTGCCCCAAGGACGGCTGCTATCCGAGCGGATGAGGCGGCAATGTCACAGACAGTATTGCACAGCAGCGCTATAGCTTGACATTCTTCGGCGGTGACCGCGCCGATGTCGAGCACAAATCGTTCACAATGAGCATTGCCGTCAACACCACCGGGAACTACGATCTCAAGCTGGCAGAGGTGGAGGACAGTGTCAACCACATGATCGTCGCCGATGCCGGCGCATGCACCGACCACATGAACCCGGGCCATGTCGCCTACCCGGACTGCTGCGCGGCCGAGTGCAATTCCGTGTGGTGCGCCTGGGCCGACTGGGAGGCCTGCTACGATTACTGTGGCAGCGACTTCATCTATCTCGTGGCGCCTGGCGACGGTGCCTGGGCCGCTGACTCCGAGCTGATGAAGCCGTTCACCCGCCATCTCGGCGGCTCCAATGTCGGCTTCCTCGACGGCCACGCCGCCTGGTGGAGCGCCCGCGCCTGGGTTGCGGCCTGCCGAGAGGCAGGACAGGAAGGCGATGACAGCCCCTTCGGCATGTGGCCGTGGGGCGGTGGCTACCCCACCTGGTGCGACGGCTGGGATCCCGGTATCCACCACTTCTATGAGTGAGTGCTAGGGCTCCCGGAGCACGCGGGCTCTTGCCTGCAGGGACAAGGACGCGATCTACGGGCGGAGCGCTCGATCTGGGCGCTCCGCCCTCTTCCAAGGCGAGGATGAGCATTCCGGTGCGCACCCGCGCTGACACAACTCGGCGATGAGCGCCCCCGTGCCTCCCGATGCCCAGGGTGCAGGCGGCGACCGCAGCGGCGGCGTGACGCGGCGGGCCGTGCTGCTCGCCTTCCTCCTGCTCATCGCCGTCGCCGTGCTCAACTTCTACGTCGAGCTGGCGTGGGGCATCAACTGGCAGGGCATGTGGACGCTCTCCTCCGGGTGTCCTTCGATAGTGCCGGTGGCAGCACTCCTCATGCTCGCCGCCTTGATGGGCATCCCCGTGCTCCGCCGGGCGGGGTTCACCCGCGGCGAACTCCTCACCGTCTACTGCATCGTCCTCGTCGGGGCGCCGGTGCTCACCCACGGTGTCCTCGCCTGGATGCTCGTCAAGAACATCGCCTACTACTACACTGCGCGCGTCCAGCCCCACTGGGAGACCATGTTCCTCGAGCATGTGCCGCCGTGGTGGGCCCCCAGCAGCCAGCTTGCCGTCGAGGGCTTCTTCGAGGGGCGCACCCCGGTGCCGTGGTCTCTCTGGCTCGTGCCGCTGGCGGCCTGGATCTCCTTCTCCGTC
>JALGTG010000309.1 GCA_029821495.1 Candidatus Hebobacteria bacterium
GGGCGATGGGGGTGTTTGCGCGGGAGGTGTTCATGAAGGGGCGGCTGTTCGCGCTGGCGGAGGCGGCGGGGGTGTCGGATCGCTCGAAGGTGGCGCGAGCGGGGCTGCGATGGGTGCTGTCGCAGGAGGTGGCAGAGGTGGTGGTTCTGGGGGTGGCGAGGCCGGAGCATCTGAGAGAGAACCTGGAGGCGGCGCGGGAACCGGAGCTGACGGAGGAGGACGAGGGCGTGCTGGAGAGGCTGCGGGCGAGCGAGGAGTTTGCGGAGGCGAGGGCCGGGCAGCAGGAGTTCTTCGAGAAGGGGTTCGTGTAGGGGCGGGGGGCAGTGCGGCTTGACTGGCGCTCGAAGGAGGGAGTGAGTAGATGGCGATGCGCGGTATGAGGGTGAAGCCGGCAGCGATGTCCGGGAATGGCGCGGTGCTCGACGTGCGACGGGAGGGGAGGGAGTGGGTGGTCGAGTTCATGTCCGAGCCACACGGAGGCACCGAGAGCCTCTGGTTTCACCTGGAGTGCGCGGGCGCGGGGAACCGGAGGATCCGTTTTGCGTGGGTGAACGCGCATGTATGCCTCGGGACCGGGAGCGCGGAGGCGATGGCCAATGTGAGGCCGGTGGTGCGGCTGGGCAATGGGGACTGGGAGAGAATCGAGGAGGTGGAGGTCGTCGAGCGCCGGCTTGGGGGGCACTATGTAACGTTCAGGACGCCGAGGCGGTGTCACCGGGCGGCGGTCGCGTTCTGCTATCCGTATGGGCCGGAGGAACTGCAGGGGACGCTCAAGGAGGTGGGCGGGCGGTGGGAGGTGGAGGCGATTGGGCTTACGGGAGAGGGGCGGCAGCTGGTGCGGCTGCATGCGAGTCCCGACCGACGTCGGCGAGGGCGCCCCGGCGCGTACGTGGCGGCGCGGCAGCACGCCGGCGAGACGCCCGGGTCGTGGGTGTTGGACGGGATAGTGCGAGCGGTGGCTGCGGAGCAGCCGGCGGGGCCGCTGCGGGGGATCGAATGGTGGGTGGTGCCGTTCGTGGACCTAGACGGGGTGGTGAACGGGGACTACGGGAAGGATTCGTTCCCGATAGACCTGAACCGCGCGTGGGCGGCGATGCCGATGCGGCCGGAGGTGGCAGCGATCCAGCGAGATATGCAGTACTTCGCCGAGGGGAGAGCGCGACGGTTTGTGCTCGATCTGCACGGGCCGGGAGGAGGAGAGACTCGGATCTACCAGATGCACTGTCGGAAGGACCGGCCGAGGGCGCAGAGGGAGGCTGCGAGGAGGTTCAACGAGATGTTCTGCGCGGAGATTCCCGAGCAGCCCACGGAGAGGCTGGGGGTGGTGCCGACGTATGGGACGCGGTGGGATTTGAGGCACAATCTGAGTTCGTGGGCGTGGGACGAGCTGGGGAAGACGCTCGGGGTCACGATCGAGACGGCCTATCAGCCGATGAACGACGGGCAGTGGCAGGGCCGGGATGACTATCGGGAGATAGGAGGTCGCATAGCCCGGGCGGCGGCGGCCTTCCTGACGCGGCGATCCCGTAGGGCCGGGTGAGGGGGGCTGTAGGGGTCTGTAGATCAGCGGAGGCATCTGCCGATTGGGGCGGTAGTCGGATGCTTGACTTGGGGGGCGGTTCATTCGTGAGATGCGGGGCCGGTTCGACGATAGTCTGAGAGGCGCGAGTTGTCTCAGTCCGGTCGGTCGGCGGGAGGGGAATCGAGGATTACGGTGAGAGTGCTGTCGGGGGGGAGGGTGACGTGGAAGGAGCAACTTCCGTCGTCGTTCTGGATTAGGGCCACTTGCCTGTCTACGAGCTTGGCTGTGTCGGGGATTTCGTTGGCAGGATCGCCCTTGCGATCCAGGATGCAGGCGATTGCCTCTTCGACGTGCAGGGGGGCGTGTGGGCCGAGCAGTCTGATGGTTGCGCTCTGCTCTGCTTCGGAGTTGTTGGCGATGCAGACGACCACCCGCTTGCCGTGCAGGAAGGCCGCGGAGTAGAGGGGGGCGAGGGTCTGGTCGGGCGGGGCGACGACTTCGGCGCCGACAGGGATCTTCGGGTAGAGGCTGAGGAGGGAGTAGTAGATGGGCTTCTTGTTGCCCTGGGCGT
Source organism: Candidatus Hebobacteria bacterium (assembly GCA_029821495.1). Classification (GTDB taxonomy): domain Bacteria; phylum Armatimonadota; class Hebobacteria; order Hebobacterales; family Hebobacteraceae; genus JALGTG01. The sequence goes on from JALGTG010000309.1 coordinate 2,094, forward strand.
CTACATAGCCCCAGGCCTTAGGGCGAGGGTGTTCTCGTAGACGCGAGCGGCGTAGGCCATGGTGTGGGAGGAGCTGTAGCCACCGGTTCTGTCTGCGTTGGGGTGGGCGACGCCGTGGAAGGTTGTCTCTTTGGTCGCGTACTCCGTGACCCACTTGGGCTTGTGAGAGGCCTTAGCGTCGGCGGAGTTGCCGAAGTCGGGCCAGGTGTTGTGGACGCAGTCGGCGCCGCCGTGGCAGATGCTGCCGTCGTCCCAGGCGTGAGTGGCGAAGGCGGCGAGGGAGGAGACGGCTGGATCGTCGAGGGCGCGGAAGTACTGCGAGTTGCGGCCGCCCCAGTTCATGTTGGTGAGGCCGGGACCGACGATGCCGACATCCGCGAAGCCTGCATTGTCGAGCCCGGCGCGGACGCGCTTGACGAGGTGGTTGTAGTCCGCTGGTGTGATGCCGGTGCTCCATCCGCCGCCGCTGTCGGGCTCGTTCATGAGGTCTATGTAGTGTGGGCGCAGGCCGCGGCTGTCGAGGTCGGCGACGAGTTCGCACCAGTGGCGCGCGAAGCCCTCGACGTCGGCGAGCATGCCGTTGTCTCTGAAGTCTGCGGGGCTGGACCAGAGAAGGTAGAGCCACTTGATGTCGAGGCGGTCGGTGAGCGCGCGGAACTGCTGAAGCTGTTCCCAGCTGTTCCAGTCCTTGGTGATCCGCACGCAGCGGATGTTGAGGGCGTCGAGCTCCTCGGCGGCGGGGCGGTTGCCGGCCCATATGTGGACGCCGAAGCCCTGGAAGGTCTGCTGGGTGTTGCTGAGATCGAATACTCTGTCGCGCGGCTGGAGGGCGATGCGAGCGATGAAGCCCCAGTCGCCACGGCCCTGCTCGATCTTGAGCAGGAGTGGGTTGGGGCCTTTGTTCAACTGGATGGGAACGATGTCTTCATCGGGCCGAACGCTGCGGCCCGCGAGGACCTCGTGGACGAGGTGGCCGTTGAGCCAAACGCGGGCTCCGTCGTCGCTGCCGAGGGAGAGCACAGCCGGGGCGGCTTGGTGGGAGTGTATGACGGTGTAGGCGTAGGCGACGACGTTGTTGGTCGGCTCGCCCCCGAAGGCGGTGAGGAGGTTGACTGGCGGAGTTGGGGAGCGGTAGAGGGACCAACGCGCCTCGGTTCCGTCTGTGCGAGACACCGTTTGGCCGGGCAAAGGCCGGGCGTTGTCTTCACCACCCGCGGCGGCCAGGTAGTCGGTGTGGAGGCCGATGCAAGGTGGAGTGTGGTCGTAGTTTTCTTGTCCTGGGTGGGGGGGGTGGGGGAAGGGGCCGCAGATGAGCCAGTCTGTGATGAAGTCGGCATTGGGGAGGGCGGTTGGGGCGAGTGTTTCCGGGACGCT
>JALGTG010000107.1 GCA_029821495.1 Candidatus Hebobacteria bacterium
GGCGACCGAGACTATCCACAACGCCTGGGGAGCCGTTCCCCTTTGCTGGTACAACGCGCTCGACGGCCGCTCCAAGCGCACTCCGGAGGACTCCATCGCCGAGAATCAGCAGGCAATGCGGTGGTACGGCGAGCGCGGCATACCCGTCGAGGTGAACGAAGCCCACCACTGGAGCATGCGCGACTCCCACGATACCCTCGCCGTCCTGATGGCCTACCTTGCCGCCTACAACGCCCGCGCTGTGGGCGTCGAGCACTACATCGCACAGTACATGTTCAACTCCCCGCCGACCACCTACGGGAACATGGACCTCGCGAAAATGCTCGCCAAGCGGGAGATGATAGAGGGCCTCCACAACGACAGCTTCGTCTCCATGCGACAGGTCCGCGCAGGCCTTCTCCACTTCTCCCCCGATATGGACATCGCCAAGGGACAGCTCGCCGCTTCCACTGTCCTCGCAATCGGCCTCCGCCCCCACATCATCCATGTCGTGGCCTTCTGCGAGGGCGACCACGCGGCCACCGCGGACGATGTTATCGAGAGCTGCGAAATCGTCCGCGGCGTGCTCCGCAACTGCCTCTTCGGCATGCCCGATATGACCGCTGACCCCGCGGTGCAGGAGCGCAAGGAACAGCTCGTCGCCGAGGCCAGGCTCCTGATTGAGGCGCTCCGCGCCCTCGGCAAGGGAGAGGATGACCCCCTCACCAGTCCCCGCATTCTCGCGGAGGCCATCCGCCTCGGTGTGCTCGACGCGCCACACCTGAAGGGGAACCCCCACGCGGCCGGCCTCCTGCAAACGCGGGCCGTTAGAGGCGCCATCTACGCCGTTGACCCCCAGACGAAGATGGTCCTCACCGAGGCCGACCGCCTCCGCGCTCTCCCCGGCATCCCGCCCACCGCGCTGCCAAAGCCGGCCCCCTCATAGGGCGCGCCGCCGCTGCTCGCGCGCACCGATCTCGTCCGTCCCGGCCGCTCTCAACCGGCCCCCTCGCGCCGCAGCCGGAGATCGGGAACGCTCGCCCGTCATGCTGCCCGATCGTCGCCCGCGCCAGCGATGATCCAGCGAGCCGCTATCCCTCGTCGGACTTCCGCGCGAACAAGCGCCGCAGCGCCGCCACCTGCTCCCGCTCCGCGATGGCGACTACCCGATCCCGCGGCGCCAGGACCGTATCCCCCCGCGGGATCAGCGTACGGCCCTCGCGCCGCACTCCCACCAGCAGCGCCCCCTGCGGCAGGGATAGCGACCTGACCTCTCGGTTGGCCGCTGGCGAGCCATCCAGCACTACAGCTTCGAAGACGCGGGCTCCGGCCAGCGACTCGCCCATCTGCTCCATCCGTGCCGCAAGCCCCGGCCTCTGCCGGCGCGCCCGCTGGTACGCCCCAATAATGTCTCGTCTGCGCACCATCCCCACCGGTTGGCTCCCCTGGGCTGGATCGATCACCGGCAAGGCGGAGAAATCGCCGAGAGTCAATCGCTGGAGAGCCAGCGTCAGGCTCTCGTCAACTGCACAGGTCACCGGTGCCGGCGTCATGATGTCGCCGGCCGTGATCCGCGGCTGCCCGCCCAGGGCGGCATCCTCGGCGTCGGACCGCGATACAATCCCCACCAAGACGTGGTGAGTATCCACCACCGGCAGGCTGTGCAACTCCGACTTGCTTAGCCCATCCATGATCTCCGACACGGACACGTCCGGCGACAGGGACTCGAACTCGGTTGTCATCGCCTCCGATACTCGAATTGTGTCTAGCAGGTCTGGAGCGGCACCGAGCACGTCAACTCCTCGTCGAGAGAGCTTCAGCGTGTAGATCGAGTCCCGGCTCAGGAACTCCGACAGCAGGCTGCTCACCACAGTCGCTACCATCAGAGGACCGATGATCCGGTAATCGCCCGTCATCTCGAATAGGATAAGCACCGCCGTCATGGGTGCATGCGCCGTTCCCGCGAACACCGCTCCCATCCCGACCAGCGCGTAGGCCCCGCTTGTCGCCGTCACCGCGGGATACGCCTGGTGTACCAGATGGCCGAACGCACCACCCAGCATTGCACCAATGAAGAGCGAAGGTGCAAACACCCCGCCCGAGCCACCTGCCCCGAGGGTCAACGACGTTGCTGCCATCTTCGCCAGGATCAGTATCCACAACAGCCCCACGGCGACCCGGCCGGCGAGCGACGCGTCGATCGTCTCATATCCCACGCCGAAGACCTGCGGGAACCAGACACCGATGGTCCCCACCATCAACCCTCCCACCACAGGCTTGAGGTGCTCGGGGAACCGCCAGGCGTCGAACAAGTCTTCTGTCTTGTAGAGCGTCCAGATGAAAGCCCGCGCTACCAGTCCTGCCATCAGTCCCAGCAGAAAGTACAGCGGCAGCTCCCAGACGCTCACCAGCGAGTAGAGCTGCCCAACCGTGAAGGCGGGGCTATCCCCCAGGTAGATGTGCGAGATGACCACCGCGGAGACAGAGGACAGAACGACCATTGCGAACGAGCGGACGCTGAAGTCGCGCAGTATGACCTCCAGCGCGAACAGCACCCCGGCAATCGGCGCGTTGAAGGTCGCCGAGATGCCGCTCGCGGCCCCGCACGCCACGAGAAGACGAAGTCGTGCCTCGGACAGCTTCAGAGCCTGCCCCAGCGTCGACCCAAGGGCCGATCCGATCTGGACGATCGGCCCCTCCCTTCCCGCCGATCCACCCGACCCGATGCAGACTGCCGATGCCAGTGACTTCACTACCGACACCCGGGACCGGATCCGGCCGCCCCGGTGCATTACCGCCAGCATGACTTCGGGGACCCCATGCCCCTTCGCCTCACGGGCCAGGAAGCACACGAGGGCCCCTACCACCAGCCCACCAGCTGCCGGCACCAGAATGACGTAGTAGGGGCCCAGCCACGGCAACAGCCAGCGCATTCCCTCGAAGTAGCCTTGCTGAGCTCCCGCGATCAGCCAGCGGAATGCCACCGCACCATACCCCGCGCCAGTCCCAACTAGGACGGCCAACACAACCATCCCGGCGGGCGCCGGTGAGCGCAGATACTCCCGCGCTCGGGCCCCTATGCCCGGCTTTGTCCGATCCCTGCTATCGCTTCCGTGCCGTTCCGTCACCCTGTGCCTCGCAGAGCGAGCGATCCCTCTCCCATCACCGTCAGCCGCGACCGGGAGCGCCGGAAAGCTAGCCTGGTTGGGCCAGCCCAAGATGCCCTGGGGCGTTTCCGCGGATCAACTCCGCCCGGCTTGCGCGGTCTTCAACGTCCGCGTGCGCCTGAGCGTCCATCCTCATAGTGCCACTCTTCGAGGCGGACCGGATGGTGAGTTCGCCATTGGGTGGCATCTCACCTAGGCGGCGCCTCACCGCATCTTCCTTCGCGAAGAGATCGCCCTCACTCGCTTCGCCGCAGCGCGGGCACGCGGCGGCACACGACCGTCGCCGCGACCAGACACATCCCCGCCCCCAGCGCCACCGCGGCGCGCGGCCCGAGCCACTCCCCCACCGCGCCGACCTGAAGGCTCCCCACCGGCATCATCCCCGCAAACAGCAGCGTACGCATGCTCATCACCCGACCCCGAAGCTCATCCGGCGACAGCGACTGCAGCATCGTGTTGCTCACCGCGTTGAACAGCATCATCCCGACGCCCGTCAGAAACAGCGCCACCAGCGCCACGCCATACCGCGGCGACAGCGCCACCGCAGCCAGCGCCACCGGGAACCAGTACGACCCGATCGTAGCCAGCCGACCGAGAGGCCATCGGTGGCCGAAAGCGGTGAGCAACAGAGCCGAAGTAAGGGCCCCCATGGCATAGGCCGACATCAGGAACCCGTAGCCCTGCGAGCCGGTGTGGAAGACATCCCGCGCGAACACCGGAAGCAGCGTCGCGTACGACATGGCGAATACGCTCGCCACCGCGATCATACCCAGCAATCCCTTCACCACTGGCTGCCCCTTCGCCCAGTTCAGTCCTCCCCGGATCTGAGCCAGCATCGGCCCCTGCGCCTCTGGTCGCGGCGGCCGCGGAGCGATCCCCGCCAGGGCGATGATGGTGGCGACGAAGCTCACACCGTTGATCAGGAAGCAGACGGCCGTCCCCGCCGCCCCGATCAGCACCCCCGCCACTGCCGGCCCCACGATCCGCCCCGAGTTGAACGCTGACGAGTTCAGCGACACCGCATTCAGAACGTCTTCTCTCCCCGCCAGCTCGATCACCATGGCGTGGCGGGCCGGCATGTCGAACGAGTGCGACGTCCCCAGGAACGCCGCCAGCACCATCACGTGCCACACCTGAACTGCACCCGAATACACGAGCGCCGCCAGCGCGAATGCCTGCAGCATGGCAACGCTCTGCGTCACCAGCAGGATGTTTCGCTTGCTCAACCGGTCCGCCACCACCCCCGCCGGCAGCGCGAACAGCAGCATCGGCGCCGTCCCACACGCCCCCACCAGGCCCAGCGCCAGTGGCGAGTCCGTCAGCTCGTAGACCAGCCACGCCTGGGCCGCCATCTGCATCCACGTCCCCACCACAGAGAAGATCAGCCCGAACCAGAAGCGGCGGAAATCGCGGTGCTCCAGCGAACGCAGAGCGGCCGGCCACTTCCCGGCCGGCTGCCCGCCACGGTTCTCCTTGTCTGTGTCGTCTTGGCCCGCCGACTTACTGCCTCCAGAAGCACAGCTGTGCCATATCGGGCCCCGGGGCCGGCGCCCTCGCTGCGCGACAGTCGGCGCGGACGGCCCTCGGCCTAGCCCTCCTCGCCTCCAGCCAGACCCACAGCCGCCAGTGCCTGCATCCCCTCCGGCGCAGCCAGGAAGTCAACGAACTCGCGGGCCGCGCCGAACTGCGGCGCGCCTGCCAGCCGTGCAGCCTGGTATGGCACCGGCGGATATGCCCCGTCGGGAATCTGCCCCACTATGCGCAGCGTCCTTGGGATCGCCTCCCCCGAGCCTCCTTCCGCAAATAAGCAATCCCTAAACACCACCGCAACCGCCGCCCCATCCTCTATCACTGCTTCCAATACCACGGCCTTCGGGTCGGGCCGCACCACCTTCGGAGCGATTCTCTCCCACAGCCCGAGGGCCTCGAACGCGCGCTGCGCCCTATCGCCGAGGCTGGTCTGCGCCGGATCCTCCAGGTACACGCTCTTCACCGCCGGCCCGACAAGGTCCGCCAACCCCTCCACACCTGACACACCATCGGCCCCGGCAACAACAACGAGAGGATACTTGTTTCTCCCAATCGTCCGGATCTCGCCCGCCGCTACCGCCCCGGCCTCTGCGAGCCATCGCATCTCCACATCGCCCATCGTGATGATGGCCGCCGGCCCCTCCCGCCCGGCCTTCGCTCCGACCAACAAGGCCAGCGGCTTGTCCGTCTCCGTCTTGATCTCGACTCCCGGGTGCGCGGCATGATACCGCGATACTACTTCTCGCATCGGCCCCGCGATCACACACGGAACGTACACTGTCACAGTGGCGCGCCCCTTCTCCGGCGCGCCTCCGCACCCCGCCAGGCCAACGATCAGAGCAGCGATGACACCTCTAGGCAGATGACTCAGGCTCCGCCTCCACCGCCGGCGCTTCGACTTCAACTCCGGCCTCCGCCAGCAACCTGGCGATAATCTGCTCGAAATCTTCCTCCGTCCACATGACTCCCATCCGCTTGAGAAAGCTCACTGTCTCAGTTTCGCCGTCGGTGATGATCTCGTATTGAGTCCGGCCGTTGACGAACACTCCCGCACAGGTAAGTCCCGTGCTCTCCCAGCGTTGTGCTCCCGCCGGGGTGCGGAAATCCACCACCTCCAGGCGCACCTGCCCTGGACGCGCCTCCGCGAACTCCTGCAGATAGTCAGCGATGAACTGGTGCCCCTCGTTCAGCGGATAGTACGCCTCGACCTTAATCGGAGCGTCCGGCGGCCCCACAACTATGTCCGCCACCTTGGCCGCATTCGGCGCGCCCACAGGTTGTGCCAGCATAGTCTCCTCGCCGCGGCATCCCAGCACGATCACGCAGCAGACCACAACCACGGCCCAGCCCAGCCTCGTCGCTCTCCTGCCGATCATCCGACACCTCCATGATTGGTGTGCAGCTCGCCCTGTCGCCTACACTCCGCGCTACACCTCACAGATTCTCCGACGCAGGGGCAGAGCCTCCATGCGAAGGGACGGCTCTGTCACATCTCTCCTTCATCTCTCACTCCGCTTCCTCGCCGCAGACCGGACACTTGGGATCTTTCCTCACGGGGTAGCTGGTGAACTCCATGTCCGCCCCGTCCCACACCAGCAGAGTGCCTTTCATGGTCTCGCCTACCCCCGTCAGGTACTTCAGCGCCTCAATCGCCTCCAGACATCCGATCACCCCAGGCGTCGCCCCCAGCACCGGGAACACCTCCTGCGGCGGCGGGCTGGGGAAAACGCAGCGAAGACACGCCGTCTCCGGAGAATGGATGAAAGTCAGCCTCCCCTCCAGTCCCCACACGCTCGCGTGCACCAGGGGAATCCCCTTGCGCAGCGCACACTCATTCAGCACGTATCGAGTGGGGAAGTTGTCCATGCAGTCCACGATTATGTCTGCTGCTCCGACCAGCTCGTCAACGTTCTCCTCGACAATTCGCTCGCTGATGGCCTCCACCTCGATCGCGGGGTTCAGCGTGCTCAACGTCATCTTTGCGGACTCCGCCTTGTTCACCCCAATGCGAGAGTCATTGTGCAGAATCTGACGGTTCAGATTCGAAAGCTCCGGGCTGTCGCAGTCGCAGATCGCCAGCTCTCCCACTCCCGCGACCGCCAGGTACATCGAGGTTGGCGACCCCAGACCTCCGGCCCCGGCGACGAACACTCGCGCCGCCTTCACCCTCTCCTGTCCGTTCTCTCCCCAGCCCGCGATCATCATGTGCCGATGATAGCGCTCCTTGTCTTCATCAGTCAGCACCACCCTCCGCGTGGAATCCTGCATCGCGCCATCCTCCTTTTTCAGACTCTCTCCCAGCCGCACGGCAGCCGCCCACGAACGCTGGGGGCCCGCCGCGGCGCGGCGGGCCCCTCGCCTCTCAGCGCACCGAGTGGTGGCGCTAGAACGCCACCTGCATCTGCGCGTAGGTCGCGTTCCCGTCCCACTTCGACAACTCCGAGAACTGAGACTGCGGCTTACGCCGCTCGTGCACCAGCGTCAGTCTCGTGGCCTTATCGAGTTGCCGCCAGTATCCCACGCTCCACCGCCTGAACAAGTCCCCAGGGCCATCCGTGTTCTCGTCATACTGGTCGTACTTGACGAACAGCAGGTCCGGCCGAACCTTGCTGAGCGGATGCCCGACCTGCGCGTACCACCCCTGCACGTCATAGCCTCCATCTTTGCCCGTCACATACTCGGCCAGCCACTGTACCTGGCCCTGTCCTAGCCTCGCGCTCACCCCATACCGCTCCTGGTCGGTGGCGTCTACCCCCTCGTCGTCCTCGCCGACATAGCCCGAAACGGCCACGCTTCCGTCCCGAACGGGGAAGTCCACCCGCGCCATCACATTCTTGCGGTCGTTGTTGTCGCTCGCGTTGATCCCGGTGCCGTTGAAGATTCCGACGTCTACCTGCGGCGAAGAAGCCGACCGCCGATACGACCACTGGACTCCGATGTCCCGCTGGTTCGGGAACAGCCGATCCATGAAGAGCGCTCGCTCCGCTGTCCATAGCTTCGGAACCGACGCCAGCAGCTCGTACCCCCACGGCAGCTTTGCCTGCCCGATCCGCAGCCTCCCCCTTTCCAGCTTGTAGTCCGCGTAAGCCGTGCGGAGCTGCACCTTGCTCCCGCGGGCCTTGCCCGCCTCCTTCGCGTCAAGCTGAAACTCTATCCGATACGAGGTCCGCTCGCTCACCGGCCCCCGCACATTCACCCGCGCTCGGCGGACAAGAAACTCCTCCTTGTCCACGGCATTGTCGTCCTGATACCGGAACTGCACGTACCCGTCTACTGCATGCCGCTCTTGCTCGGCCTCGACCTTCTTCATCCGTCGGTCAATGTCGCTCAGAGCGGCCGCCAGATCATCCACCCGAACACCCATGGTCAACAGCTCCGCGCGGAACTCCTCTATCAGCTTCTCCACCCGCGCCAGGTCCTCGACTGTCACTGGCCTCGGCGCCGGCCGCTCCGTCGAAGTGTCGGCCTGGGCAATCCTATGAAGCGCTTCCCCTTGTGCGCTATATGCCTCCCCCAATCCCTCAATCGCCCTCAGCGTCAGCGACGCACCTTCATAGCGCGTGATATGGTCTCTCCACGCGCCCAGCGGCCCCTTCGGGTGGCCGCTCAGCAGCCCCGCTCGCGCCAGCGAGTCCAGCTCCCGGTACCGCCAGTCCGCCGTTCCGATGCTCCCGGCGTCCCCCCACAGCCCGCCGCTCAGCAGCAGCGTCGCACAGACACCAACGGCCGCCACCCCCAGCCATCGCCGCAGTGCTGGTGCCATATCCCGTCCTCCCTTCCAGTCCGACTGTCCTCGAGGCATAGCCGAAAGGTCCCGCCTGCCAAGACCAGAGTATCTTCGCCCGGTGAATCCCAAGTGAACGAAGCCTAAACCTTCTATGACGCTGTGTGATGGCCCTGCTGCATGACGGGCCCT
>JALGTG010000108.1 GCA_029821495.1 Candidatus Hebobacteria bacterium
GGAGAGGGAGAAGCGGCAGGACGGCCGAAGGCCGGATTCCACGTCCCAGGCGAGGCGGAGGGACCTGGGGGCGGGCCAGACCAGGCGTCTTCCGAAGTAGTGGCTCTGGTACCAGTAGCCGGAGAAATCCTCCGGCGCCTCCGCGCGCTGCGGCCGGTCGGGCTGGGTCGAGGGCTCGAAGTAGGGGCCGCCAAAGCGGCCGGAGTCGGACAGGAAGTAGTAATCGTAGTTGGGGGTCGTGGGCTTCGGGTATGTGATGGGGATGCTGACGACGAGTTCTTGTGTCTCCGAGTAGGTGTAGTCTATGTCGTCCCGCGGCCTGAGGGTGCCGATGACGCGGACCAGGTCGGGGCGCAGGAGTGCCGGTCTCGCGATGATGGTGGAGGGCTGCTTGATGGTGGCGGCGGGGGCGAGGATGACGCGAGAGGGCGCGGTCTTCACTTCGCCTCTAAGCGTGGGTCTGACGCCGGCCATTATCGGTTCGCCCGAGAGCTTCATGATGGGGACGCGCAGGACGCGCGATTTGATGATGGGAGTGGCACTCTCGCCGGATTTGCCGGCGGCGGGGGCGAGCTTGATGGGTTTGAAGGGCGCGGCGTGGATGATGCCGCGCAGGAGCGGAGTGGCGCCTCGCCAGCCGGGATAGACGGCGCGGACCTTGAGTGTGGGCTGGAAGGAGGGCATGTCTGAGAGGTCAGAGGTGATGAGGGCGGTGAAGTCTCTGGCCTTCGCCTCGTTCAGGGCGTTGTTGTCGGCATCGGTCAGGAGATCGGGCGGGGCGGGGTGGGTGTTTGTGGAGAAGTGCCGCCACTCGCTGCCTTCGACGCCGCCGGTCGCTTCGAGCTGGGAGAACTGGACGGTGCGGGGGGGATAGGGGATGCTCATATGGACGCCGGTGTCCACGTCCAGCTTGTAGGGGAGTGGGATCAGGCTGACGACGTTGGTCCAGCGTTCCTGGACGTTTTCGAGGGTGGCTTCTTCGGGGCGCTCGGCGACGATGACGACCTGCATGTCGGCCCACTTCGGCATGCCGCCGGACTCGAACTTGTAGTAGCGAAAGAGGAAGCCGTCGAGGTCTGCGGCGAGCTCGCCGACGCCCTCCGCGAGTGGGGTCTCGGTGCGCTTGCCGAGGCGGAGGATGGGGCGGTAGTAGGCGAGGGTGTGATCTTGGGCGTCCCGGTAGATGTCGGCCTCACCGAGCTTCAGGGTGAAGTAGGGGTCGGGGCTCTGGACGGGGCCGGGCTTGTCGAGGTTGGTGTAGTCGGTCTTTGGCGGCGCGAGCTTGGTGTGAAGTCTGACATCGCGAACGAGGGCGCGCGCGGGCATCATGCGGACCGCGGCCGCCATTGCCGGTGAGACGAGCAGCGCGAGGAGGAGCGGGATCGGGGTGAAACGGAGCGCTCTCATGAGGACCTCCTTGGGTCGGCCGCGTGAAGCTAGGGGGGAGCGGGCGAGCCGCTCCCCCCGCCGGTCGTCAGAAGCTGTCGTCTATCACCAGGACCCCGCCTGCCGCGGGGGCGGCACCGTAGCTCGGATCTATCGGTATGATCACGCCGCCCTCTTCCGAGAGCCATTCGCTCGTGTAAGGCGGCGCGTCGGTGTAGAGAATCGTGTACTGGTACTTGCACGGAAGGTTGACCTTCGGATCGTCATCGTAGAAGTAGAGGCGCTTGTCCGGTCCGCCGGGCCGTACCTTGGTGGCCTTGATGGTCTCGGCGTACTCCTCGCCGCGGTGTGCGAGGGAGGCGGTGTATCTCACTCTGACGAGCGCGCCCGCGACGCGCGTCATGTTGAGCCCATCGGCCGAAACGGTGAAGACGGCCACCTTGGGGGGGATGGTGGCGGTCAGGACGGTCTCAGAGTTGATGGACTCGGGAGATGCCCAGGAGGGCGGGAAGTCGATGTCCTTGACGCTTGGGCGGAAGTAGACTGTGTACTTCCATCGGTGCGTGACGCCCTTCACCGCGGAGCCGTCTTCGTGTGTGGGCCATGAGCGCGAGAGGTAGGAAACGCGGCGCGCGCTGGGATCGAGGATGTTGAACGAGCCGCCGATGGGGCCCTGATACAGGTTGCCCTGAAGCAGTCCGCCGAAGCGGAGATTGGCGGGTGGGGCGGCACCGATCAGCCTCCCCTGCTGGTCGAGGTTGTCCTGGGACTCGAGCAGCAGGCCGGGGACGCTGTAGTTGGTGCCGTCCTTGAGCTTGAAGATGTCGGTGAAGACGACCTTATTGAAGGGGCCGCCTGCGAAGTCGAGGTTGGCGGTGTAAGTGATGTCGAGCTTCTCGAAGAAGGGATCATTGAGCGCCAACTTCTGCGCGTACATGGAGGCGTTCTCCTGGATCTCCTCCACGATGGCGTCGTCGAAGATGGAGGCGCTCGGCGAGAACTGCCAGGTCACCGCGATCTGCTTCTTGAGGTCCACGGTGAAAGAGGCGGCATTGGCGCGGTTGAACGTCTTCTCATCGAAGAACCCGTAGTAGGCCTTGCGGCCGGGGTTGCTGCCCGGCTGGATGATGCCGCGAGTCCAGATGGTCGGGGCGTAGGCCCAGAGGCCGGGCTTGCCGACGCCGGAGGGCATGGTGGGGTCTTTGAGCTCGCGCTTGGGGTCTATCAGCTCGTCGAGGGATATCGGCGCCCCGAACCGCGCAATTGCCTGATCCAGTCCGTACTTGGCCAGCGCCATCAGCGCGTCATCATAGCCCTGGAGGTCGCCCTCGATCTTGATGGCGGTGTTCAAGACCTGAGTGACGTCAATGTTGTTGACCTGGCTCTCTTCGAGGGAGCTCCGTGCGGCCCTGCCGGGGACGATATCCACCACTCCGAAGAGGGAGACGCCGCGCTTGCCGGGCTTCTCGATCTTGGTGGCGGAGCCCTCCTGCTCTTGCATGAAGTTGAAGATCTCGGAGGTCTTGACCGTGAGCTTGGCGTTGCACTTGATGTACCCGCCGAGGTCGCCGCTGAAGAACACGTTGAAGGGCTCCACCGCGGATGGATTCATGATCGCCTGGTAGAGAGCGTGGGCCTGAGGGCCGGAGAGGTTGATGGCGAAGGTGGTGCTGCCGCTGGCGTCTCCGTTGGCGTCGTACCAGTCGGTGTCGGTGAGGTCGCCCTCAAGCACACCCGGTATGCGCGCCTTGACCTGGAGGTTGTGAATCGGGATCGGCGCCAGTCGCACGTTCTTGGGCTTGGCCGCGGCGCCGAACTGCTGATGGTACGGGTGGAGGGCGTTCAGCCTCGTGGCGAGGAAGCGAGTGGTCTGGAGCTTGCTGGCCGCGAATCGCTTCGGCGGGTTGAGGAGCTTCTGCTTGATCGTCTTCTCCTCTTCGGGCGTCGGAGACATGACGACGTCGAACTGCAGATACCCGCCGGCGACGTCCGCACTGCCGACCTGGTTGCGGTTCTCCGCCATTGCATAGTCCAGCAGCCGGAAGACGAGGCGTCCCTGCTCGGTTCGTGCAACGCGCGGCTGCGGGACGTAGTAGAAGAGGTCCGGACTGGCCAACGACGGGTAGATGGTGAAGCCCTCCAGGATGTCGTAGGGCTCTGTAAGGTTGACCTTGGTGTAGACCTCCTGAGGCGGCGGCGCCGCCCCGACCTTGAATGCCACACCTGCGCCCTCGGCGGGATGGTGACTTGCCGCCATCGTTAAGGCGCACGAGACCAGCACGATCAGCAGGATCAGGCGATCAGTCCTCATGGCAACCCCCTAGCCTAGAAGTGCGGCATCGGTGACTCTTGCCGCTCCGCCAAACGATAGTCCGATTATCGAGTGTCACGGGGATTCGACGGCTTCCCCTCGACTCCTTCCGCTGCGAGCGCTGTTGTGCAGTTCTCAGCACTGAACGGCCCTGCGACAACGAGAGGAGGCAAGCAAGCGAGGGCCTGCCGGCAAGATGGCAAGAGGTCCGCGGCTCGTGGTACAATGAGGCCTCCGATGACGGACGGATGTCCCCCGCGGGGAGAACCAGCAGGATTCGCCCAGTGTTCCGACTATGAAGAAGCGTAGGAAGGGAAAGACCAAGGAGAGAGATCGCCGTCGCGAAAGCACTCTCCCGGAGCTGCTCGGGGAAGCTGCCCTGCTACTCACGGTGGTTGCCGTGCCCCTCGCCATAAACCGGGGGTCGTCCAACGTCGCTGATGTGAAAGACGCGGTGCTGGGTCTCGGCGTGGCACTGGGACTGGCTCTCTGGCTGATGGCAGGTCTCGCGCGGGGGCGCCTGGGGTGGGTGAGCTCGCGGCTCAATCTCCTCGTACTGGCCTTCGCCGCATGGGCGGGCGCGAGCGCGCTGTACTCCCGGCACTGGTATATCACGGTCTCGGAGTTCGGCAAGCTGGCGGCGCACGTGGGCCTATATGTGCTGGTCGTGGTCTCGCTGCGGAGCTTTGCGCAGGTGCGCCGCGTGATCGGTGCGGCGTGCCTTGCCGCCGTTCCCGTGTGCATCTACGGGTTTGTCCAAGCGGCCGGGTTGGATCCCGTGGAGTGGAGCGCGGGGAAAAGTCGGGTGTTCTCGCTGCTGGCGAATGCCACGTACCTGGCGAGCTTCCTGATTCTCATCGCGCCCGTCGCGGTCGCGGTAGGCTGGCCCTCGCCAAAGGAAGGAGAAGCCGGCGCGGATTCTCCTCGGGAGGGTGGCGGACCGGTCGTGTCCGGCCTCTTCCTCGCGGCCGCCGCCATGATGGCCCTCTGCCTGTACTTCTCGGTGACCATTTCGCCGATGATTGGTCTGGTGCTCGGGCTGTGCGTCGTAGGGGCGATGGCAGTTGCGCGAGGGGGATGGCGCGCGGTGCGGCGGTCGTGGGTGTGGCTACTAGTCGGGGTGGTAGTGGCGGGAGGACTGGCTCCGGTCGGGTATCGGTATCTGCCCGAGAGGCAGAAGCGCCGGGTCAACGATGTGCTCCACTTCAGAGACCCATCCGGACGGGAGCGCGTGCTGCAGTGGCGTATTGCCCTGGACCTGTTCCAGGAGCGGCCTGCTCTGGGCTTGGGATATGGGACGTTCAAGGCCCACTCCTTGGGCAGGATGTCCGAGAGCTGGTACACAGACCTCAACAAGTCAGCGCAGAAGATGCTGGTGCCCAGCTACGCTCACAATGAGTATCTGCAAGTACTCGCGGGAACTGGCGTGATCGGCGCCGCGCTCTTCCTCCTCCTGCTGGGCGGGGTCTCGACGGCGGCAGTGAGGGTATCGCTCCGACACTCCGACCACCGGTGGCGCCGGATCGGGCTGGGCATAACCGCGGCGGTCATGGCGTTTCTGGTCCAGAACTTCTTCGGGGTCACTTTCCGTCAGACGGGCGCGGTGACGTTCTTCTGGCTGTGGGTGGCCGTGCTGGCGGTGGCCGCTGCGTGGCTTCCCGGTGCGGGCGGGGCAACGACCCTGCCTCGCAGGCGAGAGTTCCAGTTCCGGCCTGTGGCGAGGCTTCCTTTGGCGGGGGTGGGAGCCGGCTTAGTCCTCCTATTGACACTGCTGGGGTGGGCGGCGCTGCGCCCGGTGAAGGCCAGCATGCTGGTCCGCAGCGCGGAGAAGCAGGCGCGGACTGGCCAGGCGGCGTCGGCGGATAGCGCGGAGCTGGGCAGGCAGTACTTCCGCGAAGGGGCGGCGCTTGCCGAAGAGGCCCTCCGCTTGTCTCCATACTCGCAGAGGGGCTGCTATCTAGCGGCCTACCTATGGGGTGAGCTGGGCGAATACGACAAGGCCCTCGCCGCCAATGAGCGCGCGCTTGAACTGCTGCCTGACAACGCCAGTGCGGAGTACAACCTAGGGGTGACGTATCTGAAGCTGGACAAGGTCGAGGAGGCCGAGGCGCACCTGAGGCGCGCGGTCGAACTGATGCCGACGAGCTTCCGGAACCAGGGCGCTCTCGCGGACGTGCTGCTGCGTGAGGACCGGGTCGAGGAAGCAGCGGAGCACGCGCAGAGAGCAGTGCAGCTAGCTCCGAAAGAGGTGGAGTGCCGCACGCTGATGGCCGATGTGGAGGGCCGACGCGGCAACCTGCCGGAGAGGCTGAAGCAGCTCCGGGCAGCATCCAGGCTGAGCCCCGACGATCCAAGGATATGGCGGGACATAGCCATACTGCTGCTTGCCATGAACAAGCACGGTCAGGCGATCACTGCCAGCCGCACCTGGGCGCGGGTGGATCCTCGTTCGGCCGAGGCATACCAAGCGCTGGGCGAAGCATACTACAGGCAGAAACGGTACGAAGCTGCGCGGCGGGCGCTCTCGGAGGCGCTGGCGCGGGATGACGGATACGCGCCGGCGCGACTCTACCTGGCTATCATCGACTTGAGGCAGGGCGATATCCAGAGTGCGAAGAAGAAGCTGCAGCGTGTGGCTCGCGAGGACCCCGGGGGCCGAGTGGGAGAGAAGGCGAAGGAGATTCTGGGTCAGCTCTGAGGGCCGGGTCTGAAGGGTGAGTGGCGGGGCGCCGAGCACTGCTGGGAGTAGCTCGCACGTGCACTCCTGTACGGACACCTGCGCGGAAGCTCTCGCGACCCCCGCGCAGGACGAGGCCTCGGTCCCGACGAAGTCCTCACGCGGTCCCGCCGCCGGCCAACTACCTTAGCTCACTTCAGCGGAAAGGAAGCGTCATGGAGAGACTCACGCTTGGCAACTCTGACATTGAGGTCACTCGGTTCTGCCTAGGCACCTGGAACATGGGCGGTGGGCGCGGCTGGGGTCCCGAAGACGCTGATGCGGCCGTTGGCATTATCCAGCACGCGCTGGATCAGGGGTGCAACTTCATTGACACGGCTCGCGTATACGGCCGCGGCAAGTCCGAGCAGACTGTCGGCAGAGCTTTGGCGGGCCGCCGAGATCAAGCGATCATCGCCACCAAGATGATGCAGTGCAAGCCCGAGGAAGTATCCGGCAACATCGACGCGAGCCTGGAGTGTCTCCGCACGGAGTACGTGGATCTTTACATCTGCCACTGGCCCTCTCCCAGCCTCCCGCTGGAGCCCTTCTTCGAGGAGATGATCCGGCATAAGGATGCCGGGAAGATCCGTGCCATCGGCGTATCGAACTTCAACCGCCAGCAGATGCAGGTCGCCCTGAACTACGGTGTCGTGAGTCTCCAGCCGCCCCTCTCCATTCTGTGGCGCATCCCGGAGGATCTGCTGACCTTCTGCCGGGAGAGCAATGTTGCGGTCACCCCGTATTCGCCGCTGGCGCAGGGCCTCCTCACCGGACGCTATACCCGCCAGAAAACCGAGAAGCTCGGCGGCCCGAGAGACTCTAACCGCCTCTTCTCTGAGGAGATCTTCGCGCACTCCCTCGAGGTGGCGACCCACGTGGACCGCATCGCCGACAGGCTCGGGTGCACGTCGGCACAAGTCGCCCTCGCCTGGCTCTTGCAGACGCCGGGCGTCACGTCAGTCATTGTTGGGGCCAGCAGCATCTCTCAGTTCGACCAGAACATTGGGGCGCTCGACGTCGAGCTCAGCGAGGAAGACTACAAGCTGCTCGACGAGGCCGGCCGCGCGGTCTGGGACCGGCTCGGGCCTGAGGCGACGATGTGGGAGTGGAAGCCGACCTAGCCGAAGGGAGCGCGGCCGCGCTCTGGGAGTGACGCGCACTGCTCGCCCGAGCAGGAGCATCGCGGTACGAGCGGAACTTCGTTCGGGAAGAGGCGTTCCCCCGATCGATCGCGGCAGATGCAGTTGAGAGGAGACGCGGTGCCATGAGACAGGCGGTCATGACCTCCCCAGGGGCAATCGAGTTCCACGACGTTGCCGAGCCGCAGGCGGGGCCGGGACAGGTGCTTCTGCGGGTCAAGCAGATCGGGATCTGCGGCAGCGACATTCACGTATACCACGGCAAGCATCCCTTCACCTCATACCCGGTCGTCCAGGGACATGAGTTCTCGGCCGTCGTGGAGGCGGTAGGCGAGGGCGTGGAGGGGATCGAGGTCGGACGCAAGGCCACCGCGCGACCGCAGGTGGTCTGCGGCCTCTGCCGGCCGTGCAAGCGCGGGGACTACAACATCTGCGACCAGCTCAAGGTTCAGGGCTTCCAGGCGCCCGGCGTCGCCCAGGACCTCTTCGCGACTGAGGCCGAGAAAGTGGCGGTGCTGCCCGACAGCTTCACCCATGTGCAGGGCGCGCTCGTCGAGCCCGCGGCGGTCGCCGTCCATGCGAGCGGCCGAGCAGGGGACATGCGCGGCAAGAACGTGGTCGTGACAGGCGCGGGGCCGATCGGCAACCTGGTGGCGCAGATGTGCCGCTGTCGCGGCGCAAGCGTCCTCATCACCGATGTCAGCGACTTCCGCCTCGACAGGGCGAAGGAGTGCGGGATAGGCGCGACCTCGAATCCACAGACCGAGTCGCTCGCGGAGGCCTCGAAGCGCGTCTTCGGGGAAGACGGCTTCGACATCGGCCTCGAGTGCGCGGGCGCGCCGGCCAGCGTGTCCGACCTCATCGACTCAGTGGGCAAGGGCGGCGCCATCGTGATCGTCGCCGTCTTCCAGGAGAAGCCGCCCGTGGACCTGGCGGTGATCGGCGACCGCGAACTCCATCTCCTCGGGACTATCATGTACCGGCACGGCGACTACGAACAGGCGGTCAG
>JALGTG010000109.1 GCA_029821495.1 Candidatus Hebobacteria bacterium
CTCAAGCCTGGCAAGGCGTTGGACTTCGCGCACGGCTACAACGTGCACTATGGTTTCATCGCGCCGCCGAAGGAGGTTGATGTGGTCATGGTGGCACCGCGGATGATCGGGGTGGGGGTGAGGGATGCGTATGTGGCGGGCAAGCCGGTGCCCGCGTTCGTGGCGGTGCAGCAAGACGGGTCCGGCGAGGCGTGGCCGAAGACGCTGGCGCTGGCGCGGGCGATGGGGTGCACGAAGGGCGGGGCCATCGAGAGCACGTTCGCGGAGGAGACGGAGCTGGATCACTTCAGCGAGCACTTCGTGTGGCCGGCGGTGTTCCGGATACTGGTGGGGTCTTTCGAGTTTCTGACAGAGAAGGGCTACCAGCCGGAGGCGGTGCTGATGGAGCTTTGGGGGTCGAAGGAGGCGGCGGAGGTGCTGGAGCGGATGGCGGAGGTGGGGATCTTCCGGCAGATGGCCTTCCATTCGACGACGAGCCAGTACGGGACGCTGAGCAGGATGGAAAGCGCACTGCCGTCGGAGACGCGCGGGTGCATGGAGGCGGCGCTGGCGGAGATAAGGGACGGGAGCTTCGCGCGGGAGTGGGAGCGGGAGCGAGCGAACGGGTATCCGGACTTCACGAGGCTGAAGGAGGGGGCGCTGCAGCATCCGGTCAACGATGTGGAACGGGTGGTGCGGAAGCTGATGGGCGAGTAGTGGCGGGCCGGCGCGCGGGGTCGCGACAGGAATGTCGCTCCTACAGGCTGGTGCGGGAGGGCTGGGGTGGGGTGAGGAGATGCGGGGTGACCGGGTCGCCATCCGCGTACGCCGGCAACGGGCCTCGGGGGACCTGCCTTGCACGGAAGGCAGCAACGGATGGCGGGCATGGGTCCCTAGGCGCTTCGGGCCGGGATGGCGGTCTGCTGAAGGCAGACCTAGCCATATGCCCGACCTACAGCTGGGCGATCTTCTGCTGGATGGCGCCGGTGCGGCGGGCGAGGCGGGAGAGGCGGGTGTCGGTGTAGCCGATGACGATGGAGGAGATGCGGTCGTTGAGAGGGGCGATCCATTTCCCGGGCAGGGCCTTGGCGCCGAGAATGGTGCCCATGACCGACCCGGCGGTCGCGCCGTTGCAGTCGGTGTCCCAGCCGCCCATGACGGAGATGGCGATGGCTTTCTCGTAGTCTCCGCCGCTGTGGAGTAGGCCCATTAGAACGACGGCGGCGTTGTTGATGGTGTGGACGCCGTGGTAGTGGCCGTACTTCTCGTTGATGCGATTCCAGGTGGTTTCCCAGTCGGGGTCGGCATCGCACCATTCAACGGTGTCGAGCACGGCCTCGCGTAGGCGGCAGTTACCGGGGATCTCGGAGAGGGCGATCTCGATGAGGTTGTGGATGTCTGATTCTACGAACGCGGCGGCGAGCAGGGCGGCGAAGAACATCTCACCGTATATGCCGTTCTTGGTGTGGGAGAGGGCGGCGTCGCGCCAGGCTAGCTCAGCCGCGAACTCGGGGTTGCCGGGGCAGACCCAGCCAAAGATGTCGGCGCGGATCTGGGCGCCGATCCACTCGCGGTAGGGGTTGTGGTGGCTGGCGGTCGCGGGAGGCTCGAGCTGGTTGACGAGATTGCGGTAGGCTACGTGCTCCGCGGTATAGACGCAGCCGTAGGGGAGGAGGTGGAGCCAAGCATTGCCGACGTCCTTGGTGGTGAAGCCGGGGCCGTGGTGCTCGAGGATATGGAGGCCGATGATGGGGTAGTCCATGTCATCGTCGCGCAGCATGCGGGTGATATTACCGCGGAGTTGCGGGTCGTCGGGCGGCGGGTAGGGGATCGTGTCAGGGTCCTTGAATGCCTCCCAGGACCAAAGGGCAAAACCGTCGGGCAGATCGTCGACGCGGGGCCAGTAGTCTGAGAGCGGCCACTCGCTGAGGGCGCGGAGGGCGCGCTCGATCTTCGTGCGGTGCCAGCCCTCGCATGGCTTGCCGAGGAGGCAGCCGGCGGCGCGGCCGAGCCAGGCGCCGCGAGTGCGGTCGGCTAGGAATCGCTTTGCGAGTCTGGTGGTGAGACGGCGGGGGCCGTCCGGGCGGGCGGCGCGAATGGCGTCGAGATCCGATGGCTCCTCGTAGGTGAAGTCAGGGCGGCGCGGGAGATCGACGAGTGAGGCCAGTATGTCTCGGCGGCGACGGGCGGCCTCTTCGTCGGGGAGGTCGGCGAGTGAGTCCATCCTGCCGGTCGGGTCGGCGGTATCGTAGCCCTCCTCACGGAGAGCGACGAGTTCCTCTCGCAGATGGGCTTCCGCGGAGAAGCTCTCAGGCATGGTGTTGTCGCCTCTGAGGTGTGGGGATGAGCAGCTTCTCGCCAATGGCGAGCTGGTGGTAGCGCGCGCCGGCGTCGGTGATCCCCTCGCGGACGGCCTCGGGGTCGCCGGTACACCAGTAGAGGTCGGAATCATAGGTGCCGTAGTGGCAAGGGATGATGTGGCGGGCGCGGGTCGAGTTGGCGAGGCGGATGGCGCCCTCGGCGCCGAACACGTGGGGTGCGATGGGGATGAGTAGGACGTCTACATCGGTGACAGAGAGGTGCTCTTCGAGCAGGTCGCTGTCGCCGGGGTGCCAGACCTTCAGGCCGGCCGCCTCGATCATGAAGCCGCAGCAGTCTCCGCGCTGGGTGTGTCCGTCCGCCTCTGCGTGGCTTGCGACAGTCAGCGTAACGACCATGTCTGCAATGCGGAGAGGGCGGTTGTAGTGGGCGGTGCGGACGCGTTCGCGAGGGAGGCCGTACTCGCTCAGGGCGCGAGCGGTGTGCTCGGTACAGACGAAGAGAGCGCGCGTGCGCTCGATCAGTTCGGGGAGGGTACGCGGGCCGGCGTGGTCGCCGTGGTCGTGCGTCAGAAGCACGAGGTCGGCCCGATCAATGCTGCGAGCGCGGATGGGCAGGGGGACGAGGAAGGGAAGGCCGACCTCTGAAATGACCGGAACTTGGTCATCCTTGGGCTCGATGACGGGATCGATGAGGATGACGCGGCCGGCGGCGTTGATGGCGAAGCCCGCGTTGCCCAGCCACCAGACCGCAGTCCCAACAGCCTCGAGGTCGCTCAGCTCCTTCGCGTCGATGGCGGCCACTGTAGTGCCTCAGTCGGTTGCTATGCAGTCGGGTTCTACCTGCGGGCGGGCGGGTCCTGCCGGGGAATGGGGGGATAGGTTGGCGCGGACGAAGGGCGGCAGGCGGGGTCCGGCGAAGCTGGGTTCGGCTTGGAGCGGATGCAGGACCGTGCCATGAAGCCGAAGCACCTGCCGGAGAGCTACGAGTTCCTGCCGGACAAGTTCTTCCCGCGGCTCGTGTATGGGTCGGGGCGGGCGCGCGC
The DNA here is from genome assembly GCA_029821495.1 of Candidatus Hebobacteria bacterium. Lineage (GTDB taxonomy): Bacteria > Armatimonadota > Hebobacteria > Hebobacterales > Hebobacteraceae > JALGTG01. The sequence goes on from JALGTG010000109.1 coordinate 3,344, forward strand.
GTTTCTGCTCTGCCTGGACGCCGGCCAAGGGCTGGCGCCGCGGGAGGATTCGGAGGAGATGATCTGCTACGTGGTTGATGGGAAAGCGAAGCTGCGAATCGGCGGGGATGAATTCGAGGTCTCGGGGGGTGATCTGGCGGGGGCCGGCGCGGGGGAGGTGCGCGGGATAGAGGCACAGGAGCGCTGTGTGGCGCTCTGGGTGCATCTGAGCGCGGGCGGCAGCGACGATGAGTGAACGGCAGAAGCGGATCGGCTTTGCGGGATGCCCGCCCGAGGAGGTGCTGGCGCCGCGGCGGAACGAGGAGCTTGTAGATCTGGATAACCTGGTGGAGGGGGCGGAGGCGCGCAGCGAGTTGCTGCTGCCGCGGACGACCTGTCGGATCATCCGCCGAATCCTGGACAACGCGCTGGCGCTGGATCTCGACGAGGTCGTGATTGACGAGGGATACGGGAAATGCGATGCGGCGCGGGGCTTGGTGGAGGTGCTGGAGGGGCTGCTGGACATCCCGATCGTGCGGACGCAGAATGAGAACCGGGAGGGGATGGGGACGCCGGTATGCGATTCGGACCTGCCGGTGCGGCGCAAGATGGAGCTGATCCTGGAGGGTCTGGTCCGGCCGGAGACGCCCAAGGTACGGCGAGAGCCTAGGCCGCGGGCCGCGATCTGGGGCGTGCCCGCGGCAGACCTGGCTATCTACGATTTGCTTCCGGATGGGGCGCAGATACTGGGATGGGCTCGGTGCCTGGAGCACCGCACGCCGGCGGACTGGGCGCTTGAGATGTACGTGCCGGAGGGCGTGCCGACGGTGTTTTTCGCGCAGACATTCTGTCCGAAGAACGTGGTGGCCCAGCACCTGGCGCGTCAGCATGGCGGGTTGCACGTGGATGTTGACGGGACGCTGTCGCAGCCGGTGAGGGCGAAGATCGAGGCATTCCTCAGGTTCCGTGGGGCGCACGAGTAGAAATGGCTCTGCTGGCTGATTTCGGGACAACCTGGACGAAGCTGCTCGATACGAGGACGGGCGAGCGGCAGGTGCTGGCGACGCGAGATGCGCGAGAGCAGAAGGCCGATGTTGCGACCGGCCACAACGCGCGGCGGCGAGCGTCCCGACACGTGAATGAGCTAATCGCGATGGCACAAGGAGGGGAGCGGCTGCTCGGGGAGCCGGAGTTTCTGCTGCTGGATGTGGGGTCGCGGGACGTGAAGTACGTGCACATGCGACGAGGTGAGCTGGTGGGGATGGACTGGACGACGACTTGTGGGGCGCTAACGGGATTCACTCTGGAGCTGCTGGGCCACTACTATGGGCTCGACTACGGGAAGATTCAGCCCTCCGGGAAATCAGTGCCGGTGACGTGTGGGGTGCTGGGGATGGAGCAGCTGTTCGAGCTTGTCTCCGAGGGAGTGTCGGAAGAGGAGGCGGTGGCGCGGTTTGCGCGGGGCATTGCGGTGAACGCACACCGGTTCATCGGAGAGCCGGAGCAGTTCTATCTCTCGGGGGGGATGTGTGAGAATCGCCTCTTCCTGGGGAGCTTCCCGGAGGGGGTCGAGGTGCGGCCGCTGGGGAGGTTTGTGCTGGTGGAGGGGTTGGCGGCCGAGTTGTCCCGGACGTAGTCACGGCTGAAGGGTGAACGACGCCCAGGGGTCACCTTACTAGCGGGCCGGAAGGCGAGGGAGGTGTAGCGATGGCGATTGATGTGCACGTGCATACGAGGGGAGGGGAGGACGGGAACAGGATCCTGGAGACCCTGGACGAGGCGGGGTTGGAGCGGGTGGTGCTGTTGGCAGTCCCTCCGCAACGGGGCGAGGCGACGCCCGAGGATGCGCACAAGCAGTCGATTGATGACACGGCGCGGATGGTGGCCCCGGATGCTGAGCGGCTGATCGGGTTTGCGTGGATCGAGCCAACGCTGTCGGACGCGGTGGAGGCGGTGGACTACGCGCTGGGGGAGAAGGGGCTGCGCGGGGTCAAGATGATCCCGAACCACTGGTACCCGGCCGACGAGAGAGCGCGGGCCTGCTATGCGAAGATCGAGGAGTACGGCAAGCCGATGTTGTTCCACACGGGGATACTATGGGGTGTGAGCGATACGTCGCAGCACTGCCGGCCGGCGTTCTTCGAGATCATGCTGCACTACCCCAAGATCCGGTTTGCGATGGCGCATATGAGCTGGCCATGGACGGACGAGTGCTTCGCGGTGTGCGGGAAGTTCCGGGCGGCGGCTGGGAGCGATGAGGGGCGGGAGTGGAGCAGCTTCGTGGACATCACGACGGGGGCGCCGCGGATATGGAAGGTGGATGCGCTGCGGAAGGCGTTCGCCTACCTGGGGGACCGGCAGCTCATCTACGGGAGCGACTGCTTTGAGCCCGAGAACGGGGAGGCCCTGCGGCGGCATCTGGAGGAGGATCGAAGCATCCTGCGGGATGCGGGTGCATCGGCGGAGACGATGGAGCGGGTGCTGAGCAAGAACGCGCTGAGGTGGCTGGGAATCGAGTAGGAGCGGACGATCAGCCCCCCTTCATTCGCTGGACGTGTTGGACGAGCTTCTGGCCGAGCATGCGGCAGGCGGCGAGTTCGCGGTCGTCGGGCTCTCCGACGGCGACAGCGCCATAGTGGGCGGTCATGCCGGGGGAGCTGTATTCGGTGACTCCGAAGACGAGCATTCCATAGTTGAGCATGACGCTGAGGATGGAGAGGCAAGTCATCTCGTTTCCGCCGCCCTGGCCGCCGGAGGTGCTGAAGGCGCAGCCGACCTTGTCCTCGATCTTGCCCCAGACGCAGGTGGATTCGTCGAAGAACTTCTTGAGCTTCCAGGTCATCTGGCCGCACCAGGTGGGGGAACCGACGGCGATGCCGTCGTGCTCGAAGAGGTCGCGGGCCTCGGCGTCGTCCACGCACTTCAGGGTTACCGCGGTGTCGGGCATGGAGCGCGCGCCGTCTGCGACGGCCTCGGCCATGGTGCGGGTGTTTCCGGACTGGGTGTCGTAGAGGACGAGTATCTTCGCCATTGTCGTCTCCGAGATGTGTTCGAGGTGAGCTTCGGGAGGGCCGCGGTCATTCCTGCCGGGGCTTGTGGGCGAAGGGGACGGACGGGCGCACTCGACCGCGGGGACGGAGGAGGAGGCCGGAGAGATGACTTCGCGAGAGCGGGTTGGGAAAGCACTGCGGCACGAGCGGCCGGACCGGGTGCCGATCTACGAGGCGTTCTGGGAGGCGACGGCACACCGGTGGCGGGAGGAGGGGCTGCCGGCGGATGTCTCGCCAGATGACTACTTCGGGACGGAAATCCGGATGGTCGGAGTGGACAACTCGTTCGGCCTTCCGTGGGAAGAGGTGGAGCGAACTGAGGACTATGTGGTGGTCAGGGATGAGTGGGGGGTGCTGAAGCGGGACTGGCTGGATCACCGGTCAACGCCGGAGCTGCTCGATTTCCCCGTCAAGTCGCGGGCGACGTGGGATGAGCTGAAGGGGCGGCTGACGCCGGATCCGTCACGGGTGGACTGGGATGGCACGAAGGCGCTGCACGCGCAGTGGCGGGAGGAGGGGAAGTTCATCTGCCTGTCAGCGATCCCGGGGTATGAGGCGACGTGGCGGAAGATTGGGCCGGAGGCGCTGCTGATGGCTATCGCGGATGATCCGGACTGGGTGCGAGAGATGTACGAGTACGACGCGGAGATGATAGTGGGGATGGGGAAGCTGTACGTGGAGCGGGGATTCGAGTTCGATGGCGCGTGGCTATGGGATGATCTCGGCTACAAGAACGGCCCGCTGTTCTCGCCGCGGGCCTACCGGGAGCAGCTTCTGCCATATCACAGGCGGCTGTGCGAGTTCTTCCACGAGCAGGGGTGGCCGGTCACCCTGCATTCGTGCGGGAACATCACCGCGCTTGTGCCGGATCTGATTGACGCGGGGTTCGATTGTCTCCAGGCGCTGGAGGTGAAGGCGGGCGTGGACTTGGGGCACTTGGTGCGGGAGTATGGGCGAGATCTGTGCTTCATGGGCGGGGTGGACGTGCGGACGTTCTTCGCGGAGGACGAGGCGGAGATGGCGGGGGAGATCAAGAAGAAGCTCGAGATCGGGATGTCGAGCCCGGGGGGATATGTGTTCCACTCGGATCATTCTATCCCACCCCAGGTGAGCTTCGAGAGATATGGGAGGGTGGTGGAGTTGGTGAGAGAGTGGGGGGTCTACTGCTAGGCTCCGCGCGGCCGGGAGGGGCAGTTCGCATTCCCACAGGAGTGCCTGGAACACTCCTTGGGGAGTGGGACAATGGCCGATTCGCGGGCAGGGGGGAATAGTCCGGACATTTCCGTTCGCTTCAGAGGCGTGTGAAAGGGTGCAGGGGATGTCATGCGGACGGCCAGGAATCGTGCATGTTCGCCCATGTAACCGAATGGCCGTATTCCGGCAAGTTCGGCCGTTTCGGACAGATGGGAACTGACCGGGGAAGGCATTATCTTGGTGCTTGAGAAGTGATGCCGATTGCTCACTATAGTGGCAGTAGTAAGCTCCTGCCCTACGAACTCTCCGCATGCGTCTCGAGAGAGATGGCAATCTCGTCCAAGATGCTTGGGTCAATGCCATGTTCGAAGCCGCCAAGCTTGTCCAGTAAGGAGTAAAGGTGCTCCGTCGGGATATACCGACAGCGCTTGCTCAGCCCGATCTTGCGGAACGTGGGCCGCGCTAACTGGGCGAGCACCTTCTTCTCGCGCGCTCTAGGAGCGACTACATACAGCTTGACGTTCAGCGCGGGAACCAGAGACAGCAAGTCACACATCCTCAGCAGGCCAGAGGAGATGGAGGTTGTTCTCTCCACCTCGATAGCGGCGATCGGGGCTTGCTGCTGAATCCAGATGACGTCAATGAGGGCAATGGTTTTTGCGGCTTCTTCAGGCAGGCCGAGGTTGGGCAGCTCCGTCAGGCAGTCTTCGCCCAGACGCCTGCCCTCGTAGACGCGGTTCCTATCGTTCGAGGCGATCCATACGTTACAGTCGGTGATCTTTCCCAGACGGATAAGCGCATCTTGAGCGCGCGAGTGCGCTGACTCCTGTTCTTCGGGCGGAGCTGGTGGCTGCTCCTCCGGCAGGACCTCAGTCTGCGGTGGCGGCTCCTCTGTGGGGGGAGGAAGAGCGGACGGTCCGCGCTGGCGCTTGGCATCCTCGAGGAGCCGGGGAAGATTGTCCTGGAAGTACTCTAGGTCATTGGGCCGGGAA
>JALGTG010000110.1 GCA_029821495.1 Candidatus Hebobacteria bacterium
CTGCCTGGCCCGGTGGCAGTTGGGGAAGTGACTGGGGTTCCACTGATCCTTCCCACCCCCGCCGGGGTAGGTGTTGAAGTAGGCTAGAACCTCCGGGTTGTACTCGACAGGAGGTAGTCGGCCGTCGGTGTCGGCCAGGTACATGCGAAGGGCCTGCGCGATGGTGCGGACGTTGGCGAGGCAGACGGCCTGGCGGGCGCGGTCGCGCTCCTGCGCGAAGACCGGGAGGAGCACAGTGGAGAGGGTGCCGACCACCGCGATGGTGACCAGCAGTTCGACAAGCGTGAGGCGAGAGCGCCTTTTCCTGGCCAACGCAGATTCCCCCCGTTTATCCTGCGCTGTCCCAGTGCGAGATTCTCAAGGCGAATAGACAGCAGGAGTATGGTAGCACGGGGGGGGCGGATGTCAAGGGCCTACCGGGCGTCTTCTGCCGCCGTTGCGGCCGTGTTGGGCCGTGTGCTATAATCCGCTCGAACTGATAAGCGAGGTGGGCCAATGGCTAGCTTCGACATGGCGCTGGCGGACGAGATCAGGAAGCGACTCGACGCTTCGTATGACGAAATCCTCTACGGCCTCGAGCAAGGCGAGGGAGACCTCCTCCGCGCTCTCGCCGCAATCGAGCGCCAGCGGCGCGAGGAGCGCAAGGTGGAGCAAGGCGGCGAGATCATCGGCAGGGCCGTCGGCCTGGCCAAGGAGGGTCGCCTCAAGGGTCTCCGCGTCAAGCTCGGCGACCGTACGGTCAGAGAAGTGCCCCTGCCCAAGAGCGTCGCCGGCGCCGTCTTCGGGGCCATTCTGTCCACTCTCCTGACGCAGCTCGTCGTGGAGCTGGTCAAAGGCGCGCCCGAGCATCCGCCCGACGAGGAAGCCGAGAGCCCGGAGTGACCCTCCAGCAGATCATCTTCACCCTCGAGCGCTTCTGGGCCAGCCGCGGCTGCCTCATCGAGCAGCCCTACGACGTCGAGGTCGGCGCCGGCACTATGTGCCCCGGCACCTTCCTACGCGTGCTGGGCCCCGAGCCCTGGCGCGTCGCCTATGTCCAGCCCTCCCGCCGAGCCGACGACGGCCGCTACGGCGAGAACCCCTACCGCCTCTATCGCCACTACCAGTACCAGGTCATCCTGAAGCCCTCCCCCGATGACGTCCAGCCGCTCTACCTAGACAGCCTCCGGGAGCTGGGGTTCGAGCCCAAGGAGCACGACATCCGCTTCATGGAGGACGACTGGGAGGCTCCCACCGTCGCCGCCTCCGGCGTCGGCTGGCAGGTCTGGCTCGACGGCCTCGAGATCACTCAGTTCACGTACTTCCAGCAGGCCGGCGGCATTGAACTTTCCCCCGTCTCCGTCGAGCTAACCTATGGCCTCGAGCGTATCGCCATGGCCATTCAGGGCGTGGAGCACTTCAAGGACATCGTCTGGGGCGGCGATGGCGTGACCTATGGCGAGATCTACCAGATCGCGGAGGCCGAATGGTCCCGCTACAACTACGAAGCGGCCGACATCGAAGTCGTCCGCCAGACGTTCGAGATGTGCGAGCGCGAGGCCGAGCGGCTCGTTCAGCTCAGCCGGCCGTCTGCCGAAGAGGCGAATGACGGGCCTCCGGCCGTGCTCACGCGGAGCTGTATCGTCCCCGCCTACGAAATGGCGCTCAAGTGCTCCCAGCTCTTCAACATACTCGACGCACGCGGCGCCCTCAGCGTGCGAGAGCGCGCAACCTACGTCGGCCGCGTCCGCAACCTCGCGCGCCAGGTCGCCCGAGCTTACCTCGCACAGCGTGAGGCGCTCGGATTCCCCCTCCTCAAGGAGAGGATCGAAGCCTGATACATCCTTAGCCAGCTTGCCAGCCGGCAAGCCGGGCGGCGCGCGGGCCTCCCCGGCTGCCAAACGACACAGCAGAGATCGCCGATGCGGATACAGACGCAAACGAATCGACCCTTCCGGCTGATCGCCGCCGCGCTCCTCCTGACAGCGGCATCATGTCCGTCCATACGGGCGGCCAGCACGCTGATCTTCAAGGCAACCGCTGTTGACGGCAGAGAAGGCAAGACACCGGCCGGCCGGATCTACTGCGGCCCGCACTCAGTGATGACCCTGGCGGGCCGCGGCTGGCAATCCGTCAGCGACGCCCAGGAGGTCGCCCGCCGCCTCAACGCCCTCGCCGAAGAGGGAATCCGTCCCGAGGAGATAGCAGTACGCCAGCGCCGCACCAGCCAGGTCATCACCGCTCGGGGCCGCAGAGTCGTCGAGGTGCACCGCCGCATGGCCAAGTACCACCACACCGACGCGCGCCGCCTCGCGCGCACCTGGGCGGAGAACCTGAAGTCTCAATTCGGAAGGCCGTACCTCTCTGTGCCCTCCGTCGTCGTGCCGGTCGGAGAGAGCCGGACTCGGCCCGTCAGGGGCAACATCGTCGGCACGCTGACGGCTCGCGCCCAGACCCCCGTGGTGACAGTGTCTTGTGACTCCGCCGAGAAGCTCCTTCGCGTGTTCGGCCTGACCACCGGCCACACCGAGCTTGTCGTTTGCGACGACCACAGCGTGCTCCGCCTACCAGTCTGGTCCGCGAAGTACGCGGCGCGCGTCGTCCGCTCACTCACCGGCTCAGTCACCGGCGACCCCGCCCCGCCCGAGCTTGTCGCCCGCGCCGCGCGCGCCGCGGCAGAGGCCGGGCTCGAGCTGGAACCCGGCGCTTGGGCCAGCGTGAGGCCGGCGGCCGACGTCACCACGCCTCTCCGCGCCGGCGACTCCGTCTCCGTTCCACTCCGCGTCTCTGCCGCCGGCCACGATTACCTATCGTACGGCGCACGTCCCGTCGTAGTCGTCCGCAACGACGCGCCGCCGCGCGACCCCATCGATGTGCTCATGGTCAGCAACTCCCCCGAGCGCCTGCTCTCCCACGGCCTCTGGTTCGAGGGCACCCTCCAGGACTTCCAGTCGGCGCGGTTGCTCTTCCACCACGTCAACAGCTCCGACACCACCGGGGACCTGGTCGTCGAAGTCTGGAACCTCGGCGACCAGCTTGCCCGCGTGCACGTAGTGGAAGGCCTCGGCGGTCCCACCCGCGACGAATCCTGGGCCGGCCACAAGGCGGCATCCGAGTTCCTCGCCAACCGCAGCCGCGGCCTCGGCTGGACCGTCCCGATACCTTCGCGAACCGCCGCGCCTATCCTCTCTCGGCCCATCACCTGCGGGGCTACGGCGAGTGGCATCCTCGAGCTGCGCGCGCTGGCTGCGGCCGACCTCCGCGTCCGCCTCTACCTGTCGCCGCGGCGTTCCAGCCGAACGCCGCGCCCGATCCAGCAGTATATCTCCTCCCCGTTCCTCGGCAGATGGCAATACCCGAATCCCCGGCGCGAGGTAAGTGCAAGCTATGTCGTGGATCGAACCTGGGCCTTCGTCACCATCGGCGGCCAGGCCGCCGCCGGGATGATCGAGGGGGACCGGCTGCCGGGCAACTACGGCATCATCTACGACATCAGCATCGAGCTCACCAATCCCACCGCCGAAGAAGTCCCCATCGCCATCATGCTGGAGGCCGCCGGGGGGCCGGCTCGCGGATTCCTCCTCATAGACGGAGAGCCGGTCGAGGCGGCCGTTCTGAAGCCGGAGCACGAAGCCGAGGTAGCGCGCTACCTGCTGGCACCTGGCGAGAGCCGCCGCATCCGAATCCAAACACTCCCCCAGGCAGGATCCAACTATCCCGTCCGCCTCATCGCAAGGCCGATCTGACCATCATGGAGAGCGCGGTCGCACTGAGATGAACCTCATCCGGCGCGGTCCAATCCTGGCCTTCCTCGCGCTGACCGCAGCCCAGGCTCTCGCGGCCGGCGAGCGCTCGCCGCAGATTCTCGTCGAGACCGAGTACGCGCGCGTGGCCGGAGAGGCGCAGGCGCGCGAAACCGCCGTCCGCGTTGCTGCCGCAGTAGACGAAGCGGTGCCGCGCATCGCACCTTTCGTACGCACACGGGACCTGCGTCCCGTCCGCGCCTACGTGTACCTCGACCGCGAGAGCTTCCGCCGGGCGGCCGGGCTGCCCAGGCGGTCTGCCGTCGTCGGCCTCGCCACCTTCCCGGAGGAGACCATCCACATCGACGGGACCGGCCTGCTAGCCTCCATCGAGAGGATCGTCCCCCACGAAGTCGCGCATATCATGGTCGGTCGCGCGCTCGGGCCCGCTCTCCCATCACTGCCTCTCTGGGCCAACGAGGGCATCGCCGAGTACCTCGCCGGAGAGCGCGCCTCGCGAGTGGACCCGGTCGCCCTCCAGGCCATAGGCCAAGGAAGGGCACTCGACCTGGCCGACCTCGACTCTGCGCTCCAGGCCCGCGACGACCACACCGCCCTGGCCTACGCCCAGTCCGCCTCCCTCGTCAACTTCCTCGTCGCCAGGCGCGGGGAGCCCGTCATAGGCGATCTCCTCGCCGCCCTGCAACATACGCGCGACTTCGACTCGGCCCTGCACCAGGCCGCCGGGCTACACGTCCCGGACCTCGAGTCCGCTTGGCGCGCATCGCTCGCGCGACGCTGGCGCTGGCCCCTCCTTTTCCACTCAGGCGTGCCCATCCTCGTCCTCATGCTCGTCCTCTTCCTTATCGGCCTCGTCCGCTACTATCTGCGCCGACGGCGCCGGCAGGACATGGGAGAGCAAGACTGGTAAGATTCAGACCGTTGGGGCCATTGTGCACCATGACCTCAGGCCCCACACCAGGACAGGAGCGGTGGGTGAGCGCAGGAGTCCAGACAACCGAACCGCCGAGCACCGGGGCCGCCTCCTGGTCCCGCCGCCACCCCGCGAAGGCGGCCGCGCTCTGTGTCCTCGCTTACCTAATCATCGCCACCGCAGGCGGCATCTCGGTCGCGGCCGCCCAGTCCCCCATCGCGAAGATCATACTCGTGACAATCGCCGCGGCCGGGGCGCTTGCACTCTCCCTTCTCCTCGTACTCAGCATCTGTCGCGTTCCCATGGGACCCAGCGCCGAAGTCGCCTGCGTGTTCGCCATGATGGTGGTCTTCGCCCTCGCGAGGCCCGCCGTTTTCGCCATCATCGGCAAGGCGCTCGGCAACGCCGCGGCCGGGAGGAGGCTCGAGGAGCTTTTCTCGGTCCTGCCCGGCCAGCAACTCCTGGGCAACGCCGCGCTCATCGTCTGGGCCGCCTTCCTGGGAAAGCTCGTCTCTCGCATTATCAAGGAGGGCAAGCTCTTTCTCCCCATCGCCGTCGTCGCCTCCATCGCCGACATCTTCACCGTCTTCTGGGGACCCGTCAAAGCAGTCACCACAGACGCCCCCGAGGTGGCCGAGGCGTTCAGCGCCTCCGCGCCTGCAGCGCTGCCCCCCGAACTGGCCGCCCCTCCCATCATCGCTGCTGTCGGCATCGGCGACTTCCTGTTCCTCGCCGTCTTCCTCGCCGCCGCTATCCGTCACTCCATGGCGACCGTCAAGACAATGTGGGCCGTCCTCGCCCTCATGCTTATCGCCCCATTGGCGTTCTATGTCTGGCCGGAGGAATACGGCATGCCGGGGTTGCCCTTCGTCGCGGCAGCCGCGCTCTGGGCCAACTGGCGACACCTCAAGTTCACTCGCGAAGAAGGGAGAGCGCTGGCCTTCGCCGGGGCGCTCGTAGCGGCTGCCGCGGCCGGCATATGGATACTCCTGCACCGATGATACTCGCCTGACTCGTGGAGGCACCGACACCGTGGAGGACCACTACAACCCCAGAGAACTCGAACCCAGGTGGCAAGCGCGCTGGGCGGAGCAACAGCTCTACCGCACGCCGGAGGATGACCCGCGGCCCAAGTTCTACTGCCTGGAGATGTTCCCCTATCCCAGCGGCGATGTCCACGTGGGGCACATCCGCAACTACACCATCGGTGACGCCGTCGCTCGCTACAAGCGCATGCAGGGCTGCAGCGTCCTGTACCCAATGGGCTTCGATGCCTTCGGCCAGCCGGCCGAGGCCGCGGCCGTCAAGAACAATGCCCATCCGGCCACTTGGACCTATAGTTGCATCGACCGCATGCGCGCCCAGTTCCGCCGCCTCGGCAACTCCTACGACTGGGATCGTGAGGTCGTCACCTGCGACCCCGAATACTACCGCTGGAACCAGTGGTTCTTCCTCAAGTTCCTCGAGAAAGGACTCGCCTATCGCGCCGAGGCTCCCGTCAACTGGTGCCCGAAGTGCGAGTTCGTGCTCTCCGACGAAGAAGCAGCCGGGGGCGAATGCTGGCGCTGTGACGGGCCCGTCATAAAGCGGCGCCTGACCCAGTGGTTCTTCAGGATCACCGACTACGCCGACCGATTGCTCGATGACCTGGACCAGCTTACCGAATGGCCCGAGCGGGTGCGGGTAATGCAGGCCAACTGGATCGGACGCAACGAGGGAGTCGAGTTCGACTTCGAGGTAGCAGGATGTGAAGAGAAGATCCGTGTCTTCACCACCCGCATCGACACCGTCTTCGGCGTCACCTACGTGGTGCTCGCGCCTGAGCATCCGCTGGTCGACAAGCTAGTGGCGGGCAGCGCCCAGGAAGCCGCCGTCGCCGAATATCGCGAGAAGGCAGCCGGCCGCACCAACGTGGAGCGCCTCGCCGAGGCGACCAAGGACGGTGTGCCCCTCGGCGTCCAGGCCGTCAACCCGGCAAACGGCGAGCACGTACCCATCTGGATCGCCGACTACGTCCTCATGGAGTACGGAACCGGCGCCATCATGGCGGTGCCGGCCCATGACCAGCGTGACTTCGAGTTTGCCCACGCGCACGGCCTGCCGATCCGAGTGGTGATCCAGCCGGAGGGCGAGGCGTTCGATCCGGCAACGATGGAGTCGGCCTACGTCGGTGAAGGCATCCAGGTCAACTCCGCCGAGTTCGACGGCGCCAAGAGTCAGGATGCCAAGCTGAAGATCGCGGAATGGCTCGAGCAGCGCGGTGCCGGCAGGCGGGTCGTCAACTACCGGCTGCGCGACTGGCTCATTTCTCGCCAGCGCTACTGGGGGACCCCCATCCCCATCATCTACTGCGACAAGTGCGGCGTCGTCCCGGTGCCCGAGTCAGAGCTCCCGGTGGTTCTCCCACCCGACCTTCCCTACGCCAGCACGGGATCGGTCCTTCCCAGCACCGAGTCGTTCGTGAACACGACCTGCCCTGCGTGCGGGGAGAGGGCGCGGCGCGAGACCGATACGATGGCGCAGTGGATCGAGTCTTGCTGGTACCTCCTCCGCTACGCCGATCCTCACAACGAAGAGATGCCGTTCTCCAAAAAGGCGGCCGACCGCTGGCTGCCTGTTGACCAGTACATCGGCGGCATCGAGCATGCCGTTCTCCACCTCCTCTACTCCCGCTTCTTCACGAAAGTTCTGTCCGACATGGGCATGATCGAGTTCGATGAACCGTTCACTCGCCTCTTCACCCATGGCATGGTTCTCAAGGACGGCGCGGTAATGAGCAAGTCCCTCGGCGGCGTCGCTCCCGATGAGGTCATCGCACGCTACGGTGTAGATGCCCTCCGCACCTACATCCTGTTCGTCGCGCCGCCCGGCCAGCAGGTGGACTGGCAGGAGGGCGGCATCGAGGGTATCTCCCGCTTCCTCAACCGCGCCTGGCGCGCCGTCGCCAACCGCGCCGACGCCTTCGATGCCCGTTGGGCCGAACGCGTCTCTTCCGGCGAGAACGACGTCGCCGTCGCTCTCCGCCGCAAGACCCACCAGACCATCCGCCGCGTCACTAACGACATCGACCGCTGGCACTTCAACACCGCCGTCAGCGCGATGATGGAGCTGGTCAACGACATGACCGAGCTCGCCGACCGCGCGGGCGACGGCGCCCTGCGCTTCGCTTACTCCGAGGCCGCCGAGAACCTCGTCCTCATGCTCGCCCCCTTCGCGCCCCACCTCGCCGAGGAGCTGTGGTCGCGACTGGGCAAGGACGAAAGCGTCCACCTCGCTCGCTGGCCGGAGTGGCAGGACGCCATCGCACAGGAGGAGCGGATCACAGTCGTCGTCCAGGTCAACGGCAGGCTCCGCGACCGCCTCGTCGTCTCGCCAGGCACGCCAGAACAAGACCTCGAGTCACAGGCCCTCGCCTCCCCCCGCGTCCAGCGCCATCTCGAAGGGAAGTCCATCCGGAACGTGATAGTGGTCGCCGACCGGTTGGTCAACATCGTCGTCGGCTGAGAGGCGCTCTCCCCGGAGAGTTCAACGGCATGTTCTACCTCTCACGATCCGAGCAGGCCGCCCTTGTTCTCCTCCTCGCCCTCCTCTTGGGCGGAGCCGGCCTACTTATGCATGCCCGGGGGAAGCGCGCCGCGGTCGGCCGCGCCGACCAGCCCATCTTCATCGCTGCCCCCCAACTCAGCGGCCGACCGGGCGAGACCGTCGTCCATATCTCCGGCGCCGTCGCCCGGCCGGGCGTCTACCGTCTGCGCTCGGGAGCCCGCGTCAGCGACCTCATCCAGCGCGCCGGCGGCTCCCGGCCCGAGGCCGATCTGGCGGGCCTCAACCTCGCTGCCCGTCTCCGCGACGGCCAGCACATAACCGTTCCGCTTAAGCCCGGGACCCTGGGCAGGGACGCGGATTCGAGAGTGTCGACGAGCTGCTCAACGTCCCAGGAATAGGCCCCAAGCGACTGGCGGCGATACGCGACCGCGTTCTCCCCTAGTTCGAGCCGCCTTTGGCCGAATATTGCCACTTCGGCATCCAAAGCGCGCTAGGCATCCACACGCCGAACACGGTATTATCAATACAGTCGACATGTAGGCGGGCCGTGGGGCTGTCTGGAGTACAGCTCACAAAGTGGCGGATGGCAGTATGCAGAAAGGGCCCGGCCGTGGCGCCGGGTCATTGCTGCCGGCCGCCGATCAGGTGATCGGGGGCTGGCTGGACGACCTCAAGGATTCCGGCAATGGCTTGCTGGAGACCCTGGAGCGCTCGCGTCTGCGCGGCCTCTGTCGCCGCTGGCTCGCTAGTGGGACCGGCCAGCCGTCCCTGGACGGGATGCTCCGCGGCTGCTCCCCCAGCGACACTGAGGCGGCCGCACGAGCCCTCCGCAAGAGGACCGTGGGCGGCCTCCCCGCTAGCGGGCAGACCGCTCGCGCTCGGCGGCTGTTCCTCGGCCTCAGCCGCGCCCTCCGCGAAGCCGCTCGATCAACCACCTCCAGCAGCGCTGCCCCAAGCCGCAAGCCCAGCACCTCGCCCGCCTCCCTCACCCACATCCTCTCCGACGCGGCTGGGACGATCCAGGCTGCACGCAGCATCACAGCTATTGCGCGCGCCCTGTTGGATGGCGCGCTCAGGCTTTCCGGCGCCTCGAGCGCTATCTGGTGGGAGCAAGAAGACGGTAGCATGCTCTACGCGAGGCTGGCCAAGGGTCTTCGGCTGCCGAGGAAGGGGCGGGCCGCGTCCATCGCGCGCGGTTTCTGGAAGCCTGCCGCTCGAGGGGCCGCGGCGCGCCACCGCCAGCTCATTCAGCTCTCCGCGGACCGCCCGGAGCACATCCCGCTTCTGCGGCCCGCCCGCGCCAGCGGTGGGCTGCTGATCCGCGTCACCGCCGCTGGCGAGTCGCTGGGCGCCCTCGCGGTCTACAACGGGACATTCGACCAAGAGCGCGCCAACCTCCTTGTCACCCTCGCCCAACACGCCGCCCTCGCGCTCCGGGCACGCCGGATCGACAGCGAACCCCGCCAGCTCGCGCTGGGCCACCGGCGCGCTACCGCCGATATCGGCCTCGCCCTCTCCTCCTCTCTCGACCTCGACAAGCTGTTGCAGGTAGTGTGCCGGTCCGCAACCGAACTCCTCGGCGCCGATTGCTGCTTCCTGTTCCTCTCCGACGACGACGGTCCCCTGCGTCTCCGCGCCCGCCGCTGCAACGGCCAAGCCTGCCGGAACATCCCCGAGCGCGCTCTCCTCGCCGCCGCCGAACATACGCGTGCTCAGACAAAGGGCCGATTACTATGGCGCGCCGGCCGCCGAATGCCGCTGGCAGCGGCCGCACCGATCCAGGAGGGGGGCATTCAGGCCTTGCTCGGCCTCGCCCTGAACGTCCGCGGCCAGCCGGTAGGCGCCCTGCTTCTGCTTGACTCAACTCGCCGCGCCTTCTCGGCCGAGCGGCGCCACCTCGTCGCCTCCTTCGCCGCACAGGCGACCGTCGCCATCGAGAACGTCCAGCTCGTCGAAGACATGCAGCGGCGCCTCCTCGAAATGGCCGACCTTACCTGGGTCAGCACTCGCGTTACGTCCACTCTCGACGCCCACAATATCGCGGCCACCGTCACAGACGCTGCGGCCAAGGCCCTCAATGTCCCTCGAGTCGCTCTCTTCACTGCCGGCGCCGATGGCCGGTACGAGCCCATACCGGGGGGCCAGCTCGGCCTCCCCGATCAACGCCAACATGCCCTTCCCAGCCGTGACCACGTAGGCGCAGAAGCCATCTCCACCAATGCCCCTCAATCTGTGGCCGACGCGGTGGACGAAGGGCTCCAGCAAGACCTCCTCGTTCAGTGGCTCACCGCCACATCCCTACTCTGCGTGCCCATGACTGCGCGCCAGGGTCTCCGCGGGCTCTTCGTCGTGGGCGACGACCGCCCCCGGACCTTCCAAGCCCACGAAGTCGCACTCCTCTCCGCCTACGGCGGCCAGACCGCCCTCGCCCTCCAGAGTGCCATCCTATATGAGAACGTCGTCGGCCACCTCGGCCAGCTTGGGGACCTTCTCGACGTATCCCAGACTGTTTCCTCCTCCCTGGAATTGCCTGAAACGCTCCAGCGCGTCCTCGACTCGGCCTCCGACCTCCTCGGCGCCCCCCTCGCTTCGCTTATGCTAATGGATCCCGGGAGCGGCGACCTGATCATCAGAGCCGCACGAGGTCTGGAGCCTGACGGTGTCCTGTATTCCCCCCTCAAGCCTGGAGAAGGACTGGCAGGGCGCGTGGCTCAGTCGGGCAGGCCTCTGGTCAGTGCAGACATCAGCCGAGACGGCAGATTCAAACACCGAGAGCGCGCCCGTGAAGTCGGCCTCCGCGCCGCCATGGCCGCGCCTCTCATCGCGCGCGGCCGCACCGTCGGCGTCCTCAACCTCTACCGGCAGTCGTATCAGCAGTTCACGGAGGACGACGAGAAGCTGGTGATGCTCCTCGCCAACAGCGTCGCCGTCGCCATCGACAATGCCCGCCTATACGAGGAATCCCAGGAGCGCGGCCAGTTCCTTGCCTCGATGATGGGCGAGATCAACCACCGCGTTCGCAACACCCTCCAGGCCATCGCAGGGCTGCTGAGAATGGAGATCGATCACCCCGGGCATAGATCCACCGAGGACGCCCTCCGCCGCGGCATCGCCCGCCTCCAGAGCGTCGCGGTCGTCCACGATCTCATGCCCGCACAGGAAGTTCAGTTCGTGGACATGAAGCAGGCAGCATCCCGCATCGCTGGACTCGCCAGCCAGAGCGTTTCCCCCGAATGCCCCATCCAGACTCGCGTGTCGGGCGCGCGCGTGATGCTCCCCTCCCAGCTCGCCACCAGCGTCGCAATGATACTCAGCGAACTTATCGACAACGCCGCCCGCCACGGCCTCGCCGGACGCGACGACGGACTCATCAGCATCAGCCTTGCCGAGGGAGGCGGCGACGTCGTCATTGAGGTCCGCGACAACGGCGTGGGCATCCCGGACACCTTCGACGTCGAGAGCACGTCTGGCATGGGCCTGAAGGTCGTGCGCGGGATCGTCGAACAGGATCTCGACGGCAAGCTCGAGATCGAGATGCAGGACGGGCTCACCGTGCGCGCCAGATTCGCCAAGCGCCGGTAGGTTCACGGCAGGAAGCAGCTCCATCCCGCCGAATCAGGCCCCACATCCACTTCCCCAGGCATACGCCGGGAACGGAGGCGCCGTCATGCGGAAGCTCCTGTGGTCACTCGTGATGCTCGCACTCGTCGGTGTTGTGGTCTCTGCCGCGGCCGCACCCGCAGCCGCCGCCGAGTACACCGACGTGTCCGGCCTCGAGCCCTGGTCCCCGCAGTCCAATTACATGTCCCTGGCCGGCTATCTTCGCTGGATGACCTTCCAGGACCAGAGCGTCTGGCTGTCCATGGCTGAGGCACAGCGCATAGTCGCGGAGCAGCTCGCACAGAGGTGAACAACACCTCCCTGCCAGTGACATCGAAGCCGAGCTTTCCGGCTCGGCTTCGATGCTTGGCCTCGTCTATGGTATGGGGGCTCCTCGCACTCCTGCTCCTTCCCTCAAGCGGCTTCGCCTCCCCTGCCCTCGGCGCGGTCCTCGACCCTCCCCCCTTCTCCGCCGACGCCCGGGAAGCGGAGCTCGACCGCCTCATCGCAGGCGGCGTCCACACCGTCCGATTCGCCCTCGACTGGAACCGTGTCGAACCCCAGCCGGGGCAGTTCACCTGGCAGGTGTACGACGCCCTCGTCGACGCCGCCCTCGCTCGCGGCATCGAGGTTGTTCTCGTCCTGGGCCCTTGTGCCGAGTGGGCCGTTGACCCGGCCTGGGAAGTGCCGGCCGACCAGCGTTCCCGCTCCATCCCTCGATCGACGGCCCTATGGGAGAGATACGTCCGCGGGGCGCTCTCCCACTTCCAGGGCCGCGTGCAATACTGGCAGGTGCGCGAGCAGCCCACCTCCAAGAACTTCCGCGGCGCCCGCAGCGAATACCTCCGCCTGCTCGCCGCCGCTGCCGAGCAGGGCCGCTCTCTCGACCCCGACTCCCGGATCGTCGTCCCCGAACCCGGCCGCCTCGGAGTCGCCACCTTCGACCAGCTCCTGAACTCCGACAGCAGAGACCACTGCGACGCACTCGGCGTCTATCTCCCGCCCAGCAGCGGCGACCTCCCGAGATCCGCCCTCGCGTGGGCGGTCTTGACCAACGAAGTCCTCGACCCCGCCCATCTCTCCCATGTGCCGCCAGTCTGGATACTCGGCGCCGATCCGGACACGCCCCAGAACGATCTCCTTACGCACTACCTCCTCGCCTCCGCCTTCGGAGTCTCTCGCTGCTACCTTCCCGCCGAAGCGATCAGCCGAGAGCTCTTCCTGCCCCTCGCGCATCTCGACTACCGCGGCTTTCTCCGCCTCGGACCGGACGTGTGGGCGCTCCTCTATCAGGGGCCCGACGGTCCCGTAGTCGCTGCCTGGGGCCCCCGCCCGAACGAGCTGGCGGCATCAGACCTGGCCCCAATCGCGGACCCTGAGGCCGTCCGGCGGGCCACCGTCCTCGGCGGTCTCCCCGGCTCCGCTGTCGCCCCCACCGTGCTGGGGCCGCGCCCCGCCCTCATCCCCGGTCTCGATGCACCATCCGTCGCCCACCTCGGCCCGCCCACTCGCCGCGACGTGCTCGAGGCCAGGCCGGGCACCGACCTCCAACACCTCCCCCTCGTCTACGCCGACTACTCAATGGCCCTCCTGCCCGAGTTCGGCCTCTGCAATCGGACGCTCCGCGACCTCCCCGGCGGCACCGCCAAAGAGGAGGACTGGTACGGACGGCCGTGCCTCCGAGCCCACATGACCTCTCGCAAAGGAGAGGAACACCTCGACAACCCCTACCTCTACTTCGATGTTGACGATACCTGGCTCCATCTCGCCCGCGGCCGCGTGCCGGTCGTCATCACCGTCGAATGCCAGCAGGCCCTCCGCGGCCCGAAGAAGCTGGGATTCAACATCATGTACGATTCCATCACCGGCTATCGCTTCACGAACTGGCAATGGGTCGACCCGGGCTATGGCTGGTCGTGCTATCGCTTCCTGCTCGACGACGCCAGCTTCGCCGACCGCAGCGGCTTCGACTTCCGCATCAACGCCAAGGGCAGCAAGCAGGACCTCTGGGTCGCCGCGGTCACCGTCGAGAGGCTCCCGTCGGCTCCCGATGCCGCATCCCAACACCGCGCCACCGAGTCCGGGTCCTGAGGACGCAGGGCCCTCTCTGACAGCCACCTTCCCCCGACCCACCATCCCAAACGCGCAAAAGGACCCGCCCGAAGGCGGGCCCTCCCACCACACTCCATGCCGAGCCCCTAGTCGGTCGTCCTCGTCCGACCCCGCTGGTCGAACGTGCTCCCGATTCCCTCCTCCGGGTCGCCCGCCACGCGCACCACGATGTCAAGCAGTGCCCGACCCTCCGGCCCGACGAGGGTGCTCTTGTGACGGTAATGGGCCTCCACAATCGTGTCGTCGCCTTTGAACCCGTAGATGAACAGATCCCGGCCCTGCCGCTCCTGAACCAGAGTCTCCATTGCCGCCCGCGTCGCCTGTCGAATCTTCTCCCGCTCGTCCTCGCTGGGCACCGCGATCTCCCGCTCTCCCTTCTCGTTCGCCATGTAGGAGGTCGTCACGCTCGGCGTAAACCGAAGCCACGCCCTGTCCCCCGAGCTGTACCCGGCATCTAGCACGAACCCCTCCCGCCACTCGGGCAGCTCCTCCCTCAGCCGCTGCTGCAGCCGGGTCTCCGCCTCCCGCCCCGGATGGGGGTTCAGAAGCACCCTACCCGCAAGCACCCCCGCCCCCGCGACTGCCAGCACCGCGATCACCACCAGTACCAGCGACCAAGCCCGTCGCCCCGACTCGCTCGGCTCCTTCGTCACCGACGCCGGCACCACGTTCATTGCGAGGTCTTCGTATCGCAGATCCTCGCGCTTGTCCTCTTCTCCTGCCTCCCGCGATTCGTCCTCCGTCATCTCCCTCTCCAGAAAACAGCGTCTCCGTCTCTCTCCCTGTTCGTCGCCCCCGCTCGTCTCCCCTGCGTCGCGCGTCGCCCCCGCGCCATGTTGCTCGGCCAATCTCGGGTAGCTCCCACGCGACCCCGTCGGCGGCCCGTCCCGCGGCCCGGAGCACCCCGCCTCATTCCTATCCCCGCGCTGCGGTCCCGCCGCCATAGCTCATCTCCCCCGATTCCATACGCGGGCAGGATGTCCCGCCTCATGAGGCGAAGCCGTCTCCATCCAACGTAACGAGGCACTGCCACAGACATGAACTCACGAGAGAGGATCCTCGCCGCAATCAACCACGAACCTGTGGATCGCGTTCCCACCGACATTTGGGCCACCGGCGAAGTTCACCAGAAGCTGAACGACCACTTCGGGCCCGATGCCGACATCCGCGAGGCCCTCAAGGTGGACGGCCTCGCATACGTCGGCGCTGAGTACATCGGCCCCCCGCTCCCCGAAGTCCCCGATGACGAGATCGTCGACTATTGGGGCATGCGCTCCCGAGCCCTGACTTACGAAGGCGGCGTCTACTACGAGCAGTCCTTCAGCCCCCTCGCCGCCGCTAAGACCATAGATGACCTGGAGCAGTACGCTTGGCCCTCCGCCGATTGGTTCGACTACTCGAAGATGCACGCCGCCGCCGAGGCCGTCCACGACAAGCAGGCCGTCCACTGCGGCTACATGGCCATCTTCTACTTCCATAACCTCCTGCGCGGCCTCGAGCTCTCTCTCCTCGACCCGCACGACGACCCCGAGTTCACGCGCCACCTCCTCTCCCGGCTCAGCGACTCCTTCTACGAGCACCACCGCCGCATGTTCGAAGCCGGCGACGGGCTGATAGACATCGCGCAGGTCACAGACGACTTCGGCAGCCAGACCGGCCCGCTCATCAGCATCCAGACTTTCCGCGAGTTCTACCGGCCGCACATGCAGCGCTTCATCGACCTGTGCCGCAGCTTCAACATCAAGGTTTTCCACCACGACGACGGCGCCATCAGGCCCTTCCTCCCCGACCTGATAGAGATGGGCATAGACATCCTCAACCCCATCCAGTCGAAATGCCCTGGCATGGAAGTAGAGCCCCTCAAGGCCGACTTCGGCGACAGCCTCTGCTTCCACGGCGCGATCGACAACCAGGAGGTCCTTCCATTCGGCACACCCGAGGACGTCCGCGCAGCGGTGCGGACTGCCATTGACGCCCTTGCCAGCGACGGCACGGGGTACATCCTTGCGCCATGCCACAATATCCAGGCTGTCACCCCCGTCGAGAACATCATCGCCATGTACGACGAAGGCCACAACTACGGCAAGTTCTGAGCCTCAGATCCGTTCCCAGTAATCCCATATATG
>JALGTG010000111.1 GCA_029821495.1 Candidatus Hebobacteria bacterium
AGGAGGCAAGCTCCTGCCGAACGGGTCTCTGGCGGGTGGGGGGACCGTGTGCGGGACGATGCCAAGATTCTTCGGTGCGCTCAGAATGACAGGACGGGAAAGCGGCGGGGTGCGGAGACCCCGCCCTACAATGGCAGGGGCAAGCCCCTGCCCAACAGAACGGCGACGGATGGCGGGGTTCGGTGACCCCGCCCTACAGTGGGGCAACGGCGAAACGGCGGGATTCTTCGCTTTCGCTGAAGCTAGGGTGAACAAGGCGCTCAGGATGACAGAATACCGGATGAGGGCAGGTTGGGAACCTGCCCTGTCTGGGTGAATGGATTCCTCGCGGCGCTCGGAATGACAGCATGGGAGGCGGCGGTGGCGGGTGGGAGCGAGGGCTGGCGTGGAGACAAGATTCTTCGCTTCGCTCAGAATGGCAGGACGGGAAAGCGGCGGGTGGCGGCTAGGAGAGTGGCAGGAGGCACGACGCCGGAGGCGCCCAGGGCTCCTGCCCTACGGGCCGAGCACAAGATAGGCACTGGGCAGGAGGCAAGCTCCTGCCGAACGGGAGGGAAGGGGGCGGTGGGGGAGTGGCAGGAGCAAGCTCCTGCCGAACGGGTCTTTGGCGGAAGGGGGACGGCCGGCGGGCACAGGCGTGCCCGCCCTACAGCAACGGCTGGCGGGGAGGGGGGTGGCTATTCCATCCAGACCTGGCGGCAGAGGAGGCATTCGTATTCGCGGAAGCGGCCGCGGCGGGGGCGGAGCTTGACTCTTCCCTCGCAGAAGGGACAGGCGTGGTGGAAGCCTGTGTGCCAGGCGTAGGTGGCGATGCCGGCGGCGCAGAGGAGGGCGGAGAGGAGCCAGATGGATGTCCAGCCGGTCCGCAGGGCGACGAACCTGCCGAGCAGGATCGCAGCCGCGCTGGCGGCGAGGAGGAGGAGGTAGTGGGCGGATCGCTGGCGGGCCCGCTTGGCCGAGCGTCTGACTCTGAAGCAGTCGCGGCAGAGGTGGGTTTCGAGCTCGGGCTCGAAGGCGCAGCAGTCGGCACAGACGTCGCGGGCACAGACGGGGCACCGCGTGAGCTCGGTATCGGGCCGAGAGACGCCAGCTTTGCATCGCTGGCAGTGGCCGAGGGAGATTTCGCGGCCGTCGGTTCGGTAGCCGTCGGCCCGGGCGGGTTCGGTCAGCCACTGCGAGTGCTCAGGGCCCATGGTTTCCCCCTTTGCTCCGCCCATCTCCTGTGCCTGGCACGCGTATTATACCCGGATCGGCATGGGGGATTGGGCCGGAATTCGCCCTGGGGCGCGCCCGGCGGGGTGGTTTCGGCAGCAAGTTGCCGAAACACCGAATTGGCCCTGGGGCGCGGCGGGCGGGGTGGTTTCGGCAGCAAGTTGCCGAAACACCGAAACGCTCGCTCGCGACAGGAATGTCGCTCCTACAGGGCGGCGGGGCGGCGGTTGTGGGTCGGGTCCGACTTCAGTCCGGTAATGTGGAATACGGTGGTGGCAGCGGAGGAGTGCCCTTCAGGGATTGAAGGGGAAGGCGGACGTGGAGGCAGCCACCACCGAGAGATCGAGGGCAGCAACGCCGCGGCGGAGGGAGTGGCGGCGCGCAGATGCTGTGATATGCGTCTGCGTGTTCTTCATTGCTCTGGTGGTGTACCTCCGGACGATGCGGCCGACGTTCGGGTGGGGGGATTCGAGCGAGCTGATCACGGCGGCCTATCATCTGGGGATCGGCCACTCTCCAGGGTATCCGACGTGGATGCTGCTTGCGTATCCGTTCGCGCACCTGCCGATGGGGGATGTGGCGTTCCGGGTGAACTTCATGACGGCGCTGCTGGGGGCGGTGGCCGTCGGTCTGCTGTACGTGGTGTACCGGATGGTGTCGGGCAGCCGGTTCGGCGGCTTTCTCGGCGCGCTGTGCTTCGGGTTCACGGTCACGTTCTGGGATGTCACGACGGAGGCCGAGGTCTATACGCTGCACATCTGCCTGGCGGCGCTGATGCTGCTGATAGTGCTGCGGTGGCGGGCGACGCGTGGGGACAGGCTGCTGTATGTGCTGGCGTGGCTGATCGGGGTCAGCCTCGGGAATCACGCGCTGACGGCGCTGATGGTGCCGGCGATCATCTATCTGGTGTGGTCGGAGGAGGGGTGGCGGTTCTTCACGAGGCGGAGGGTGTTGGTCGCGGCGGGGCTGTTTGTGGTGGGGATCTCGGTGTATGCGTACCTTCCGATCCGCGCGATGAGCGATCCGCCGCCGCACTTGAACAACCCGCGGACGCTGGCCGGTCTGTGGACCCAGCTCACGTCGCCCGGGGCGCGGACGGCGATGTTCGACGAGGGAATTGTGGTGGCGCTGCTGCGGGTGAAGTACTATCTGTTCGAGAGGCCGATTCTGGAGTTCGGGCATGCGGGGTTCGCGCTGTCCGGGTTGGGGCTGGGGCTGCTGGTGTGGCGGGACCGGAGGCTGGCGATAGCGCTGCTGGTGATCGGGCTGCTGGATGTGGCGTACGCGGTGAACTTCAGCATCTTCGATATCTACATCTACTATCTGCCGCTGTACATGATGTTGGCGGCGTTTGTCGCGGTGGGGGCGGCGGGGATCGTGGGGGCCGTGGCGGAGGTGCTGAGGCGCCTGCCGCGGGGCGGTGCGTCGCTGACGCCGGCAGTGCGGTACGGGCCGGCGGCGGCGCTGCTGCTGGTGGTGCCGTTCATGCAGGTGACGAGTCACTTCGCCTATGTAGATGGGAGCGAGGACTATGGCTCGGAGCGGTTTGCGCGGGCGGTGTTCGAGCAGGTGGAGCCGGGCTCGATGATTCTGGCGGACTGGTGGACGATTGCCCCCCTCGGGTATCTGAAGCACATAGAGGGGGAGCGGCAGGACGTGATGCTGTTCGCGGGCCCGTCGATCCAGGATGACGAGGAGTTCGCGGAGCTGGTGCAGGAGGAGTTTCTGCGGCGGTATCCCGCGGTGTACTTCGCGGAGATGCTGACTTACCGCGCGGAGTTCATGGAGGAGAAGTGGTGGCTGGTGCCGGAGGGGCCGGTGTCTCGGGTGGTGATGGACCGGCCCGATCCGGGGACGCTGCTGGCCGATATTCCTGCGACGCCGGTGGCGCGGTTCGGGGAGAAGGTGGGGCTGGTGCGTGCGGAGGTGGAGAGAGAGAAGCTGCGGCCCGGGGAGCCACTGGGCGTGACGCTGTACTGGACGCCGCTGCCAGGGCATGAGGGGGAGAGGCTGGAGACGATTCTGGTATTGGAGAAGGAGGGGGGCGCGGGCGAGGAGGAGGGGGCCGCGGCGAACCGCATCTGGCAGGAGATGGGGATTCTGGGGCACGACCTGTACCCGCTGGCGGAGTGGGAGCAGGGGGAGGTGCTGGAGGAGAAGCACACGGTGTATCTGTCGGGTGAGGCGTCGAGGGGAGAGTATGAGCTGTTCGTGCGGGTGAGGGAGGAGGGGCAGGGAGCCTGTCTGGAATGCGATCGGTCGCTGCCGGAGCACAGCGCGCGGGACTATCTGGTTGCGCGCATCGAGGTGGAGGAGGCGGAGAAGCCGTCGGAGCGGGGGCGCATGCCGGCGCTGGTTGCGCTGCTGCGCCGGTGAGGCGCGGCGAGCCGGGGTGTTGCTGGGGGGGGATGGGGGAGGGGGTTGCGCGCTGCGAGTTCCTTGTGTTACACTGATGCGTCCAGCTGTCTTTCGTTCTCCCGGGGGCGGGCACTGCCGCCGGGTCGATTTTCCGGTCGGGAGGCGGCTGGCGTGAAAATCCAGGCGTGCTGCGGTGTCCCAGTCCGTGTGTAGTGGCGGATCGGCAGCGCGCGCCCGATATGGGGCACGCCGCGCGAAAGGGGAGTTGACCTTGCCGCTGGTGACCATGAAGGAGTTGCTGGAGGCCGGAGTGCATTTCGGCCACCAGACGCGCCGTTGGAACCCGAAGATGAAGCGGTTCATCTATGCGGGGCGAAACGGGATCTACATAATAGACCTGCACCAGACGCTGCGGCGGCTGGACGATGCGTATCAGTACGTGCGGCAGGTGGCGGCTGATGGCGGGCACGTGCTGTTCGTGGGGACGAAGAAGCAGGCGCAGGAGTCGATTCGGGAGCATGCAGAGCGCTGCGGGATGTACTATGTGACGGAGCGGTGGCTGGGGGGGATGCTGACGAATCACCAGACGATAAGCCAGCGGATTAAGCGGCTGAAGGACCTGCGACGGATGGAGGAGGACGGGAGCCTGGGGAGGCTGCCGAAGAAGGAGCAGGCCCGGCTGATGGACCTGAAGGCCAAGCTGGAGCGGGTGCTGTCGGGGATTGAGGATATGCCGGGGCTGCCGCAGGCGGTTTACGTGGTGGACTTGAGGCAGGAGCGAATCGCGCTGCTGGAGGCGCGGCGGCTGAAGATTCCGGTGGTGGCGATCGTGGACACGAACTGCGATCCGGATGACGTGGACTACATAATACCAGGCAACGATGACGCGATCCGCGCGATCCGGCTGATTACGGGGAAGATGGCGGACGCGATCATGGAAGGGCGAGCGGAGCACGAGTCGCGGCAGGCGGAGGCGGCGGCCGCGGCGGAGGCGGCAGAGGCGGCGGAGGCGGCAGGAGAGGTCGCCGGGGTGGAGGAGTTCGAGGAGGCTCCGTTCGGGTAGGTTCCGTTCGGGGAGGCGGCTGAGCCGATGGAGCCGAGCGTGGAAGTGGCGGGCGACGAGGGCGAGGCGGTGGAGGCAGCGGCGGCGGATGCTGCTGGGGCGCCGGCCGAGGAGGGCGAGGGGGAAGAGGCGGCGGAGGCGGGTGCGGAGCCGAGCGGGGCGCCTGCTCCGGAGGAGGAGCGGGGCGAGGAGGGGAGCGGCGAGCTGGAGCTGACGTAGGGGGGCGGTGGGGGATCGAGATAGGAGGAAGAGGTTGGCCGTAAGCGCGCAACAAGTCCAGGAACTACGTAAGAAGTCGGGCGCCGGGGTGATGGACTGCAAGCGGGCCCTGGAGGAGGCCGGCGGGGAGGTGGAGAAGGCGGCGACTCTGCTGCGGAAGCAGGGGATGGCGCGTGCGGACGCGCGGCTGTCGCGGGCGACGACGGAGGGGGTGATGGCGTCGTACATCCACGCCGGGGGGAAGATCGGGGTGTTGGTGGAGCTGAACTGCGAGACGGATTTCGTGGCCAGGACGGATGAGTTTGGGGGGCTGGCGCGCGATGTGGCGATGCACATTGCGGCGGAGCATCCGCGATACACGACGCCGGAGGACGTACCGGAGGAAGTGGTCGAGAAAGAGAAAGAAGTGTACCGGGCGCTGGCGATAAAGGAGGGGCGGCCGGAGAAGGTGCTGGATCGCATCGTAGAGGGGCGGCTGAAGAAGTTCTACTCGGAGGCGTGCTTGATGGAGCAGCCGTACGTTCGCGATGACCAGAAGACGGTGGGGGAGCTGCTGAAGGAGGCGATGGCGCAGTTCGGGGAGAACATCGCGGTGCGGCGGTTCGTGCGGTATCAGCTGGGAGACGAGGGGGCTGAGAGCTGAAGTCCGATCGGGAGGCCGGGGTGACGGAGGCGCGCTACAAGCGAGTGCTGCTGAAGCTGAGCGGGGAGGCCTTCGCCGGGGGGAATGGGTTTGGGATTGAGCCGGATGTGGTGCACCGGCTGGCGGGGGAGGTGAAGGAGTGCGGGGAGCTTGGGGTGGAGTGCGGGATAGTGGTGGGGGCGGGGAACATCATCCGGGCGCGATCGACCTCCCTGCACGATATCGAGCGGACGACCGCGGACTATATGGGGATGCTGGCCGGGGTGCTCAACTGCCTGGCACTGCAAGCTTCGCTGGAGTCGGCCGGGGTGCAGACGCGGGTGCAGTCGGCGATCGAGATCAGGGAGGTGGCGGAGCCGTACATCAGGCGGCGGGCGATCCGGCACCTGGAGAAGGGGAGGGTGGTGATATTCGCGGCGGGGACGGGGAATCCGTACTTCACGACGGACACGGCGGCGGCCCTGCGCGCGGCGGAGATCGGGGCGGATGTGATTCTGAAGGCGACGAATGTGGATGGGGTGTACGAGCGGGACCCGAAGGTGGACGCGACGGCGAAGAAGCTGGAGCGAGTGACGTATCTCGACGCGCTGAAGCTGGGGGTCGGGGTGATGGACGCGACTGCGATATCGCTCAGCATGGATACAAAGATACCGATCATCGTGTTCGACCTTCGGACACCGGGGAACATTAAGAGGGTGCTGCTCGGAGAGGCCATAGGCAGCACGATTAGCTGACTCTCGGGCGGGAGGAGCGCATATGGCGACGGACGCGGTGAGCGAGCTGATGAAAGAGACGGACCGGCACATGCTGGAGGCGATTGATGCGACCAAGCGGGAGTTCGGGCTGATCCGAACGGGACGGGCGAACCCGGCGGTTCTGGATCGGGTGATGGTGGAGTATTACGGGGAGAAGGTGCCGATCAAGCATGTGGCGACGATAAGCACTCCGGAGGCCCGGCTGCTGGTGATCTCGCCGTGGGACAAGGCGATGATCAAGCCGATCGTGGGGGCGATCACAAGCTCGGATCTGGGGCTGAACCCGCAGACGGACGGGAATCTGATCAGGGTGCCGCTGCCGCAGCTGACGACGGAGAGGCGGAGGGAGCTGGCGCGGATGGCGGCGCGGAAGACGGAGGACGGGAAGGTCGAGATTCGCAATGTGCGGAGGGAGACGGTAGAGAAGCTGCGAGCGATGGAGAAGAGCGGAGATGTCTCCGAGGATGATAGGAGGCGGCTTCAGGAGCAAGTGCAGAAGATCACGGATGCGCATATCGAGCAGTTGGAAGGGATGCACGAGAGCAAAGAGCGGGAGATCATGACCGGATGAAGGCGCCATCGGTGATCTGCCGGTCGCGGAGTGAGGCGGAAGGGATATTGAGGGAGGCGGGTGTTCGGGTGACGGCGATTCGGCGGACGGCGCCGGCGGGCGGGGCTCCTTCGGGGGTGGAGCGAGTAGTTCGGCAGCGGGGAAGCGAGGAGGGGGTGGAACTGGTGGTGGCGGCTTCGGTGGTGCTATTAGGAGGGGATGATCGCAACGACTAGCGGGTCGAGTCAGGTATCGGAGGAGGAGGTGAAGGCCCGGCTGGACCGGGAGCATCTGCCGCGCCACATCGCCGTGATAATGGACGGGAATGGGAGGTGGGCGCGGGAGCGCGGGCTGCCGCGGGTGGAGGGGCACCGGGCGAGCCACGAGGCGATATCGGATACGGTGGAGGCGTGTGGGGATCTGGGGATCGAGTTTCTGACGCTGTATGCGTTCTCGGCGGAGAACTGGCGGCGGCCGAAGGCGGAAGTAGAGGCGCTTATGGCGTTGATCGAGCATAACCTGAGGGCAGAGGTAGAGGGGCTGGATGCGAGCAATGTGCGGCTGCGTATGCTGGGGAAGAAGGAGGGGCTGCCGAGGTCGTTGGTGGCGGAGTGGGCCCGGGTGGAGAAGCTGACTTGCGAGAACGATGGGTTGACGCTGCAGATAGCGGTGAACTATGGGGGGCGGCAGGAGATAGCCGACGCGGCGGCGGCGCTTGCAGCCGACGTTGCGGCGGGCAGAGTGAAGGCCGAGGAGATAGAGGAACGGCACATTGCGGAGCGGCTGTATCGGCCGGACGCACCGGATCCGGATCTGCTGATCCGGTCCGGCGGCGAGGCACGAGTGTCGAACTACCTGCTGTGGGAGATTGCGTACACGGAGATCTATGTGACGCCGGTTTTGTGGCCGGACTTTCGGAGGGCTCATCTGTATGAGGCGTTGGCGGATTACCAGGGGCGGCACCGGAGATTTGGCGGGGTAACGAATGCTGCGTAAGCGTGTGAACAAGATCGTGATAGTGGTGCCGCTGCTGGTAGTGCTGGTGGCACTGGACACGGTGCAGGTACTGGAGGGGCTGCCCTTGCTGGTGATCGGCCTGGTGTTGGCGGCGCTGCTGACGGGCCGACTGCGCGCGTGGCTGCACAGGACGGGGCGGGCGAATCTGGCGATGCTGCCGTTCACGGCGGCGGCGCTGGCGCTGCTGCTGGCGTTCTGCCGCGGGCGAAATCTGTCGCAGTTGATTCTGCTTGGGACGACGCTGGGGGTGGTGTTCAGCGTGCTGATGGCGGCACTTTCGGGCATCGGGGAGGCGGGCAAGAGGGGGCTGAAAGGCGTGGTGGAGTTCGTGGGGCTCGCGGGCGTGGGCATTGCCATCGGGCTCGCGCTGTCGCTGGTGTTCCTGCTGGAGGAAGTGGGGTCGCTCGGCGGGACGAGCTTGGCAGGGCCCTGAAGCGAGAGATGAGCGGTCCCAAGGGCATCGCCCTGCTCGGTTCGACGGGGTCCATTGGGCTGCAGACGCTGGATGTGATCGCGGCTTTCCCTGACCGGTTCCGGGTGGTGGCGCTTGCGTGCCGGAGCTCGGCGGACGAGATTGTCGAGCAGGCGCGGCGGTATGGGCCCGAGATGGTGGCGGTGATGGAGCCGAAGGCGGCGGAGCGGGCGGCAGAGGGGCTGGTAGGCGCGGGGGTGGAGGTGGCGTCGGGGGTGGAGGGGATG
>JALGTG010000112.1 GCA_029821495.1 Candidatus Hebobacteria bacterium
GAACTGGTCGGCGTGGGTCCCGACCGCGCAGGTTGTGCTTGTATTCGGAGCGCTGTGGGTGCTGGCGTTCCTAGGAGCGAAGGCCGGTGGGCCGGCGATGCTTCGCCGCGCGCTCTGGCTGGTCCCGCCCTACGTCGCGCTTCACTATGTGGTTGCGAGGGTGGGCGAGGTGCGGCTGTTCCTCCCGCTTGCGCCGGTGCTCATTCCGCTATCATGGTGGGTGCTCTTTCCCGATGCCCGGCGCCCGGAGGCGGAGTCCAGAGGCGCCGCCAGCTGAGCGCGCCGAAAGGAGAGTGGGTTGCCTCGCAACCTCATCATCTTCGGGCTTGCGCTGATCGCAGCCGCCATTCTGTTCAAGCTGGTGTCCCTGATCATTGAGATTGCGGTGCCGGCAGGGGTCGGCCTCATCATCGTGGGCATCATCTGGCACCTCCTGGTGCAGCCGCGGCGCAGGCGGCGGTGATGCGCCCGCGACACAGGACTCCCGACCATGTCAGATTCTTTTCACATTTCTGACGCCAGCCCCTGGAAGTGAACGGAGCAGCCGTTAGAATTAGAGGACCGTTGTGCGATTCTCTCGCGACTATGCGCGGCGAGATGGTCAGAGCGAGGGACATAGTTGAGAGTAGATGTGGTAAGAGCAAGTGGCGTTGCGCCCATGGGGGGCCGTCCCGGGCACCGGTCCTGTTCGAGCAGAGGCTCCAGCACCTAGTCTCGATCACCGATACCATGACTGGGGCCATCTGATTCCGGCCGGGCAGGCCCAGGGGCCCCGGAGGGGCGAGGGGATTGACACCCACCACAGCGCCGCGACTTGACTTGACGTGTTGAGCATCAAGCTATCACCCGGCAGATGCTGCAGCCGGTGAGGCAGGGACCAGACAAAGCCCGAGAGGAGATGCGAGCGTGAACAAGTCAGTGCCGACAATGCTGGGAATCGTGATCATCCTACTGGTGGTCGTGCTGGTCGTCCTGGTCATCAACTACAGGACGACTCAGGCCATCGGCCGCGGAGAGCGCATCGTCAGTACGGTGGGAGGGGAGTTGCTGACGGGCGAGCAGGCGCCGCGGGAGTTCATCGATGAGACCAGCGCGACGAGTCGCACCCCGGAGGTGGAGTCCAGGCAGTCGCCAATGGTGACAGACCCGGTCGCGCGGGAGAGGCAGCAAGAGCGAAAGGCCCAGATTGACGAGCGGCGACGTGCGGCCCAAGAGGGCGAGACACCTCAGGGTCCGATGCCGCTGCCCGAAGATCGGGGGGGCGAGTAGCGCACTGGTGTGCCAGAGGCCTAACGGCTAGCAGCGACGCTCGCCAGCGGCGCTGCCAGCCAACCAGAGGACCCAAGGGCAGGTCCGGCCCCCGCCGGACCTGCCTGCATTTCAGCGACAACTGCAGCAGGGGGAATGGTGCCTGGGCATCGCTCGCCGAAGGCCGGCGACTGACGAGGACAGCCCTGCGGGCATGGTCTCTACCCCGCAGGGCTGCTTCTACGGTACGTCCCTGATTGAGCTGCTGCTGGTAACCGCTGCCCCTATATACCACGGCGACCCACCGCGCGGACAATGCGCTGTGTTGCGAAATCGCCCCAAAGAGGGCAGAATGTTGGGCTGCCAACCCATCGAGGATTCGGCGGTCCGCCCGAGGAGCAACAGCAGACAGTTTCCAGAAACTTTGATCGGCCGTTCATAAGGCCGACACAGTTTCCCGGCATAATACGTTTGATTGATCAGCAGCTCAATCAGGGTGAATGCCTCAATGACCGCCCGGGAGACCCCCGGGCGGTCAGCCTTTGTATGGGGCGAGAGTGCGGCAGGATAGCTCAGGAGCCGCCCCGAAACTGGATGAACACGACGGGCGGCGAGGGACCGGAGCTAGCGATGAGCGATGGACTGCCGACGGATGATCTCCGCGCCGAGCACCGCGATGCTCTGGAGCAGGTCATCGCGCTCGAAGCTGCCGTGGGCGCCCTCCAGGCCGGGCAAAGCGGGGACTGGGCGCAGGCTCGCGTAGAGCTCCAGAGGCGTATCAAGAGGCTTCGGGAAGGGCTGCTGCTGCACTTCCGCAGAGAAGAAGAAGGGCTCTTCCCCGACGTGCTCACTATGGTCTCTCGAGACGCGCCGCGGGTCGACATACTGTCCCAGTTCTTCCAGGAGGAAGCGGACGACGACCTGACAGCTCACACGCTGCTGCGCGCTCGCACGAAGGATCTGTCCGACGCACTGGACGAGATGGCGCAGGCACAGGAGATTGATGCCACCTCCGCAGCTCGGCTCGCAACACTGGTGGGACTGACCAAGGACTTGCTGGAGCGCCACGCGAACAAGGAGCACGAACTCGTGTTCCCCATGATCGAGCGTCTTCTCGACGAGTCGCAGATGGCCGCGGCGTCGGCACGCATGCGCGAGATCTCGCCGAAAACATGACGCACCCTGTGGCCCCCATGGGCCGGACGAAGCCATAGTGCAATCTACTTAGAGAAAAGGAGGTAGGTGGAGTGAGAACCGGTCATAAGGTGATGATGATGGTGGTCATACTGCTTGTCAGCGCGACCGCGCTATGGGCGGCGCCGACGGCGGTGACGCTGGAGCTGAAGGGGCAGCCGGACCAGGAACTCAAGTATGCCACAGACTTCGAGATGTCCATGGACTTCGAGGTGATGGACCCGTCGAGTGGCGGCCAAGTACTCACTCTTGCTCCCAGGATGCAGGCGAATGCCGTGACAGTTTCGCGCGTGACTCAGGTCTCGGAGAACGGCGATCTGACCATGCGCGGGCGGGTCGAGTCGTTCGACTTCACCCTCGACGTGGCCGACCTGCACGCTCGCTTGGCGATTGTGGGACCCGACGGCGGGCCGCCCCAGTTGATCAAGCTCCCGGAGATCCCCATCGGCACAGTGGTCGCCAAGGACGGCACAGTGCTGGCGATCGAGGGGCTGGATGCGCTGCCGATTCCGCCGATACCAATGCCCGGTGGGACCACGCTCAATATCCCGGAGATGATCAGCAATGTGATGGAGGAGTTCTCGCAGCCCGTCTTCCCGGATCGGCCTGTATCCCCGGGCGACACTTGGGAATGGGAGATGGTCATTGACCCGCTGGCGATGGCCGAGATGATGGGCACGCCCCTGCCGCCCGAGGCGAAGGCCGAACTCGGGAACATGTCCTTCCCCATCAAGAACACCTCATGCTTGGTCGCCTTCGAAACTGTGAACGGCATCGAGTGCGCGAAGATCGAGGCCGTCGCACCATGGGAGCTCAGCATGCCCGCCGGGCCTCCAGGGACGGGGATGATGGTGAATGAGTCCGGCACCACAACAGTCCTCACCTGGTTCGACTACGCGGCCGGCCGAACAATCAGAGAAGTCGTCTCCGTCGGAGTCACTATGCGGGTCGGGAACGACCAGATGACGGTTGCACGGATGGATCTTCAGATCGCCGGCGAGAGCGAGCTGCAGTAGCCGGAGCCGGCCGTCGCTCTCGAAGATCAGTAGTGGCACGGAGCGCCCATCCGGGCGCTCCGTGCGCGTCGGCGCGAACCGGGACTAGCTCAACCCGAGCGCGCGCAGTGCGATGAGCCGCAGAAGTCCCACCACGGCGCTGCCGACAAGCAACCCCAAGAAGAAGGGCAGAGCGCGACGGTGGGCGCGCAGGCCGCCGTAGCGAAGTAGCAGAGCCTTGAACGACCAGGAGGCGATGATCGCCGGGAGCATGGCGTCTATTGGGAACGTGAACGCGAGAGGGAATGCCACTGGGTGCAGCGGCCAGGCGGGAAACTGGAGTTTGAGCGCCATCAGCATAATCGTGCCGGCGAAGCCAATGCCCATGGCCTCCACGCCACTCCAGTTGGGCCCGGCCGGCGTGCGCAGCCAGGAGTCCAGCTTCTCCGAGGCCCCGCGAGCCACGAACACGATGCTGCGGTCCACGTTAGCGGTTCCCAGACCTAGGTTATACCCGATGTGAATGCTCGCCCAGAAGTAGGAGAGCATCGCCAGGGGCACCACTGCCATCATGATCCAGGCGAGGCGCCTGGGGTCGGCGGGAGCACGCTCCGCCATGCGCAGCGCTTCGAGCTGAGCCGGCGCAGGATTCGGCCGCTGCTCTCCCATGTAGGGTCGCAGAAGCGCGAGCATGCCCAGCCCCCGCGACCCCATGGCGCGGGTCCCAGGGTACTCCGTCAGCGCGAACTCGGGCATGGCACCATACATCTCGTTGTTAGGCGGCCCCAGGTGGGCGCGCATGCGGCTCATGACCATTGCCATTGCGAAGTACAGAATCAGGAAGCCGCCAACCACCGCCGGTCCCATGCCGCCCCGCGCGAGGAAATACCAGAGAAAGCCGACGCCGACCAGCCCGCCGCAGACAGCGGTGCGGTAGCTGAACGCCTCCTCACTATCGTCCACCGCTGAGGACAGCCCAAGTGCCCTGCGCATCACCTGAAGCAGGTAACGCCGATCGAGCCACAACACCACAACGATCAAAGCCAGATACCCGCCGAGGCTCTGCTGGTCGCCATACGGGAACCCGGCCCATGGGCTCGTGGTCCAGCCGAGCAGGCGGCCAACGACGTACTCGGCCCGCCAGAACAGATTGAAGACAATCAGGGAGAAGGCCAGGTCCGCAGGCATCAGGTAGGAGAGGCCTATATGCCACGGCTCCCAATCCAGAAACGGGGTCCGCAGCGCGTCCCAAGGGCGGTTGTTGGCCAGGTGGGCGCTAAGGTCCACACTAGTGGTGATCGCGGGAACGGCCGGGAAAAAGTGCGCCACTAAGCTGAGGAGGGAAATGCCGGCCGCGATAAACAGACCGGCCCACCAGAGCGGATTGGCAAACAGCCTGCCCTTTGGGTCAATCATCTGGAGGGGGAGGATCGTCATCGGAAAGGACAGCTGCTCCTCCTGGGACCAGCGACGCCTAACGATCACGTTCAGACACAGGGACACCCAGAGCAGCGCGCTGGCCCATGCAGTCCACCACAGCGCGGGCTGGAGCCACGCAAGCAGGGCCTCTCGCCTGTAGGGGTTGGCGTCGCCGAGGAAGAACCCGCTCAGCGCATCGCGGTCCGCGACAATCAGCCACGCCGGAAGGTTGGGCCACATCAGCTCCCGCCACTGGTTCTCCGGCCCGGCGTTCCATATCGGCCAGGTCATCACGGTGGCGACGGAGGCGCCCCAGTCCCATACGCTCACGGTCATGCCGATGCTGATGACGAGCGCGGCATAGACCGCAACAAGCTCGCCGCTGGAGAGGACCCAACGGGGCCGCCAGCGCTTCACTGCAACGTACACGGCAATCAGGATGGAGAGCGCGGCCACCGCCGGGCCGATCAGCGAATCGGCGGCCCCGCCACCGCCTGCGACCCAGCTATTCCACACCATGAAGAAGACGCTGATGGGAACGAGAATGGCAATAAGAACAATGGCGCGGAACCTGATGCTCCGAGGCGCATCCCGCGGCTGTGCCCTGCCTGAGGCAGGCACTCCTCCGCCGTCAGATGTTGGCTTGCTGGCCATCAAGCGCTCACCAAGGGCAGGCTCTACACCAAGTTACCGGATTCTAGACGACCGGGATGGGACCTCTGCTGCTCGCACAGATGGGCGCTGATCTGCCGCGGGCGGATGAGTCGCTGGCCCTCTCGGGCCGCGCCGATTCCAGTGCGAGGTCCGTGGCGGCGAACAACCCGAGAGCTGCAAAGGGAATCCCCCAAGGAGAATCGTGTGCGCGGGTCAGCATCTACCTGAGAGGCAGTCCCGGTAGCTGACCAGGCGGACGCGCTTCTCCTCGATGGCGGCGGCCACCCTGCCACTCGTCAGAGCCGCCAGCTCCTGCTCCCACCGGTAGCCCCAGTGCAGATGCTCGTCTATGCCGTCGTCCGTGCCCGGATGACAGCAGATCTCCGTGAGTCCGCCGTCCAGGTCGGCAATCGTCTGCGCCAGCGAGTCCTCCTCCCATGCCCCCGCTTCGGTGAACCCGCGGAAGTCGTCGGCCACCAGCAGCCCGTTCTCCGTCACCGTCCTACGCGCCAGCCGACACATGAAGCGCAGCACCCACTCCTCGGCGCGGCGCCGAAGCCGTCCGCCCCGTGACCTTGCGCCAGATCGTCTCCCTCTCTGATAGGGATAGCGCAGCGCGCCGATGCCGTACTCAGAGGCCAGCCGCGCCACGATCGGCAGGATGCCGGGCAGCATGTGCAGATGCTGGTGACTGTCGAGGTGAGAGATCGGCAGACCGGCCTGTCGCGCGCGTTCGATCTGAGCGCGCAGCTCCGCCTCGATGTGTTCCTTCCGAATGCCGCGCCCGAGGTAGCGAGTCAGGAAGGCGCGCCAGTGAGGCAGGAACCGCCCGTCGGAGGACAGCAGCGAAGGGATCGCCTCGGCCGAAGACAGCGGCTTCGTCTGCGTCAGCGCTAAGTGCACGCCGAGGCCGAGGCCGGGCCGAGCGCGCGCGATGGAAACCGCTTGGTCGAGCGACTCGCCGGACGTAAGCAGGCTGGCGCTCGTCACAATACCGCGATCGAACCCCTGCGCGACCCCTTGGTTAACAGCCTCGCAGAGACCGAAATCGTCGGCGTTGATCACCACTTCGCTGGGGCCCGTCGTGCCCGCGCCGCGTCGCCGCCGGTAGCGCCGCATCTCCCCGAAGATGCGCAGCACCACGCGCGCGCTGGCGGCCGTCGACACCCCGGCAACGCGGCTGTGATAGCGCATCCCCACCTCCCGGATTCGCGCGCCGAGGCGACTCGCCTCCAGCAGGAACTCGGCGTCAATGAACGATCCCTCGCTCCGGAGCCGCATCTTGTCCAGCACGGAACGACGGACCAGCTTGAAGGCGAAGTTCACATCCCGGACGCGCAGCCCAAAACCCCACCGGATCAGCCGGTTGTACGTCCAGGACATCAGCTCGCGCCGTGGACCCTCCGCGCGGCCCAGGCGATGGCCTATCAGCAGATCCACATCGGGAGTCAAGTGCCCCAGCGCCGCGCGCGCCTCCTCGACACTGACAGGGAAATCGGAGTCCATGTATAGAACTAAGTCCTTCGTCGCGTGGGCGAGGCCGGTGGCTATCGCCGCTCCGAGGCCGCGATTGCGCCCGTGGTGCACCGCTCGCACCTCGTCGTGCTCGCTCGCGAGCCGATCGATGAAGGGGCCGCTGCCGTCGGTGCTGCCGTCGTCAACGAGCACCACCTCGCACTCCGGGAACAGCCCCTCTGCGATCCGGTGCGTTTCCGACAAGAGGCGCGGCAAGTTGTCGATCTCGTTGAATATCGGATAGACGAAAGATAAGCCCATGGTATCAGCCGCGGCATCAGCGCCATCGCCGAAGGCTACGTCAGCACGAAGGAGCGACTGGCGTCTGTTCCTCTTTCCGTCGCTGCTGGCTCTCCTCTGTGTGGCGCTCTTCTTCTGGCGGCTCGGCCTAACTCCACTCGAAGACTTCGACGAGGCATACTACGCCGAGGGCGCCCGGGAGATGCTGCTGCGCGGCGACCTCCTTACCCCCTACTACAACGGGCACCCCTTCTTGCTCAAGCCCATTCTCATCTACTGGCTGATAGCGGCCGCTTTCTCGGCCTTTGGTGTCACCGAGTTCGCCGCCCGGGTCTGCTCCGCCTTTCTCGGGACGGTCACCGTCCTGGCGACTTACTGGTTCGGGGCCCGCACGCTGGGCCCGCGAGGCGGACTCCTCGCGGGCCTCGCGCTCGCCCTCAGCTACATGTGGATCGACATCGCACGGGATGCCTCCATTGACATCCCCCTCACCGCCGCGGTCGCGCCGGCACTCTTCCTCTTCTTCCTGGCAATACGGGCCCGGCCCGAGAGGCGGTCGTGGCTCTATCTGGCCGGCTACCCGCTCTTCGGCATCGCGCTCCTGGCGAAGGGCCCGGTGCCCGTCGCAGTGGTGCTCGTTGGCCTCGCCGCCTTCCTCCTTCACGCCAGGCGGCTGCGGGCAACCCTCGCCGAGGCGCAGGTCCTGCCCGGAATCTTGCTCGCCCTGCTCGTGGCAGCGCCGTGGTACCTCTACGAGGCCCTCCATCAGCCCGATTTCATCCACACCTTCTTCCTGCGAGAGCACTTCGGCCACCTCCAGGGAGAGCTGGCACGCACCGAGCCCTGGTGGGGACACATCAAGAACCTGTTCGTCTACTTCTTACCTTGGGCCGCATTCCTGCCCGCAGCGCTTCTCCACGCCTTCCGCCAGGACGACCGGTCACACGTGCTCCGACTCGCAGCGTGGTGGCTGCTCGCGGTTGTCGTGCTCTTCTCCTTCGCCCACGCGAAGCTCCCGCACTACTTGGCGCCGGCATTCCCCGCCGCCGCGCTTCTGGTGGGCGGCTGGCTCGACGCCTGGCTGAATCGGAGGGTTGCCGGCAGAATCGGCGCCGCGATCGCCGTCGCTCTGATCGCGCTGGCCGGCCTGGCATGCGCGGTCTCGGCAGGGATAATGGCGGTCGATCCAGCCTGGCTGCAGGACGCGATCCGCGACCGCTACGGGAGCTGGACGCCGGGCGCGGCGCC
>JALGTG010000113.1 GCA_029821495.1 Candidatus Hebobacteria bacterium
ACTACTGGCAGCACCGGCGAGGTTGTAGGGGTCGCTGGATGGCAGCTCGGCAGCGCCGGCCACGGGACAGCGGCGAACCGGCGTGAATGACGGAGGGCCGCGGAGACACACAGAGGGGCGAGTGGGGTGGGGACGTGTGAGGCATGTCGGACTGCGAACCGGGCGGCGAGTGTTTCGCACACACTCCAGGTGGGCAAGAGAAGAGTGTTCGCGTGTTACGCGGATAGCGGCCCCGGATGAGGCATCCCGATACGGCGGGAGCGGGGCCGCTTCTTGGTGCCCTGGCGTTGTGCACGCGCCCCTGGTTCCCTGACGGAGGCGGGCCTAGTTCAGTTGCCACCAGAGGGTGCAAGGCACGCGTAGGTGAGGGACACCACACCGGCACGTCTTGGACCGAGGGGATGCTGAGACTCCGCGGCTGCCGGTGCGGAGGGCTGGCGCGCTGTGGTCGGGGCGGCCGGATTCGAACCGGCGACCTCCTGCGCCCAAGGCAGGCGCGCTGCCAAGCTGCGCTACGCCCCGACGAGGGGAAGTATACCCGCGCCGCAGAAGGGGCGTCAACCGGGGCCGCGAGCGTCCGAGTGCTCACGAATGAGCTTGGCCAGCAGACGCAGCGCTCGCCCGCGGTGGCTGATGGCGTGCTTCTGGTCTGCGGTCAGCTCGGCCATCGTACAGGCACGGCCCTCGGGCACGAAGAGCGGATCGTACCCGAAGCCACCGGTTCCAGATGGCTCCTGCGAGATGGTGCCCTCACAGACTCCCTCCGCCAGCAACTCCTCCCCCTCCGCAGTGGCAAAGGCGGCCGCGCAACGAAAGCGCGCTCGACGGCGGCCCTCGGGCACATCGCTCATCAGCTCGATCACCTTGCGGCAGCGGTCCTCGTCGCTGGCGCCCTCGCCGAGGAAGCGAGCCGACCGGATGCCGGGCTGGCCACCGAGAGCGTCTACCTCCAGCCCGGAGTCATCTGCGATAGCCGGCAGGCCGGTGGCGCGGGCGGCCCATCGAGCTTTCGCGAGGGCATTGGCGGCGAAGGTGGTCGCCGTTTCGGGTGGAGGTGTCGAGTCCGACACGTCGGCAAGGCTGAGCACCTCGAACCCGAGGTCCTCATCCTCCAAGATGGATGCGATCTCTCTGGCCTTGGCGCGGTTGAGGCTGGCGACGACGACAGGGCGGCCGCGGGAAGCAGGCCGAGCCGGCATCAGAGGCCGATCTCCTCGAGGGCGCGGCTCTGTGCGGACAAGAGCCGCTTGATGCCGGCCGCGGCGAGGTCGAGCATCTCGTCCATGCGCTCGCGGGTGAAGGGCATTCCCTCCGCGGTGCCCTGGACTTCGACGAACTTGCCGCCGCCGGTCATCACCACGTTCATATCAACCGACGCAGTGCTGTCCTCGGCATAGCACAGGTCGAGCACTGTGTCGCCGGAGACGACGCCGGCGCTCACCGCGGCAACGGAGTCAAAGACGGGCGACTTGGGGAAGGCGCCGTCCGCTTGAAGCCGGCGGAGCGCCTCGACGAGCGCGACGTATCCGCCCGTTATGGCGGCCGAGCGGGTGCCGCCGTCGGCCTGGAGGACATCGCAGTCGAGCGTCACCGAGCGCTCTCGGAGCGCGTCCAGGTCCACCACTGCGCGCAGGCTGCGCCCGATGAGCCGCTGAATCTCGTGGGTTCGGCCGCTCCCCATCAGGCGAGTGCGCGGAGTCCGCTCGGAGCCGGCCCTGGGCAGCATCCCGTACTCTGCCGTCACCCACCCTCGCTGCGTGCCGACGAGGAACCGAGGGACCTCGTTGAGCACAGACGCAGTGCAGATCACCACCGTGTCGCCGATCTCCACCAGACAAGACCCCTCGGCGTACTTGTTGTAGCCGGTGCTTATTGTGACTGGCCGGAGCTCGTCGTTGGCTCGCCCGTCGGCCCTGGGCATGGCGAATCCTTCCTTGAGTCGAAGTAGACCGGCGCGTTCCCCGGTTAGTCTGACAGAAGCTTGGCCACCCGCCGCATCTTCAGCCGCGCGTAGGGAGGAAGGGGGGCGCCTATGAGCGGTCGCGCGTAGTCGAGAAAGGCGGGGGTGACGTGATCGCCGTTCTCGTTGATGAACTCGTCGGGCACGGGGCGCTCCGCGTTGGCCACGTTCTCCAGTGGCGCCAAGCCAGTCTCGCAGCGATACGGGCTCCGGCTCACGCGCTCGAGGGTGACCATCTTGTCGGTCACGCCCTCGCACGCGCGTGCAACCGCCGCCGCTCCCACCATCTTCGCCTCGGCGACATCAACGCCGGACTGAGCCAGCCCGAAGACTCTCTGGATGGTGCCAGCTTTGTCGAACCGCGCCTTGATGCCGAGTCGATCCGCGATCAGGTTGACCAGGTAGTCGCCCACTCCGCCAAGCTGCTGGTGGCCGAACGAGTCGGTGCCAAGAGTGTGCTTGAAGGATGCCAGGACGTTGCCGTCCGCGTCTCGCAGGCCCTCGCACGCGGCCACGACACATCCGTTCCCCTCCGCCACCCGATCGTCGACGGCCGACAGGAAGCGGTCGGCATCGAAGGGTCGCTCGGGGAGGTAGATCAGGTGGGGCGGATCGTGGGGCTGCTCCCGCGCCAGCGCGGTGGCGGCGGTGATCCAACCTGTGTTGCGGCCCATCGTCTCGAGTATCTTGACCTTGTCAACATTGTGCAGCGCGAGCGTGTCGAGTCCCGCGTCGCGAGCGGCCATTGCATTGAAGCGCGCCACGCTCCCGTAGCCCGGAGAGTGGTCGGTGTAGGCGAGGTCGTTGTCCACCGTCTTGGGAATGCTCACCACGCGCATCTCCCAGCCGGCCGCGTCCGCAAGGCGCCCGATGCGGTGCGAGGTGTCAGCGGAGTCATTGCCGCCGATGTAGAAGAAGTAGCGGATGGTGTGGGCCTTGAGGATTCCGAGAAGGCGCTCGTAGTCGGCGTCGGTCAGCTTCCTACGACAAGACCCCAAGGCCGCGGAGGGAGTATCGGACAGGAGGGAGATCGCCTCGTCGTCCTCCGCGCGGAGATCGACCATCTCCTCCTCAAGGAGGCCCTCAACGCCGTGTATGGCCCCGTACAGGGCAGCGATCTCGGGATGCTTCTTTGACTCTTCGACCACGCCGGCCAGACTCGCGTTGATGACCGCAGTCGGACCGCCGGACTGCCCCACCAAGAGGTTCCCCTGAAGCGCCATGCCAACTCTCCTCTACCGCGTGAGCCACCTGGTGAGCGAGTCGAGGTTCTGGTTGCGGCTGGCCATCAGACGATCCAGGGCGTCCTCCGTCTCACGCCCTTCGCGGACGATTGCGCTGACGGCGAGAGCGAAAGACATCGGGTCATCATCGGCCGGGAAGAGCACGCTGCGTCCCATCAGCGCGCCGCGGACGTTCGTGCGGGCGCGCACTGCATCCGAAAGCTGACTTAGCATCGGAGTGGGATCGTCGGTCACGGCGCCGGCGACGGCCAGCAGCGGCAGGCTCGTGCTGCGGGCCGCGCGCTCGAACCCCTCGCAGTAGGGGACCTCGAGCCACAGCCCTCGGGAGGAGTCCCCGAGCGCGGAGGCAACGCCTATTACCCGCACGATGTCGGCCACCGCGCGCCTGAGCCGCAATCGCCCGTTCACCTTGGCGACCGGGACCGGCTCTACAAGGGTCGGAAGGCCGCGCTCGTTGCATCCAGAGATCGCGCTGGCGCAGTACTGGAGCGTGCGGTTCGTGAGTTCCGGCTCCTCGGGGCAGATCCGGGCAACGACCTTGCCGCCGTCCAGATTCAGATCGTCCAGAGAATCCGGAGTGAAACAGGTCAAGCGGTCATCGGTCTCCCAAGCCGAACCGGCAAGGCCGGATCGGTTCATAGAGCCGATGAGGATGCGTTGATCGAGGAAACTCGGACCTCCCGCTTCGCGGACCAGCCCGTTCACGATCAGCAGGTCCTCGACTATGTCGGTTGTGGCTATGATGCCGTCAACCCCCGCGGCCGCAATGATGCGCAGAATGCGCCCTAAGTACTGGTGCCTATCGCCCATCGCGATCGGGTTCTCGCCCACCGCGGTGAGCATGCGCGCGGGATGATCGGCGGCCAGCAGAACAAGTCGCCCCTCCGGCGCAAGATCCGTGCGTCGCTTGCGCCGCGCCGCTTCCTGGAGGATCAACTGGTGCCGCCTGACGCGCACGTCTGTGATGCGATCGAACAGCGACATGGGGAAGAAAGCGGGCAGATCGAAGACGTAGTCCTCGAGGTTGTAGGTGATCATCGTGGTAAGGCCTCCACACTCGCAAGATGCGTCGGACTCTCGCCCCTCAACCCCGCCGGCGGGTCCCCGGCCGGCATCAGCAAGGTCCAACTCAGGTCGGCGGCCGCCTCCGCGCGCGGTTCGAGGCCGTCCCTTGGCAAGGCTTCGCTCGCTGCCAGTGCAGGATCAGCGCCGCCGCGGTCAGCCGCGCAGCTGTTCGTCACACGCCAGCGTGCTCGGGCCCCAGCCGCCGCCATGTCAGTCTCGTCGGTTGGCAGGAGCAGCACGCCATAGGGCCGCCGCATCGCTCGCACTATAGTCTCCTTGGATGGACGCGCATTCCAGTCCGGCTACAGCCGTGCCCAGGCCTGAGTGAGGGCACGCTTGGAGTTGGCAATGATCAGCTCGGGCTTCTCGCCCTCCTGGGGTCGCACCTCGAAGCTCACCACCGGCATGCTGGAAGGTGTGTTCCGCTTGAAGTATCCAGCGTAGATGAGGGCCTCCAGGAACCGCTTGAGCTCTTCCAGCCCGTTTGCACCGCCCGGCACGCCGAAGCGAGGATGCTGATCGCCGTACGCGGGATGGCTGGTGTCGCCAATGACGCAGTTGCCGATATGCACGTGTACGAGGTGATCGACCGCGGCAAGCACCATC
The DNA here is from genome assembly GCA_029821495.1 of Candidatus Hebobacteria bacterium. Classification (GTDB taxonomy): domain Bacteria; phylum Armatimonadota; class Hebobacteria; order Hebobacterales; family Hebobacteraceae; genus JALGTG01. The sequence continues at coordinate 4,876 of JALGTG010000113.1, forward strand.
TCCTCCACGCTCTCTCTCAACAGAGGCTGGTGGCTCAGGTCGATCGTTAGCCCGAAGTTGCTGTACTCGCTCCTGATCGCCTCCGCGATCTGCGCGGCCTCCTTTGTGGGCCCAACGAGGCACCGCTTATCCACATCGCGGTCGAAGTTCTCCAGCGAGATCGTCAGCATCCGCGTTTCGGCCTTCTCCTGGGCGTCCGCGCATAGCTGCTTGAGGGAATTCACCAGGGCCTCAGTCGCCTGGTCTCGGGCGGCCTCGCCGGGGTCCGGGCCGCTGACGACTGCCATGATGGACGCACCCAGCTCGTAGGCCTCGTCGATCATCTTCTTGCACGCGTCAATGGCCTTCTGGCGCTTTGCCGAGTCGAGGTCGGAGAGGCTCAACGCCTGGCCCAGCAGCGCTGGCTGCGCGGCGAAGATGACATCCATTCCTGCCGTCGCCAGCATCTCGGCGGCTTCTGAGCGCACCTTCGGGTCCTTCATGCGAGTCACCTCAACCGCCGAAAAGAACGAGTCGGTCGCGATCTGCGATAGAGTCTCGAGGATCGGCCCCTCTCCTGCCATCACCTCGGGATACGCCATAGGGTGGATGAGCCCCACCAGACAGTGCGCAGCCAGCTGATCCTGCATTGCGACCTCCTACTGCCCTTGAGATTGAGCCCAATAGCGACCGGGGTCCTCTTGGGAGCGCCTCGCGTGCTTCTCTCCCGGCAGGACCACGGCAGCACCGCGCTCCAGCGACTGCCAGGCCCAAGATCGCCCATCCGCCAGCGACAGGAGACCCAGCCCGGGGCACGCGGACATCTCGGCCCGGCAGCCTTGCCTGCGTTCAGCGCCGTCGCCTGTTCGCCAGGCGGAGTCCGGTCCGGCTATAGTACCAGTTTGCGGGAATGGGTGTCAACGAAGCGGCTCGGTGGTGCGTTGCAGGATCAAGCGCACCGCCACCGGCCTGCCCGTCGGCTTGCCCGCTGGCTCGCCCCGACATCGTTCGGCTTCGGAGCGCGCATGGTATAATGCTCGCCGAACATGCTCCACAGTGCTCGCCAGGGACTCGCATGAAAGCAGGCCGCTCCGATCACACGATGCCTCCCCTCGACGCCCTGCCAGGTGTCAGCACGATCCTCGTATTCGCCTGCAACCTGCTTGGCGACAGCATCTGCCGTCTGCCCGCCATCAGGGCGACAAGCGGTGCATATCCCGAGGGCCGCGTGTGTGTGGTCTGCGACTCGCGTTACGCCGACGTCTTCGCAGGCCACCGGTTCATCGAGAGGCTGCAAGCGCTGGACCGAAGAGGGGGTCCCCTGAGCCAGGCCAGAGCGTGGGCGAGCCTGACTGCATGGGCGCGCCGACAGCGCCCCGATCTTGTGCTCGACCTGTACGGCAGCAAGCGCACGGCGCTCGTCGCCTGGCTCAGCGGCGCGCGGTGGCGCCTCGGCCTGTATCGCCAGGGAACCTCCCACTGGTACAACGTGCGCGAGCCGGCCGACCGACCGGTGCCCCAAGAAGGCCATCTAATCGAGAGGATGAACCGCCTCTCGTCACTCGCCGGGATATCGGCCCCCTTTGCGTACTGTCCGCTGCCCGTAGACGAGGAGAGTCGCGCGGCGGCGAACGCGACTCTCGACGATGCCGGATTGGGTGAAGGGGAGCGCTTGGTGCTCTTGAATCCCGCGGCCCGCGTCCCGGCCAAACGCTGGCCGGCCGAACGCTTTGCCGCGCTCGCCAGGCGCCTGCACGAAGAGGATCAGGCGAACTGCGCCGTCGTCACGAGCCCAGACTCACCCGAGCTAACGGAGGCAATCACGCGCGCCTCACAGGGCACTGCGGTCCCTCTCCCAGCGCTGTCGCTCAAGGAGCTTGCCGCTCTGCTCGAACGCGCAGATGTGCTTGTTACAGGAGATACTGGAGTGCTCCACGTCGGCGCCTCAATGGGCGCACCGACCGTGATCCTGAGCGGCCCTACCGACCCAGGGTTCGTCGCCCATCGCGGTCTTCCTCAGGTCGTCCTCCATCGGCGCGATGCCTGTCCCGAGTGGGAACTGGGCCCGGAGTGCCCGCGGGCCAATACTTGCACAGACCGTCGCTGCATTGAGGCCATAGCGGTCGAAGAGGCGCTGAGCGGAGTACGGGAGCTATTGCGAGCGGATAGAGTGAGGAGGTCGCGGACCAGCAGTGCCTCTACGGACCCGGAGCGGGTTGAGTAGTCAGCAGCGCGTGCTCTATCGCCACGGCCGTGTTGCCGTGCACAGTGCCGAGGTACCCGAGGACAGTCGCGCGCGCTTCATCCGGCGTCAGGGGACCGCACCAGCGCGCGAGCTGGCGGACTTGATGTAGGAGGCGCCGACGAGTCAGCCGGCGCGCCGGATGAAGCTGGTCGAGATCGGTAAGCCAGTATTCCCGCCCTCCATGTGACTCCCGCGTGAGGACGTTGGTCACGAGATCGCGGAGGTAGACTCCGCAGTCGTGCCAGAAGCGGAGCCGACCGGCGAACTCCTGCAGCAACGTAGCCCGCGCATCGCGGTCCCCGCCGGCCTCTCGCACGCGTACGTGGTAAGGCATCCCGCCCTCGACCCACTCGGTCGCAAGGTACTCGACGGGAATGCCGTTCTCCGACCGCGCGCGGGCGGTCCCGACCGGACGCGGCGTCAGTATACCCACCCGCGGCAGCAAGTGCGCCGCCCGCCAGGCCCGGTCCGCTCGAGAGCATCGCAGAGCGCGTTCGAGGTCGTGCAGCGCGTGTACTCGGGGAAACTCCTTGAAGAAGATTCTCTCACCGCTCCGGGCCAGCGTGATGAGGGAACATCTGAAGTTGATGGTCGCCACGCTGCCAGCAGCCTCGCCGGACAGGCCGCGATGAAGGCCGAGCAGCGTCCGTATCATCTCGGGCTCGCGCCCGGCCGCGGCGCGGACTTGGCAATCGGCGAATGCTCGGCGAACGGCAGGGGCTCCCAGCCCCAGATAGAACCGCACGCCTAGCCAGGCTTGCGCCCGCAGGCGTCTGGCCGTTGAGGGCGGGGTGGGAGCCTGGAACGAGGGAGGGTGCACGCCCATCATCCCCTACCCGACCCGCGGTCCTCAGGCGCTGCCGGCACTAGCACCTCCCCTTCCAGCTCGCCCACCCACGCGGTGTCGATTCTGTTCTGCTCCCGTAGCTCCGAGACGAGAGACTCAACCTCCGACCTCTGCCAGCCGAAGACCCACGCGACATCGGCGGGCGTCGTCACAATCATGTTGTACACGAAGCCCTCCATGATCTGCGCGCGGGCCTGCTCACGAGAGAGGGTCTTTGCCGTCATCAGGGAGCGCGGCGGCACCCACCGCTCTACAAGATCCCAGCGATGGTGGCTCCAGCCTGCGGTATCCCCGCCCGCCGTCGTGATAAGGAACCGCGTTTGAAGATTCACTAGTACGCTCTTGACTCGGCGTGTGTTCTCTCTGCTGCGCGCGCCGAACGCCAAGCGCACCTCCCGCGTCATGAGCGGCCCCCGCCTGTCGAGGATGTCCATGACTCGCTTCTCAGCACGATCCAGCAGGCCATCGCGATACAGCCGCCGGTACGGCCGCGAGTCGGCATAGGCGGCGTAGAAGCCCACGCGACGAACGTGCCCCGACGGCGCAGGATCTTAGCATAGTAGCACGCCTTCCGGCCCGGCAGCGTCTGCTTCCAGTCCCACCAGGCCCACCGGTCTCTGCTCGCGGCCTGGATTGAGGGAAGCTCGGCGCCCCGGATGGACATCAGGAGCACGAACCCCAACTCGCAGATGAATCTGGCCGCGCCTCGCTCGCTCCCAATCTGTCGCGCCGAGGCCGTGCGCCATCGCTGCGCGCGCATCCGCTCTACGTCTCGCAGAGAGATCTCCACCACTGGCTTCGCCTCAACAGCGACTTCACCCGCACCACTCTCCACTCCTCTGGACGGAGTGCCATGCACCGGCTTGTAGCGCAGTTTTCAAGGACTGGCAGAGCTGTAGCTCCAGAAGCGAAGCCCTTGCGCATCTCGAATGCGAATGGGGGGCGCCTGGGACCCCGAATAGCCGTGAGTGACCGCGGGCCAACCGGGTCAGCCGCTCCCAGGACTCTCTGTCAGAGAGAGCATCTCCTCCGGTCGCAGCCCGCGTTCCACCGAGCTGGCGAACCAGAGACGCACGCCGTCTTTCCGCATCGCGATCAGGTGTCGGGCGAACGTCCTGTAGTCCGGGTAGCTCTGCTCATCCACGATGCCAAGCATCGGCACGACAACGGCATCATCGAAGTGCGCCTGGATGTCTTCCAGCGATACGAAAGGATGGTGATACTCGAAGCCGAGCAGGTTCAGGTCCGCCTCGGCCAGGTTCTGCATGTGCTGAGTCCACCGGCCGCAGCAGTGGAAGAACACGCCGCCGAACTCATCAGCGTATCTCTTGAGGTACGGCAGGCCGAACTCCTTGTACAGCGGCCCGGACATCAGAGGCATCATGTCTTCGACGACCATGATCCCCACTGAGTGCGGCAACCAGATGGCCGGCCAGAAGTTGCCGTCCAGGCGCCCGGCCCCCTCGATCAGGCCCCTGATGAAGGAGAGGTTCGCCGCGCACACACGATCGAGAAAGCGATGGACCTTCTCGGGCTCGGTCATCATGGCCATGAAGAGAGCAGACTGATCCATGATCATCGCCGCAGTGCTCAGGACCCCTTGGTGGTCGGGGCTCATGAAGCGAATGTCGCGGCGGCCGGTGCGCTCGCACACGGCTCGGTACACTCTTATCGCGCGCTCGAGGTGAGGGTTGTCGCTCGGGACGATGTCCAGGATCTCGTCGATGCTGTCGGAGACGGGCTTGATGTAGTCATACGAGTCTTCCTGCTCGACAACCTCTCCGCCCCACGGAAGCGCCATCGTGAAGGTACCGAAGTTCGGATCGAGGCATGGCGGCAACGTCGGGTCCGAGGTGTCCCAGGAGGAGATGACCTCGGCCGCCAGTTCCATCATCTCATGCTCGGGCTTGTTGTGGTACGTCCAGCTCTCCGGAACCAGCGTGCAGATAGCTGCTTCGTTCTTGTTCCGCCAGTAGTCCAGTACCCACTTCTGGTCGTGGACAGCGCTCATACTCCAGCTCCTCACACGTCAACTAGACACGGTCTGCCTGATGCGGTCTCGCTCGGCGACCTCCAGGTCAGCTGTCTCCAGCTCAATCGCGTGCGCTGTGTCCCGCAGATAGCCCATCGGGGCATTCTGGAGAGTCTTGCTTGAGCCTTCGCAGCATCCGCTCCTCTGCGGCAGCTAATGGCGGGGCCTCCGGCCGCAGGCTGATCGTCACACTGCCGCTGCCATGTGTACCGCATCAGGTCTGAAACCACTTGTTGATGAAGGGCCAGGCGCCCGTTGCATAGTAGCGGTGCCCACCATCTCCCACATACAACTCGCAGCGCCTTGGGACTCCCGCCACTTCGTAGATCCGTTTCAGATGGCCGAAGGCCTTATGTACGTGCTCTATCGGGAATATCTCGTCTTCCCTTCCCGCGATCATGCATACCGGTCTAGGCGCGATCAGCCCCGCCACATCATACATCTCTCCCAGGCGTAGCATGCCCGGCACGTAGTTGCAGTCACAGTGATGGATCGTGCCTATGCTTCCAGCGAAGGTACAGAAGTAGCAGCTGGGAGCCGCCACCGCGATGCGCTCCTCGCAGGCGGCGGCGAAGAGAGATACCGTTCCGCCGCCGGAGTTGCCGGTGATCGCGATACGGGAAGCGTCGACGTCATCGCGGGTAGCCGCCCAATCGATCAGACGCGATATGTCCCACACCCGCTCACCGATCGGCGTGCGCCCTACCAGCAACCCGTGCATCAACTCGGTGCGACAGGAGCTCAGAGCGTCCCTCTCTCTGTCCTCCTGTGTCCTGGTATCTCCGAAGGCGCGGGTGGTGGGCGCAATCGCGATGTACCCCTGCCGCACTGCTTGCACCGCGATGTCACGCTCGCCCTCGCGCATCGACCGGGACTCATCCTCGTTCTCGACGATGCCAGCGTAGATGTCGGGCTTGTTGTGGCCGTGAGGTGTCAGCACCAGCGGCAGTCTGCCCTGGGCGGCCTTTGGCCTGAGCAGCCAGAAGGGAAGGGGAACATCCGGCTCCGTCAGCAGCCGCCACCTCTCCCTTCGGTAGTCACCTTCATCGCTCTCGTCCACCTTCGTCGCTCTCGGCGTGTGTCCGCGCAAGTCCGACTCCATGGCCACCAGGCCGAGGAGGTCACGCAGACGCGGGCGAAACGCGTTCTGCCAGGCCTGCACCTCTGTTGGCGTGGTGGCGCGGAAGGCGAACTCCCGCGGGACATGCTCATAGAGCGCGTGGAAGTGCGACCCATGATCGAACTCGACGTGGCCAGCCACGGTCCCTCCTGTCTCGCAAGTCTGCACAGATCTCTTCTAGGAGTGGGGAAAGCCTGAGGTTGGGCAATTCCACTACAGGTACGAGTTCTGCCAAGCCGATCCTCAAGCGCCCACTTCCGGGTACCGTTCCAAGAGCCGTGCGCCCGCGAGCGGCACGCTTCGTCGGTGAGCTTCGTTCCCCTGCCCGGGCCAGCGCCAGAGCGAGTGAGGCACTCTGCGTCCTGTCAATAGGCTCCGTGATCGCGCCAGGCATCGACCATCGCGCGGTAATGCTCGGGCGGCGCTTCCCGAAAGACGGCGTTGCTCGCCCCCAGCACAAAGCCGCCCCCGACCTTGACGTCTCGCAGCAACTCGCGCGTTTCCTCGTACACTCGGCCGGCCGGGCCGTTGTGGAGGAGGCCGCAGTCCACGTTCCCGCAGAGGCAGAGGCGGTCACCGATGGCGCGCTTCACACGCCGGATATCCACGCCGGCAATCGGGTCCAGCGCCTGAATGGCATGCGGCCCGCTCGACGCCAGGTCCTCGAGAATCGGTTCGATCATCCCGTCGGTATGCAGGATCGCGTAGAGCCCCATCTCCCGAAGCGCCGCCGCCCATTCCCTCAGGTACGGGAAGACGAATCGCTCCATCTGCTCCCGGCGGCAGAACGGTCCGTGGTTGTCGGCGATGTCGGCCGGGCAGACGATTGCGTCCATGCCTAGGTCCTGCAGGCGTTTCGCCTGCTCTACCCCGCTCCGGAGCGCGCCTTGTGCGAATGCCTCGATCTCCTCGGGCGCGTCGAACAGCATGTACATGAACTGCTCGTAGCCTCGGCCGCCCGGCGGGGAGATGATGGCCCCCGCAGTGGCGACGAGCATGAGATCATCGGGCCCTGTCTCTCGGAGGATTCGCGCCTGCTCCTCACGCGCTCCGTCGGGAAGCACGTAGTAGGCGAGCTGCCCGGGGGCCTGCTCCCAGAAGGGTCCTGGGAGGGTCACTGCGGCGAACTGCAACTCCGTAGACACGGCTGTGATGATCTCAGCGTTCTCGCGCAGCGCCCGATTCTGCTCGGCCGGGCTCAGCTCCTGCATCTCGACGCCGAGGACCATGTGTCGCCCGGAGAACTGGTCCCAGAGGTGGAACTCCAGCTCCCAAAGGGGCACTGCCCCCGCGGGCTGGCGACACTGAAGCGCGGCGTGCATGTCTGCTAGCTTGCTCATGTCTCACCCCGGTCTGCCTTGCGTGGGAGGCCTCGCGAGGACTCGATGCGAGGTAGCCCGCGCCCGAAGGAGCACCGTCCTAAGCCAACGAAGAGCAGCTCCCCCGACAAAGGTAGCTGTCATCGAAGCTGGATGTCAAGCCTGTCCGACGAGCACCCCTCGCGGCACGCGGCATTGGCTCCCCTGTCAGAAACACCACATCGCCTTCACGGCGAGGCGGCTGGTCCATTCGTCGGCATTCGGATCTCCTGCCACCACGAGCAGGTCCATGCCTCGTCTGGCGCGCTGTCGATAGGCGGCGTAGAAGTTGGCGCCAGACTCGCCTTTCACGAACCTCCCGCTGACCGACTTCTCATCGCTGATGTCGTAGGTGGTAGTCAGGACCAGCTGCTGGGTCTGCTCCGGGGGAACGATGTTTCCGTCGTCATCGAGATCGGCCGCGAACACCCTCTCGGCGCTCACATCGGCCGACCAACGTGGCCCCAGCCGGAATCCCTGCCTGAGAGTGCAGTAGCGATAGGGTTCGCCAAAACGCTCGCCCCACGAGAAGCCTACATCGCCGCGGCGGTACATGTCGCGGCTGTTCCAGCCGATGCCCAGGGCATTGCTGACCACGTCGAACCCGTCCCGTTTCCCACGGCTCATGCCGGCCCGGAGCTCCCACCCATTCCGCCATTCTCGGCCGTGGTCGAGGCTGAGTCTGCGCCGAGCGCCCTCGTCGGACTCCCCGGCCTCGAGGTTCAGGTACCAGTCGGAGTCCTGCAGGGATCCCACATCGTACGACCGTTGGTGGGAAACCCCGGCCGAGAATCTGCGCACACCCGGATCGGGGACGTAGCCGTCATCGGCCCGGAACTGCGAACCCACAGCGCTGTACCCGAGCCATCCGCCCAGGCCCTGTCGGCGCCAGACACTGCTCTGCACGTAGACTGCCTCGTCGTCTCCGCCCTCACCTTCGGTCCGGCTCTGATACCAGTCGGCCGCGAAGGAGCGACTGCCGCCTGTGAAGGGGTGATTCCAGTAAGTGCCCAGACTGCAGGCGGAGTTGTCCGGCTCGCCCGGTACGCGCCGTTCGACGCCCGCGAATCCAACGCTGCCTTCGGTGTCGAAGAGGTGCTGGTAGTTCCAGACCAAGTGGTTCTCGCCACCGCGCCGATATGCGTCCAGCAATCCGAAGCGGTGGGAGCCGACGGTGCCGAATCCCTTCACGCCCCAGTCCAACTCCTCGATCCGCCTGCTGTAGAAGAGATCGACCGGTGCCCACGACCGCTCGCCACCAGGCATGTATCCACTGCCCTCCTGGAAGAAGGGCCGGTACTCCGGGAGGTAGCGTTCGACGAACGTGAAGTCTATGGTCTCGACGACGTCCTCGAGATTGCGGAAGTCCGGCCTGTAGCTCGCCAGTCCGACGATGCTGTTTGGCAGAGTACCCTTGAAGTCGATCCCTCCGACGATGGCATCGCGGTCTTCTTCGTCCTCAGACATGACCGACAGCAGGTAGGGCATGAGGACGTAGCGGAAGGGGACCGGAGGCGTCTCGATCCGGGTCAGCCGCGCGCACTCGCCAGGGTCCTGACGTCGGGCGTACGAGCGAGGCCAGACGGAGTCATCGTCCTCCCGCGCAAGCTGGCGCTCCAGGGTAATCCGGAAGCAGTCCTGCCCCTGCGGATAGCGCAAGAACGCGAAAGGAATCGCCACTTCGGCAGTCCATCCACCTTCATCGATCTGCGCCGCGGCGCGCCAATCGCCTTTCCATTCGATCTTCTCGGATGTCCCGCCCGGCACGCGGTCCTGCTGCGTTCCCGCGGGATTCACGCGGAACTGGTAGGAATTGCGCCCCGCATTCTCGACGTCGAGCACCACGGTGACGCGATCATCGCTGCGCAGAGATCCCTGGCGCTTGGCCTGGTCGCACCGGATCTCCGAGGGCGTGGAATCGTGGCACCGGAATGCCACGTAGAGCGCATTCGAGTCGTAGCAGATCCATGCCTCCGTGGGCTCGATCTCCGGGGCATCGACGTCCTCTCGCCAGAAGCCGTCTATATGGGTGGCAACCTGCCAGCAGGCGTCGTCGAGGAGGCCATCCATCACCGGCGCGGCCCTGACAACAACGGCCGTGATACGGGGGGAATCGCTAGTCGTCTCCTTGGGTCGCTCAGCGGACCAGGCGAACGCGCTGGACAGGGCCAGCGCGGCAATCCCTCCAGAGAGACAGAATGCAGCACGTCGAGCGATTGGCTGTATCTCCTATCACACGTATGGTCTTCGCCACCAGCAACACTAGTGCAGCCGACGATAGTGGACCACAGGAAGGTGCGGCGCGCAGACATTGAAGGTCACTGCCTCCCCGACTCAAGAGGGTCGGTCGGTGGTCTGCGGCCGTTCCGTCCGAGGCGCAATGCACACACCGGCTCGACGGCGCTTGCATGCGCGGCGTGAGTTGTCTTCTGCCGCCGTCGCGCAATCCCTTCCGCCAATGTCCTGTAACGAGGACCGACGAGACTGTCCCGCACGCTCCTTCTTGACAGCCGTGATGAGTTCTGGGACGCTACGGGGTCAGATGGACTCCTACGGACTGCAGCTGCGAAGGAGGGTGCTGGTGCAGAGACTACTCGAGGGCCAAGTCGCCATCATCACGGGAGCGGGGCGCGGCATCGGTGCGGCCGCGGCGGAGCTCTTTGCTGAGCATGGCGCGAAGGTCGTCGTGAGCGATATTGATGAAGGCCCTGCGAATGCCGTCGCGCAGTCCATATGTCAATCAGGCGGTGAAGCGATCGCGATCTGCGGCGATGTTACCGCGTTGGACTTCCCCGGCCGACTGGTAGCGGAGACGATTGCGAAGTACGGCGTTCTCAACATCCTGGTCAACAACGCCGGATACACGTGGGACGGCATGCTTCATAAGATGGCCGACGAGCAGTGGCAGGCCATACTGGACGTACACAATACCGCGCCCTTCCGCCTCATCCGTGCCGCGGCCCCTCACATGCGGGGGGTTGCCAAGAAGGAGAAGGCCGAGGGCGCGCG
>JALGTG010000114.1 GCA_029821495.1 Candidatus Hebobacteria bacterium
ACTAGGCGCTCGAAGTCCCGGATGACGCTCATTGCCTGCCCTGCGAAGACCTCTGTCTGCGCCTCCTGGTCCTGCTGCTCCACCAGCAGCGACTCTCGCCGCTCCACCTCCACCATCTCATCCCGCAGCTTCTCAATGCGCCGGTCCGCGAACTCCCGGTTCGTCGGCGTGATGTTGTCGAGCAGATTGTCGATGGTGCCCTCGATCTCGGCCTTGCGCCGTCGGACAGCTGACAGCTCGGATGCGTCGAAGTCACTCGCGCCGGCCAGCTCCTGCCGGATCATCTGGTGGACCCGCTCTTCCCCGCCCTTGCCCAGGTAATCCTGGATGATGCGGCCGATCTGCTCCAGCACCCATTGCTCGATCATCTCCTTCGGAATCGCTGACCGCTGGCAGCAGGTCTTGCCCTTGCTGATGTACCCTCCGCAGAGGTAGTAGGGAGTGCGGACGTTCGAGCCGTCCTTTCGCCGCCGTCCCTTCACGGCGGTGTGGCCCTGCCAGTTGTGGCCGCACTGCGTGCACCGGATGAGGCCGCTGAGCAGGTACGGAGAGGTGTGGTTGCTGCCGGTCGGGTAGGTGTGGCCACCGGCGGCCGTGCGCCGCGCTGCCCTCTTCGCCTGAGCGGTCTCGAACAGCGCCCGCGGGATAAGTGCCGGATGCGCGTCCTTCACCACGACCCAGTCATCGGGCCGGTTCTCCTCAGGGCCGGCTCCAGGGCGATGGCGACGAGGCACGGCCCTGCCCTTCTCCACCCGGTGGAACTTCCCGAAGGCCAGCCGGTTCCATACCATGTCGCCGGCATAGGCCGGATTGCGGAGGATCTCGCGGATCGTACTCATGGACCACTTGTCGCGATGCATCTTCGACCAGTGGCCGCTCCGCGGAGAGGGGATGCCTTGCTGATTCAGCCGGTCGGCGATGGTCTTGGCGCCCCAGCCGTGGTGCACGTACCAGGCGAAGATGTTGCGGAGTGTCTCCACGCGCTCGGGTGTGCTCGGGACGAGCTTGCAGCGATCGCTCTTGCTGAAGGTCAGCCGCTCGCCCCGGGGTACGACACGTACCACGTTACCGTCCTCGTCCACTATCTGCTTGCTCAGGTCGTAGTCGTACCGGACGGTCACAAGGAAACGGCCGTCGGTGGAGTAGTAGGCAAGGTCGTAGCCATAGGGCGGCTGCCCACCGGACCACCAGCCCGCGTTTGAGCGGCTCACGAGACCGCGGATGGTCACCTTCGAGAGCTCCTTGGACTCCTGGCGTGCCTGCCACTGCTTCACCGGGCGCAGCAGATCGTCCGTGTCGTCGCCGTTGAAGCCCTCGGAGACGTAGACGATCTCGATCCCGTTGCGCCGCAGCTGGAACCGGTAGTAGCCGGCCTCGTCGTTGTCGAGGCGGTCGAAGCGCTTGATGTCATAGACCAGCACGTAGCGGAACGGACAGCCCTCGGCGCCGGCATCGTCGATCAGACGCAGGAAGGCCTTGCGCTCGTCGGCGGATGTCCCGCTGATGGCGTCGTCCACGTAGAAGTCGAGCACCTCGAAGCCACGCTCCTGGGCATATCGCTCGATCGCCTTGCGCTGGTCGCCGATGGACTGCTCCTGGCGGTCGGTGGAGCGGCGGAGGTAGCCCACCGCGGGGCAGTAACCTGTCATTCTGTCAGCCGCAACAGCCACCTCAGATCTACTCCTTCCCTCGGCTCAGCCTGTGCATTCATCGCTCAGGGCGGGCCAACAGTCAAGTAGAATCTGTCGCCCCCGTGCGCCCACGTGCCGCCCTCACGGCCCAGACGGCGAGGAGGCGGAGCGCGTCCTGGATCGTGGGCCGCTGTGACCGCGTCGGCTGGCTCAGAACGGCCTCAAGGCGCGCTTGGCCGGCTGGGCGCTCGCACTTCCTGTGTGACCCTTGCGACTCCGGTGGGTCCGTTTGCTGCAGTCCCTCGCCTGCGCGCATGTCTCTCTATCCTCCGCGGCCGCTATGGCCCGGTAGCGTCGGCAGTAGACGACATCGGCTCACAGCACGGTGTGCCTTGCGCGACCACCTGCCCGTCGCGCGCAGCAATCCGGTCGCAGGCGACAGCGGAGTTCCGGCACCAAGAAAGCTTGTCGAGCACGGGAGTTGCATGTCCACTGCGCCTTTGCGGCTCTGATCGCTCACGATCTCTCCTCTATGGGGCTCAATCGACTACTTCCCGCGACCAGAAACGCTGGTTTCGGCCCCATAACTGAAACAGCAGGAAACAGTGGCCCGAAGGGCACGCGTCGTGGTTCGGGCTGGGTAGCTATCCTGGTAGGGGAGGCGGCGACCGTGCACATTAGCGATCCTCCTCGGCGGTAGGGAACACGTCCTTCACGACTGTGACCGCCGCATCACCGGGAAAGAGGCGTAGTATCTTCACCCCCTCTGGCGGAAGACCCGCACGGCCCTTGCGGGACTTCCCCTTCGCCCAGCGGATCTGTCCAGCATCACGCATGGCCGCGAGGTCTCTGCGAACGGTCCGCCGTGTGGTCCTCGTAGGGAGGTAACGAACTAGTTCGGCCTCGCTTGTCACCAGTTCTGCACCGCCGTACCCTTTGAGCTGTTCGAGTGCAGCAACAGTCCAGGTGAGGAGTGCCCGCCGGGCCCGCTGCCGTTCTGACCATCCGGGTGGTACCGGATGCTGAAGGAGGAGATTGAGTGCGCCGATCAGGCTGCTGATTCCTTTGCGTTTTGGCGCTCTGATAAGCCCGCGTACGTATGGACAGGAGTACCTACCTTCAGGCGCACCGTAAGGACAGAACTCAAGGAGGGGGCTGGCGGGGTTAATGCAGCCATGACCTAGGATGCGCTCCCTCTTCGCCTTCGCAAGGACTGATCGGATTGTCTGCTCTGCTTCCTTGTGTGTAAACGGTCTGTTCGCAAGGGGAGGTTGCTCGCACTGGCTTTCCACGAAGTAGCCAATGTGACCGCGAATGTCCTCCTCGGCTGCGCCGGCCTTGACTAGCTCGATCACCACGACCCGACAGAACTCCTGCCGCCGGCCTTCGTGGATGCGCCCAATCAGAGCCACGCATGGTTTGATGCACTCGAGAGGGACATGGAGGCGCGCGGCTAGCTGCTCTCGCTGCCATTCGGCATTGCCTTGCCTTAGCTCCCGCTCCCGCCGAGCCAAGTCTGCAGCACCTGTGCTCGTGCCACGGTCGGTGGTCAACCGCGCGCTCCCCCTGTAGTGGTACGCGATGCGGTCAAGCAGTGGCCGCGTGCCCCGCTCGACCCCCGGCCTGCGCTCACTCCTCTGCCCCCCTCTGCCACTCGGCCGGATTCCGCAGCAGCTGCTCAATGGCCAGGCGAGGTATGCGGAACTTCGGCTTACTCCCGATCCGCAGTGCCGGTAGTCGGCCTTCCCTCACTGCCTGGTATACGGCGAGGCGTCCGACGCCAAGTAGCTTCGCGGCCTCTGACACCGACACTGTCGCACAGTCTGTCATGCTCGACTCCATTGCGTGGCGGTCCGTTACGGGGTATGATACGCTAGGCTGTTGCGTATCAATTTATACGGTATGGCCCGAGCCAGATGACAGATAGAGAACTCGTGAGACTCGTGCGTCACGTCTGGCGCAGGAAAGAGAAGCAGCACGGCATCCCGCGCGTCCCTGAGCTCATCCGCAGGCTGGTGCGTCCGGAAGACTACTTCATGATAGGGCACGACGAGGACATCGCACGCCAGGATTTCGAGTCCGCAGTGGATGAGTTCATAGAGACGAAATTGCCGCTCGTCCTCGAGTTCGTACACGAGCGAGCGGCCGCTTTGGATGGGGCGACAGGTCCCGAATCGGCGGGACCAGACGGCTCCAAACGCGTCTACAAGAAGCCCTTTGAGCGGCGGCTCCGCATTCTTGGCTTTGTAGCTGAACGGGTTGTGGCCCCGCTTCCCCTCTTGGAAGGCGAGTTCGACACGGGCGGCCAGCGGATCAGTTGGCAGGATCTGGCTGCAGCGTGGAACTCTGCTTTTCCACATGACCTGATGACGCGGGAAGCCCTGCGCGTCATGTATTGGCGGGCCAAGCGCGAGCGAAACGTGCGCGAGGAATACGTCAGACGCAGGATTCAGGACCTGGCTGATTTCTTCGCCGACTTCACCTCTTCGAAGTCGCGCCTGGCGAAGTCCATGCTGCGTCCTACGCTGGCCAAGGAGATACAGGTTCTCCGCGCCAGAGTGACCCTTGACGACGTTCGCCGTCTCGTTGAGGGCCGGGATGCTGCACGTAAGTAGGGGGGGCCGTACCTGCGCCGGTGTAGCCGCCCGCGGCCCCGCGCCTGCCAACCACCACGACACCAAGCCCACCACCGCGACGGCAGGGAGGAGCACGGCCACCCTATGTCTCCCGTCCTCCGGAAGGAAAGACCCGACCCTGCCCGGGCGCCCCGCGAAAACACGCAGAACCCGCCACAAGCCGCCACATAGCTCCGCTGCCACGCTGGTGCTTTTCACCGCAGGGCTTCAGAATCGTCTCTCAGAGGGCCCTGCGGCGCTTTCGAGGTTTGTGTCGCCCGGGAGTCCTATCACCTCACCACAGCACCAGCGCTGTCGCGACTGTGCCCCCGGGTGTGGCGCCGATGCTCCCCACCCCCTCTCGAAAACCGAAAAACCTGCCACAACCTGCCATTTCGGCGCCGCTGCGCCAGCGGCAAATTGCCCCCAGGCCCACGAGGATCGCCGGAGAGGCGCCTCGGCTCGATTTCGCCCCTCTCGCCCCCGAAGCGCCGTCCAGGTGGGCTGCCTGTGCGCTGGGACTGGGCCCATAGCTCTATCTTATGGGCCCAGCCGTCCCTTGACTTGTGCGCCCACATGAGGAACGAATAAGCACGATAGCCCACCCTCAGGAGGCCTGAGCATGCCAGTCAGCGCGGCCGTGCCGGACCGGGCGTCAGCCACTCGAATCGGTTTCGAGGATGCCGTGCCCGCCTTCCTCGACTACCTCGAATCCTACCGCGGCTACTCGCCCCTCACGATGAAGGCGTACGCGCGCGACCTGCGGCGGTTCCGGGAGTTCCTGGCCGAACGGTACCCGGGAGTTGACTCTCCCGACCAAGTGAGGCGCGAGATGGTGGTGCAGTTCGCGCTCAGTCTGAAGGGCGCCGCGCCGGTGACGGTGAGGAGAAAGCTCGCGGGCCTGTCATCCTTCTACTGCTTTCTTCAGGACACAGGGCAAGCTGGCATCAATCCCGCCCGCGGGGTGCCCTTGCCCAAGGTGGCACAGGTCCTGCCCGCTTGTCTGAGCGAGAAGCAGACCAGTGCACTGCTAGCGGCGGCTCATACCCCCTGGCACCGGGCGATGTTGGCCCTGCTGCTCTTCGTCGGACTTCGTCGAAGCGAGATCACCGCCATCACCCTCGACGATCTCGACCTGGAGAACGGGCAGTTGTTGGTGCGGGGGAAGGGGGCTAAGCAGCGAGTAGTGCCGTTGACCGCGCCTGTGGTTCGGGCGATCCGGGAGTACCTCGCGTGCCGGCCCGAGGCAGAGAGCAATAACCTTTTCGTCAGTCGTATCGGAGGCCATCCCATCAACGGGCGTGTCGTCGGCCGAATGCTGAGCCATATCCTCAGGAACGCAGTCCTCGGTCAGGATGGGATCACACCTCACCGCCTTCGCCACACCTTCGCTACCCGTCTGATCCGCAGCGGCGTGGACGTGCGCACCGTCCAAGAGCTTCTGGGACACGCGGATCTCCAGACGACTGCGAAATACCTGCACTCGGACACGCGGATGAACCGGGAGGCGGTGGGGCGATTGACCACAGTGTTTGCGCCACCCCAAGCAGCTAGAGTGTGACGTTCGGCAGATATCCCACCCGCCGCTTCGCTATCGCGATCGCTGCCTCCCGTTTGACTCGCGCCGTGGTTCCGATAAGTCATTGGGGAGGATGTTGGCCAGGAAGTCAAGGCCCACGAGAGACCGCCCAAACGCGCCCACAGCGCCGCGAAGCGCAGGCAGCCGCGGCACAGCCCCAGACCGCGGCCGAAAGCCGCACACAGGCGCACGTGGCGCGCCGTTCGCGGCCCCGTGTGCACGCCGACCTCCTCACCGTGGCCATCCGCGGCCACTTCGCCGAGAGGATGCGGGCGCTGTCCGACAGCCACGGCATGAGCCTGGCGAAGCTCTTGAAGGACGCCCTCCTCGTCTATGAGGGCGACATCGAAGGCGGCTACGAGCCCGGGACGTCGCTCGCGGACTAGGTCGGGCAGCAGGGAGAGGAGTGAACTCGCACCAAGGTCTTACTGCTTGGATGAAGTGCTTCCTCTGGCTGCGGAGGCACTCACCGCACGGACATTTCGGCAGACCTCATCTGGCTCTGGTCGAATGCCTTGCGGATTAGCCTGCCACTCACGCTGATCAGCCGTCCTGCTTTGCTGCTTCCTTGCCGATTCTGGCTCTGGCGGCCTCTAGCAGCGACCAATCGTCTAGCGAGCAGGGTGGAGAACGGCGAAGGCGAATACTGATGCTGAAGCCCGCGAGCAGCGATCACCTCTACTACTCAGCTGTTCCTGAGTGCTTGAGGGAGAGGAGTAGCCACCTGGTGCCGAGGCCGATCCCACGTGCGAGATCGGGCTGCGCCTGCCGAGTGGGTCTCCCGGCGCAAGCGGACGCACATCGGCCTGGCTAGAGCGAGTGACGGAGGTGAGAATATGGAGGGACCGGCAGCGCCGCAGTCCATATGCGTCCTGGGTGAACGAGGCTCCGGTATCCCAACAGCGGCGCTCCTGGCGTTGAAGCTCAATCAGGTGAGTAGCGTAGACCTTTCGTCCTGTTGGAATGATCGGGCACATGTGCTAGGAGAACTGGCTGAACCGACTGTCCGAACCCTCGTCGCTAGCGCGATCAACCGGGATGGATTCCGGCTGTGTGACCAGCCAGAGGCGGCGGATGCCTTCATACTCGCCGTACCCGACGGCGCCTGGTCTGACTGCCCTAGATCTGACGATACCAAGGAAGTCCTGCGCCCGTGGGTTGAGGCGATTACGCCCCATATAGAGCCGAGCACCATCGTGGTGTTGCAGTCCCTGGTCCCTCCTGGCACCACCGACGGCCCGCTACGCAGTCTGTTGGGAGAGATGCTGTCCAATGCCGAAGCTGCCTCCCTGCGCGTCGCCTGCACGTCCGAACCACTAAGCTGCGGGTTCCGGCTCTATGATCTGGTGAGTTGTCCTCGCGTTATCGGCGCGCACGCGAACGACTACAACCAAGTGGCTGCAATCTACTCATCCTTTGTGGAGGGTGAACTCATCGAAGCCGAGCCACGAGTCGCCGAAGCGGCGAACATCGCCTCCCGCCTGATGCTGGCGGTGCGAGCTACCAGCGCCTATGAACTCTTTGGAGCGGCCCGCGAACACAGAGTTGACGCAGAGATTCTACTGGGGATCATCCGTCGTACAGAGCAGCGCGCGAGCACGAAGCCTCTTAGGCCGGAGAGCATTCTGGAATGCGGCCTCCCGCCCATCGTGACCACCTGGGATGCGCCTCCGGGACTGCGGCTCGCAGCCGCTTGCCAAAGCGCCCGTGAGGATCTCATGCGGCGGGTTCTGTCTTCTACCCGGTCTCTCCTTTCCGGCCTCACCGATCCGAAGGTGGTTGTGCTGGCACCCGATAGCACCTTCAAGAGCGGTACCGAGCCATTCGACTTCGCGCAGCAACTCGCCGATTATCTAGCTGACGAGGTGCGAGGCTGCAGAGCGCTGGTAATGCGCCTTCCGAGCGCCACCACGGACCCCGAGACCTACACCAGCTTGCTGCGGGACTGGGACCTTTTGATCGTCCTTGGCGGGCCGCGCGAGCTTGCCTCTGTGAAGCCCGAGGAGATCGCTTCGCTCATGCGCAGGCAAGTGGTTCTCGACCCGTTCCAGGTGCTTCAGCGCGGCCAGCGGGTTCAGCGCGGTTTAGATTGGCGCGGCACCATTGGTGCTGGGTGAGGGATGGGGGCTGTCAGGGGGAGACTCTTTGCTGCCTGGGGAAGTGGGGGAGCGACGAGGGCGAAGACCATGAAACAACACGTACATTGGGAGCATGTGGCCTCACGCGCATCGGCCTGGGGCAACAGCACTGCCAAGCGGGGACTGGATATAGTGGTCTCAGGCGTTGCCCTGACCCTCTCCATTCCCTTCTGGGCGGTCATCGGCCTCGTTATTCTCCTGGACGACGGGTGGCCGATCCTCTACTGCCAGAGAAGAGTGGGGCGGGGAGGCCGAGTGTTCAAGGTTTACAAGTTCCGCTCAATGTGCCGGGACGCTGAGAAATACACCGGGGCGGTGCTCGCGGAGCAAGATGATCCCCGGATCACGCGCGTCGGGCGCCTTATGCGGAAGATGGCGCTGGATGAAATTCCGCAAGTACTCAACATCTTCAGAGGTGACATGAGCTGGGTCGGCCCGCGGCCCGAGCGGCCGGAGTTCGTCAGACCGGCATGGCCCAGGTGCACGGTCGCTACCAGACCGAGGCAGCTGAGAAGCTGAAGTATGACTTGACGTATCTCCAGCAAGCCTCGCCGCTGCTTGACTTCCATCTGTTCGTGAGGTCGTGGCTGAACACCGCGAGGGCACGGTGGGATGCGACGGCGGACACGGGCTAGGGGGGCTCGCCGGAGACGCGGAGTGGCGCGCCTCTGT
>JALGTG010000115.1 GCA_029821495.1 Candidatus Hebobacteria bacterium
CCGCCTCACCCCACCGCTCCACATAATCATCGAGCGGCTCTGCCATCCCCCGATAGGCCAGCCCGCCCACATACTCCGCGCCCACCTGAAACACATCCGGTGCCACCCCGCCCGCAAAGCTGATCGTCAGCTTCTCGTCCAGGTGAGTCCAGTACACGTACTGCGTGTTGACCTTGACCCCCGGGTGCGCCGCCTCGAAACGCGGCACCAGCTCCTCATCCAGCAAGTCCCGCGTGTCTTGGTTGAAATCCGCGATCCACAGCTCCAGCTCGATCGCCCGCTCATCCCGAGCGCACCCACAGACCACCGGCACAGCCAACGCCAACACAGCCGCGCACAGCCAGCGCACCTTCAATGCCCTACTGCAGCCAGTACCACTTCGCATAGAACAGCCCCACCAGCACCAGCGTTACCAGCACGTGATACTGCTCGCGGTTCATCAGCACCCGGGACAGCGACCACCGGCGGCCTCCTGCCACCACCCGCCGCCACAACCGCGGCGCCACCTTCGGCACCTTCGCCGCATACTCGGCGTATCGCTCCCCGTACTGCGTTCGAAGAAGCCGCTCCTCCATCGACACCTGAGCCGCATAGAGCACGGCGAACAGCAGCAGCACGGCCGTCGATGCCCACACTGCCCTCATCATCACACAGAACCCCACCGCCGCCACAAAGCTCCCCACATACAGCGGGTGACGCACACACCGGTACGGCCCATCGGTGCACAGCTCGCCGCCCTTGTCCAGCACCCCTGCCGCCCACACCCGCAGTGCCATCCCTGCCGCCACCACCACCGCCCCCACAGCATTCGTCGCCAAGCCGGGCCGTGCCAGCACCAGACCCAGCGCCGCCAACAGCAAGTGTCCGTGAATCCGTCTCAGCCCAGCCGCGCCCTTCACTCCGCGCCCTCCCTCCTCCCTGCTGCTCACCCCCCGGAGCCCAGCGGCCCCCACGCCTCTATCCGCCACTTCAGCAGCACCATTCCCACTACCACGCACGCCGCCACCCGCAGCTCGTGATTCCGAAACACGCACGCCCACGACCACCTCTCCTCCGACAGCCGCTCCTTCGGCGGCAGCGGCAGCCATCGCCGCACCGCCCGGCAGTAGCTCTTATACTCCTCCCCAAACAGCCTTCGCAGCCGCGTCTCCTCCCCCAGCACCCGCGCCTGCGCGTACACCCAGAAGATCGCCACATAGGGGACGATGAGGAACCACCGCCACGTCAGCACCGTCAGCCCCAGCCCCACGAAGAACCTCCCGACGTACATCGGATTCCGCACCCACGCATATGGCCCGGACTTCACCACCTCCACATTCTTGCGTAGGTGCGCCGTCGCCCACACCTGGATCGTCTCCCCGACCAACGCCACCACCACCCCCGGCCACATCGGCCCTCGATCTGCAAACACTACTATCACCCCCGCCAACAGCAGTGCCAACACGAAGCGCAACCGTGTGAAGAGCCGCTGGAACTTCGTCACGGGCTCTCCAGTGAGCCACCTGGACGCCCGCCCGCGGCTCGGCATATCATCTCTCTCAACCATCCTGCCGGATTCTAGCTAGGCCCCCGCCCCCTGTCAACAGAGAGCCTCGGCCCCCCGACCGGCCGCGCGCTCCCGTTCTTATTGCCTCCTCCCGCCGGCTTTGGCGCCCTTCGGGGCAGACAACGAACCGGAGCGCCCGGTCGGGCGCTCCGGTCAGCAGGCACAGGGCAGCCAGATGGGCCGCCCAAATGGGGATCAGTACAGCCAGATTGCCCCATAGAGCTCCGGGCAATTCTCGGTGTTGTTGAGGGAGGTGGGGCCCCACGACGACGCACCTGCGAGCTCGCCGTCGGCGAAGCGCGCCAGCAGTAGGTCGGACTGTATCCACTGGGCGTGGCCGTCCAGGAAGCCGAGGTTCACGCCGCCCAGATGCCGGGCGTACGGCTTCCGCCGGCTCGGGTCCTTGATGAACTCACCATCGTTGGGCGCGTAGCTTGTGTAGCCGCCACCTTCCCCACAGCAGGCAGGGTCACTGGCGATCTCCCAGTCCACCCATCCCTGGCAGTTGGCGCACTCGATCGCGCAGATGTCGGGGAAGGCGAGCGTTCCGATGCAGGCGTCCGCAGTCTGACCGCCCGCGTCGCAGACGATGACGAAGCTCACCGGGTCCTGCACCTCAGCCATCTTCAGGCCAGGGTGGTACTGGGTACCGATGCTCTGCGCGAACGCCTTGTGGGCCCAGTCGCCGACTCCCGTGCCGTACGGCACCGCGAGCCTGCCCTGAACGTTCGAGTCGGTCACTTCGCCGCCCCAGCCGCTGGGAAACGCCCAACTGCAAGGGCCTCCCCACCAGTCGGCCACGACGCCGTATTGGCCTTGGTACACCTGGAGCTCTCTGAACCAGTCCGGGTCACCCAGGATGTAGCTCGCCCCGCCAGCGATCTTGGCGCTTGGGCACCGCCAGACGTCGCGGTTCTTTGTGTACTCGTCCAAGATTACCGGATAGCGCAAGTATGGGTTCCCCCCGTCGAGAAGCTCGGGGGCGCACACGTTATTGTCAAAATCATAGTTCATATCCCCTTCACCGGGGCGGCTGTTGAACCACTCCTGCACTTCCCGCCGATGCTCTGACGGCGGCAGCGTGTCGTTGCTGTCCGCCAGGTACATCTGGATGGCCAGGGCGATGTTCTTCACATTGGAGAGACACACCGCCTTGCGGGCCGACTCACGCGCCCGCGCGAACACGGGGAACACCATCGCCGCAAGAATCCCGATGATCGCGATTACCACCAGCAGCTCAATGAGTGTGAATCCTCGTCGTCGGGTATGCATGGTGAGCATTTCACCTCCTAGCAAGTATGCGACAAAGCGTCCGGCTCTACCACGTCGCGAGTCACAAGCTAGTGTCTCCGCCTCGCCTCCTTTCACCAACCACCACAGCCCGCGCGGGCCCTCGCCCCCGGGACCTGCAGGTTGGCTCCTGTGCCCTCCAGGACAACACTTAGTCCCCGGTGTGCCGCCGTGAGCCTTGCTCCGAGCACTTCGGCGCGTCGCCACCGTTTCCTGCGCGCCCAGAGCATACCGCCGGCGCGTTCACCCACTATCTGCAGTATTGCACTTGCGAGTGGGCAAGTCACTTCACAGACGTCCACGAATCCTGTATAATCGTCTGGAGGGAGTGCGTCCTCGCATGGAACGGCTGCCACGCATCTACGAGTTGGACGTGGAAGCGATCAACCGCACCGGCCCGCCTGACTACCCTCTGACGGCATCTGCGCCCATCCAGGCCTACAGCAACGTCTACCCCGACGAGACCCCTGTGGAGCTCGACATCCACGAGGGCGTTGAGGTCGGCGTCCTGCTCGAGGGAGCGAAATCACACTACTACAACGACGTGGCCTTCAGCGTCGGCCCCGGCGACGTATGGCTCTCTCCTAGCTGGGAACCACACGGCTGGCGTTTCACGGAACCGGGATCGCGAGACCTGGTTCTTATCTTCTTGCCCGAGTTTCTCGGAGAGGAGAGGTTGAAAGACATTCCCTGGATCGCGCTCTTCGCAGTGCCACCCAGCCAAAGGCCTCGCGTGAACGACACGCGCCTGAGAGACAGAGTCCTCAGGCTGGGCCGGGAGATGCTGATCGAGATTCAGGAGCAGGAACCGGGGTGGGACTGTGCCCTGCGCCTGGACCTGCTTCGGCTTCTGCTGGCGCTGAGCCGTGATTGGCGGCCGCCGGCCCGCCTCCGAGAGCAGTCGCACTTGCGCGCCCGCAACCTGCCGGCGATCGTGTCCGCCCTGGAACTGGTTCACTCTCAGCCGGCGCACCGCGTGACCGTGGCACAGGCCGCGCAGAGCTGTGGGCAGAGCCGCGCCCAATTCTGTCTGGTGTTCCGCAACACCATGGGAATGAGCTTCGCGAGATTCTGCCTGCACTTCCGGCTGCGCACCGCCGCTCGCCTCCTCACCTCCAGCCGCCTTTCGGTAGAGACCATCGCCGCCCAGACCGGCTTTACCGATGGGAGCCACCTGCAGCGTGCGTTCGCGAAGCACTACGGCTGTACCCCGGGCTCCTATCGGTCGCGCCCGCAGTCACTGCGCGTCTCGTCCTCAGCCGCGGATCCATCAGACCCATAGCACCCCGCGTTTGGCCTACAGCTTCAGGAGACGCGCTCCGACCCATCCTTCGGTACGACGGCTCAGGAGGGCGCCGGCGAGGTAGCGCTCGACTCTGCAGGGCAGCAGAGCCATGATGGCATTGTCCTTGCTGTTCGTGCTGCCACTCGCACGGCGGCCGCCCTACTCGCCCTGGTACTCGTGCGCCCCCCTGTCCGTCCCCGCGCCCGACGGCACTGCATTCCCCCAGTAGTCCCGCCCCCCACTCTCCGGAATCGTCATCCCCGAATCAACGCACGGGGAGCCCGCCTCCAGCTTGTACCCGTCCACCGTATCCAGCCCCGTCCCGCCGCTGCCCGGATTCACCAGCCCCGGATCATCGGTGATCTTGTGCGCATCATCCGGCTCGCTCTCCGGATGATTCCCGTAGAATACGTTGTAGTCGAACAGGCTGTTCTCGATGGGGCGGAACTGATACCCGCCGCTCCCCAGGTTGTAGAATATGTTGTTGTGGTAGCGGATGTTCCCCGGCCGATCCCCTTGCTGCACGTCGAAGATGACGGCCGGATCGCCTTGCCCCTCCCCGATGTAGATCGTGTTGTTGTAGATACTCGCATTCGTGACTTTGCCCCCGATCTGGAATATCCGCGCCCCATCGTTCTGGCTGATGTTGTACCTGACCACCGAACCATCGTTGAAGAACTGGTCGCCGGCCTGCCAGTAGTTGCACACCAGTATGAACCCGCCCTCATTGTCGTGGCTGTAGTTGTACTGCACCAGTGTCCTGCGCGTGAACCCGTCGATGTCGAACCCCTGCCCGTCCTTCGCAGTCCGCGTTAGGTAAGCTTCGTTGAACTGCATCACCGCGTCATCCGTCTCCCACACCCATATCGCAACGTTGTGCCTCCCCGACCGCGCATTACACCGACTCGCCGTGTTGTACTCTATTATCGGCGCGTCCGCCATGCACGCAACGATCCCGTCCCCCCCGATATCGTCCAACACATTGCTGCCTATCACCAGGCCCGTGTACGGCTCCCACTCCCCCCCTTCCGCTCGACCCCAATCCGTCCAGGTCTTGATCCCGGACCTGTCGCACCCATGCACGTAACACCCCTCCACCAGCACATCGTGGAACCGCGTCCGCTCCTCGCTTCCGGTCACATCGAACAGAATCCCCGCGTTGCACTTCCCCTGATCCCGGCCCTCACTCAAGTGCCCGTTCACATCGTGCACCTCCAGACCCCTCAGGTACACGTGCTTCAGCACTCCCGCATCCTCCCCCAGTATGCGCACCCCCGCCCTCGGAGCAGGCCCTGCCGGATCGTGATTCGTCACCTCCAGGTTGTTTATCTCCCAGTACTCCTGATTGCGCAAGTGCACCGCCTCGAATGCCACCCCGCCCCCATTGATCACCGGCTTGCTCCCCTCCCCGTACCTGTCGATCACAATCGATTTCCCCGCCGTCCCCGACCCCTTCGGCCAGAGCTGCCCGCCCCACGCGCACCCCGCCTTCAGCAGTATCTTGTCACCGGGCGCGAACGTCGTCGCGTTCACCTTCTCCAGGCTCCGCCACGCCGCTTCCGCGCTCGTGCCCTCGCGAGAGTCCTCGCCACCAACCGCGTCAACGTAATACGTAGCAGGCACCGCCGCCACCCCCGACACGACCAGAAGCAGGGCCACCGCGGCCGTCACCGTAGTGAACGACGCCATCTTCCCACCTCCTTCTCATAGAGCTACCCGCGTCCGCCCGCCCGCTTCTGCAGAGCCTGCCCTGTGCCCTCTGAGTTCTTCAGCGCCCATGCTCAACTCCGCCTCCCGGCCGCCCCCCTGCTTGCCCTACGTAGCCTTTGGCGAAGTAGGGTCATCCCGACCAGCGCGAGGGATCCATTCGCTCCGTTGGGCAGGAGCCGCACACGGACGCGTGCGGCGCCTCGCCTCCTCCCCCTTTGGGTACTGCAGGTTTCAACCCACACAGGCGGCACAGCCGCCTCCTGTAGGGCGGGCACGCCCGTGCCCGCCGGCCGTTGTGCCCATCACCGTAGGAGCGACATTCCTGTCGCGACCCCATCGCCGCCCCGCCCTCCCCACAAGAGCATCCCGCCCGGCAGGTGCCTGCCGGGCCTATCGTTCATTCCCTGCGACCCGCTCCCGCCCAGACAATCCCCGCGCACTCTCTTTGGCTCACCGTCAGCCGACCCCAAACGCGAGTGAGGGGGGGGGCTGGGGGGGACTGATCGCCGGCCAGTCACCCCAGTTGCGGTGCCGCCCGGCAGGCACCTGCCGGGCCGAACTTCTGTCCCTGACACCGCTTACAGGGCGGGAATGACCACACATGACCAACCAGTCCGAACCACCCCGAAGAATGACCACTTGGTCAGTGGACGGACATGGACACATTTTGGACGTCCACCGCGGCCTCGCCAGTATGCCTCACCTGCCCCCAGGACATCTGGACACATAGTGGACAAACAGCACTTGTCCAAGAATGACCACTTGTCCCACTCCCACAGGAGTGTTGGCACACTCCTGTGGGAGTGTAAACTGCCCCGGCTCGTTTGACCTCCAAGCTCCAACTCAGGTATAATACACTTGGATTGAGTAGCGAGGGGACCGCGCGACATCGGTCACGACGTGGGGGTCGCCAAGCCGCCGGTTTACCTGGGCGTTCTCGTTCGCTGCCCGCCTCGGGGGTGCTTCTTCTCCAGCCACACCATTGCTTGGAGCTAGCACACCGCGGGGGCGGCAGCGCCGCCGAGAGCGCCTCGGCTGGGCCCTCGACGCCCTCACCCGGGGTCCCCGTTCGAGCTGATATCCGGATCCGGAAGGAGTTGACTGCCAATGGCAGGCATTGCAGGCACGACCCGCCGCGACCAGGAGAAATGGGTTGGGGACGCACTTCAGACGATCGAGCATCGCGGCGGCTCGGGCCAGACGATACGCCGGTTGAAGCACGCCACCCTCGGGCAGGTGTGGCCCTCCGCGCAGGATCAGTTCGCTGTCAAAGCAGACGATCACTCTGTTGTGCTCGACGGCGAGGTTCACAATTGGCCCGAACTCCGAATGGGGGCTACCTGCCCTCTGGAGGCGCTGGAGGCCGCCTACCGGGAGCGCGGCCCTGGGTTCGTGTCGGATGTGGATGGTCCCTTTGCGCTGGCAATCGGCGGACCGGAGGGAGTGTTCCTGGCGCGGGATACGGTCGGGAAGTCCCCGCTGTACTTCGGCCGGAACAACGGCACCGTGTTCTTCGCCTCCGAGATGAAGGCTCTCGTCGGCAGCGATATCGAGATGTCGGAGTTCCCGCCGGGGCACTACTTCGAGCCCGGCGAGGGCATGGTGCGCTACGCGCGCATCGAGACGCAGCCGCCGATGGATATCAGCGCGAAGGAGGCGGCGGCGGAGCTGCGCAGCCTGCTGGTGATGTCGGTCAAGAAGCGACTGGAGAGCGGCGAGGTCGGGTCCTGGCTATCGGGCGGGATCGACTCCGCCACCATGACGGCCCTGGCCCGCCGCCAGCAGTCTACGCTGGAGACATTCGCGGTCGGGGTGGCGGGCGCGCCGGACCTGGAATACGCGCGGATCGTGGCGGACCACGTGGACTCGAACCACCACGAGCGGATCTGCACGCTCGAGGATATGCTGGCGATTCTGCCGGAGGTTATCTACCATCTGGAGTCTTTCGACGCGCTGCTGGTGCGCTCCAGCATGACGAACTTCCTGGTGGGGAAGCTGGCCTCGGAGCACGTGCCGGCGGTGCTGTCGGGCGAGGGCGGCGACGAGCTGTTCGCGGGCTACGCATACCTGAAGGATCTGGAGCCGAGCGACCTGCCGGATGAGCTTGTGGACATCACGCGGCGCCTTCACAATACGGCCCTTCAGCGGGTGGATCGCTGCTCTTCATCGCACGGGTTGGTGGCGCGGACGGCATTCCTCGATAGAGACGTGGTGGACTTCGCGCTGCAGATACCGACCGACATGAAGCTGCACGAGAGTGATGTGGAGAAGTGGATTCTGCGGCGGGCAATGGATGGATTCCTGCCCGACAAAGTGCTGAACAGAACGAAGTCGAAGTTCTGGCAAGGGGCGGGTGTGGGCGAGCTGCTGGCGACCCATGCGGAAGGCGTCATCAGCGACGCCGAGTTCGAGGCCGAGCGGACGCTCGACGATGGCACGGTGCTCAACACGAAGGAAGAGCTGTTCTACTACCGCATCTTCCGGGATCGGTTTGGCGAAGCGTTCGGGGCCGGGTTGGTGGGCCGGACAAAGGGCGCTCCCGTAGACGGGTAGGGCCCCCGCCACTGGGCTGGGCAATGGCAACACCATCGCCGAGCAGATCACCTCCGGGACCACCTACTACCACTACACCCCCGAGAACCGGCTCAGCAAGGTGCTGTCCGACATCGGGGGCAGTGTGCCGAACTACTTCTACTATGATGGGGATCAGAGGCGTATAATCACAGAGGACTCTGGGGGCAGGACCTACTTCCTGTATGACGGGGAGAAGGTGGCGGTGGAGAAG
>JALGTG010000006.1 GCA_029821495.1 Candidatus Hebobacteria bacterium
CCAACGGCTTCCTCTCCGGACCCGCACCTCTCCGGCTCCCAAACGGCTTCATCCCCGGACAAGAAGGAAGACGACCGACAACGCGAATCCCCCCCCCGCCGCCGCCGCCGCTCGAGAAGAAGAAGACCCAGGCGCACACAGGAACCCTAGGCCCGGCGTAGAATCGAAGGGCTCGCGTGCGAAGCCGAGCGCCAGCCGCGCTCGGCTTCACGCGACATGCTCCGTCTGAAACTAGAGACTGAGGAGAACGCGCGATATGGCAAAGAAGGTCAAGCTGGGACTCATAGGATGCGGCGGCATCATGCACATGCACATGCACCAATTGGACCCGGTCAAGGCCGCCACAGTGGTCGGACTCGCCGACCCCAGCGACACCATGATCGACCATCTCGCCGGGCGATTCCCCCGCCTCCATGACCTGCCGCGGTTCGCCGACTACCGCGACCTCATCAAGAATGTCGACATGGACGGCGTCATCATCGCCAGTCCGCATACCCTCCACTACCAGCAGATCATGACCTGCCTTGGCGAGGGCCTTCACGTGCTCGCAGAGAAGCCGATGGTATGCTCCACAGCCCACGCAAAGTCAGTCATCCGGAAGGTGAAACGCACCGGGCGAATCCTCATGCTCTCCTACCAGAGACACCACTTGCCGGCCTTCCGCTACGCGCGCGAACTGATCGCCGACGGCAAGATCGGCAAGGTCACATTCGTGCAGGGCCTTCAGGCGCAGGGCTGGCTTCGCGGCACCACAGGTACCTGGCGCCAGAACCCGGCCCTGAGCGGCGGCGGCCAGCTCAACGACTCCGCTAGCCATCTCATAGACATCATCCTCTGGGTCACCGGCCTCGTGCCCGACACTGTGTACGCCGCCATCAACAACCGCGGCACCAAGGTGGACATCCTCTCCGGCGTCACGGCGAGATTCAAGGGCGGCGCGATCGCCAGCCTTGCCGTCGTGGGCGACGCGCCCAACTGGTGGGAGGACATAACCTTCTACGGCGACCAAGGCGCGCTCTATGTTCGAGACAACCGCTTGACCATGCAGACCTTCCCGCCCAAACCGAAGACCGTGGACCTGACCGACCGCAGGCGCTACCGAGGCGACGTGGACAAGAACTTCGTGGACTCAATCCTCGGGCGCGACGAGCCCCAGACACCCCCAATATGGGGGCTCCGGGTGATCCAGCTTACGGAGGCGGCTTGGGAGTCGGCTCGCACCGGCAAGCCGGCCAAGGTCAAGCGCTAGACGGGCTCCCCCCCCTACTGGTCTCCCTCGCCTCCCAGGGCCTCGCGAAAGCGCTGGAACCACCCCTTTGCCTCATCCAGACCATCGCCCCCCTCCCGCGCGAACTCCTCCAGCAGCTCGCGCTGTCGAGCCGTGAGCTTCCTAGGCGTCGCGACGTGGACCCTGACGTGCTCGGACCCCCGGACCCCCGTCCGTACATCGGGCAAGCCTCTGCCTCTGACCACGAAGCTCTGTCCCGACTGCGTACCGGCCGGCACCTTCAGCTCATCCGGACCCCACAGCGTAGGAACCGCGACCGATCCCCCGAGTGCGGCCACCGTGAATGGAATGGGCAGCTCGCAGTAGACATCCCTGCCCCGCCGCTCGAACACCTCGTGCTCTTTCGTGTGGATGAAGACGTAGAGATCGCCCGGCGGCGCGCCGCGCTCCCCCGCTTGCCCCTCCCCTTCCAGCCGCAGAGAAGCGCCGTCCGCCACCCCCGCGGGAACTGACACCGACAGCCGCGCCGTGCCGACACGCCGCCCCACTCCCTTGCACGACGGGCACGGATCCACCACGACGCTGCCCTCTCCCCGACACACCTCGCACGTCGTCACTGTCGACAGCCGCCCGAACGGCGTCGCCGTCGTGCGCTGCGCCCGTCCCGTCCCCCCGCAGTGCCGACAGGCCTGCCCCTCCGCCTTCGACTCGCTCCCCGTCCCCTCGCACTCCTCACATCGCTGCACCCGCTCCGCCACGATCTCCCTCTCCGCGCCGGCGGCGGCCTCTTCCAGGGTTATCTCCAGATCGTAGCGCAAGTCGGATCCGCGCGCCGCTTGCCCTCGCCTCGGGGCCCACCTCGCGCCGAAGAACGCGTCGAACAGATCGCCGAATCCCCCCAGCTCATCCCAGACCTCCGCCCCGAATCCCCCGGGCACCCCTACCACGCCGTACTGGTCGTACTGGCGCCGCTTCTCCGGGTTGCTCAGCACCGCGTAGGCCTCGGCAATCTCCTTGAAGCGCGCCTCGGCCTGCGGGTCGTTCGGGTTGACATCCGGGTGATGCTGGCGCGCCAGCCGGCGGAAAGCTCTCTTTACCTCGGCCTGGCTCGCGCTGCGATCCACACCCA
This sequence comes from Candidatus Hebobacteria bacterium, assembly GCA_029821495.1. Taxonomy (GTDB): domain Bacteria; phylum Armatimonadota; class Hebobacteria; order Hebobacterales; family Hebobacteraceae; genus JALGTG01. Next base: position 2,358 of record JALGTG010000006.1, read on the forward strand.
GGATCTCGTAGTAGTCGCGTCCCGGGGACATTGCCTAGAAACCGCTACTCCGGTTCTTCCACTTGCCTTCGGCGCCGGATGCGCACCTCCCCGCTGGCCACTTCCTTCAGCGCACGGTTCAGCACGCTAGCACTCCCGGGGTCGAGCGCGCTGTTGATCCTGTCTCTCAGATCGTGCGCCCGCGTCGCCACTCCCACGACCAGAGCGTACTTGCCGTACCGCCTGGTCAACATATCGATTGCTTCCGCCTGCCTTCTGGTTCCTCTACGAGACCGCGACCTCATGCGCACTCAACCTCGGGGGTCCAATCAGTATTTCAAGCATAGAAACGCCCTGCCGGCAGTGTCAAGCCCGTCCGTTCCCGCCCCCGCAGAACGGGAGACACCCCTGCACCACTGCACGCACCGGCTCGAACGACCGCCTGTGCTCGGGGCACGGCCCGAACTCGCGCAGGCACGCTACATGCTCCCGAGTCGCATATCCCTTGTGTCGCCCAAATCCGTACTCGGGATAGCGCTCCCCCACCTCCTTCATCAGCCGGTCCCTCACCACTTTCGCCACGATCGAAGCCGCCGCGATACAGGCACACCGCCCGTCTCCTCCCACAATCGCTCGCTGAGGACCCGTCACGCCCGGCAGCATCCTACCATCCACCAGCAGCACATCGGGCGCAGGCGACAGCTTCCCTATCGCCTCCCGCATGGCAAGCTGAGTGGCCCGTAGCACGTTCAACCGATCCACCGTCCTCGCGTCGACTATCCCCACTCCGACCGACACCGCCTGCTCGTGGATCATCCCAAACAGCCGCTCCCGCGCCGCTTCTGTCAGCACCTTCGAATCCGCCAGACCGCGCAGCCGACAGTCAACCGGCAGCATCACTGACGCTGCTACCACGGGACCCGCCAGCGGACCGCGCCCCGCTTCGTCCACACCCGCGATGCCGCCAAAGCCCTGCGCTCGCAGCTCCCGCTCAGTGCGCCACAGCCCCCGCGTCCCTCTCGGCCTGGCCCTGCGCCCTCGCGCCACCGCGCCATCCCTCCGCATCCGCCAAAGATCTCGCCTGCCACTGCCTCGCCCCGCTCCACTCCCCGGCAAGTGCCCCCTGGCGCTCAGCCATGTCAATGCCTTCAGTGAGATCCACCTGGCGGTTGTCTCCCACCAGCCGGACCCGCATAGGCGGCCAGAAAACCACCATCGCCTTCCCCAACACCCGCCCCGCTTCCAGCACACCCCACCTGTGGCTGTCGTTGCTGTACGGACGATTATCCCCCAGCACGAAATAGTGCCCCTCCGGCACCCGGTACGCTTGCCCCCTTGCCCCTCCCGCGTCCGCCTGCGGCCAGTCGTAGTTGGCTAGCACCACCTCCGGCGCGTCCGCCAGCGGCCGGCCGTTGATGTATACGCCATCGTCCCGCTTGACCTCGACCAGATCGCCCGGCAACGCAATCAGTCGCTTGACGAAGTCCTTCTTCTCGCGGGAGCCCACCGCCTGCTGCGGCGCGTCGAACACGATGATGTCCCCTCGCCGCGGCTCGCCCAGCCGGTAGACGAACTTGTTGACCAGAATCCGGTCCCCCGGCACCAGCGTCGGCATCATCGACTCCGACGGTATATAGAAAGCCTGCACGACGAATGGCCGGATGATCAAGAACACGAGAACCAGCGCGATGAGCCCCGAGTCCAGCATCTCCACAGTGAACCGCCGCGCCGGCGCCGTTCGCCACAACCCCCACACGATCCGGAGCAACGCCAGCAGCCCGATGAGCGTCGCAATCTTCCACGGCTGATCCAGGTTCAGGCTCATGCTAGCCGCGGCGATCCTCTTTGATGCGTGCCGCCCGCCCGCTCCTGCCTCGCAGATAGTGCAGCTTCGCTCGACGCACTCGGCCCCGCCGAAGCACCTTCATCGCCTCCAGTCGCGGCGAGTGCAGCAGAAAGCTGCGCTCCACCCCGATCCCATGCGTCACCCGCCGTACCGTGAACGTCTCCTTCAATCCACCGCCCCGACGAGCTATCACGACGCCCTCGAACGGCTGCGTCCGCTCCCGCCCCGCCTCCACAACACGCACTGTCACTCGCACCAGATCCCCCGGACCGAAATCCGGCACATCCGTGCGCAGTTGGCCCTCTTCGATTCCCGTTATGGCCGACATCTTCCGCAACTCCTGTAACAAAAGCCCGGCGAGAGTTTCGCCAGGGGAGAGGTCACATCTACGACTACTGCATTATAGCACACCGCATACTCCGCAGGCAACCCCGCCGACCCGAGCGCCCCCTCGCCACAATAATGGCGCCACCCCCTGCCCAAATGCAAACGGCCCGGCGCATCGCGCCGGGCCGCCTCATCTCTCTATGCCACCCAGCCTAGAAGCTGTTTCATCACCTCCATCTGAGGTCATGAAACAGCAGCACAAGCCGGCAGACTCCAGCAGGCGCATTTCATGCCAGCTTCTCTAGCGGACAGCCAGGCCAGTGAGGGTTATGAAATGCGCTCTAGTGAACCGTCCTGGTTCGCGTTACCTCGTTCAGGTCGGTCACGCCGGCGCCCATATGCGGAATCCGCACCAGCAGGTGCTGGTCGCTCAGATTGGCAACGAAAAACAGCACGCCCTTCCTGACACCCAGCAGCGGCTCCGCCAGATCGCTGTCCACCTTCACCTTGAAGAAGATCGGCAGCACCTCCGGCCGGTAGATCCCCGCCATCATCGGACCCTCTTCTTCTCCGTCACGCCGCCGCCAGTGGTATACGAAGGAGTCCTCTGCCCTGAACAGCCCGTCCCACGTGTAGATCGCCATCAGGCTGATCTCGAACGTGTCGGCCGACTCCGGCCCCATCGCCAGATCGTGCATGGCGTCCAGCATCTGCAGGCCGGCCTGGGTTCCGACGAATTCGTAGTTGAACCCCGACCCGACAGCCCCCGAGAATTCCTCGGGCAGGTCGCGGAACTCGTAGTAACACCCACGCTCCGACAGCACCACCCGCACGAGGTCGTTAATGTACTCCCGGCCCTCCCCGACCTGATCCTTGATGTAGTCAATCATCACCTGGTGCTCAGGTCGGCCCTCATCCAGAAGCGGCAGCTCGCGTTCTCTCCAGGTCATATCCACAGCCCTTTCCGAAACCCACTCTCCACTTCGATGCTACCCATCCGAGGCTGCAAGCTATCCGCCGATACATCCTCTGGTGACCATATACCACGATTCATGTCCAACTGGGACACACACTTGATATCCCAGTGTTCCCCGCGGTTTACCGGAACTGCATTATGGTATACTCTCCCCAGGGGACGTTCTGCCATGCCTCTGCAACTGCCAACCGCCGCCGCGCTCCTCTTCCTGCTCGCCTTCTCCCCCGCACCGCTCGCCTGCCAGCAAGAGCCTCCCGCCCAGTCCCAGCCCGCCGAGCCCGAGATGACCCCCGAGGAGAAGGCCGACGCGGAAATCGGCAAGCGGGCCGCCGAAGAGGTCGAGAAGCAGTTCGACTTCATTGAGGACTCGCCAGACCTCCCCCGCATCAACGCCATGATCGAGCAGCTCCGCCCCGTCACCGAGAAGCCCCGACAGCAGTACCAGGTCCACGTCATCGACAGCAAGGCCCTCAACTCCTTTGCCGTCCCCGGCGGTTACATTTACTACACCCAGGGCCTGCTCGACGCCGTCGAGTCCGACGACGAGCTGGCCGCCGTTACCGCACACGAGATGGCCCACATCTGCCTCAGCCATTCCCGCAGGCTGATGGGCAAGGACGAACGCTACCAGAAGATCCTGGGCCCCCTCGTGCTGGTGTCCATCCTCAGCAGCTCCGAAGCCATCGACCCCGCCCAAATTGCATTCATCGGTGCCCATATCGTCCAGGACGCACTCAACCACTACGGGCGCGAGGCCGAGCTGGAGGCCGATCGCGCCGCCGTCTTGTACCTCGAGAGCAGCGAGCACTACCACCCGGTCGCCATGCTCACCGTCCTGGAAGGCCTGGCGCGCATCGAGGGCGGCCGCCCGAGAGTCGAGATGGGCGTGCTCCAGACCCACCCCGGATCAGAGACGCGCGTCGAGGCCGTACTCGCGCAGCTCGAGGAGCTCGGCATACCGGCCGAGCGCCGGCGGGTCACACGCTCGCTCGTCGCCGAATGCACGTCGGTTGCCGAGGGCGATGTGGAGACCGCCGAGCTGCGCTTGAACGGGCGAGTAGTCTTCCAACCGGCCACCGAGTTCGACGGCCTCTCCCCTGTCAGCCGCGCGGAGCGCAGCGCCGAACTCCTCAACTCCCTGCTGCTCGCCAACCTCGATTTGCTCGAGATCACGCCCACCGCCGAACCCGACCGAGCCTCCATCGTGGCACGCGGCGAGGCGATCCTAACGATCACTGAGGCCGATGCGTCTTTCCACGACTCCACCGTCGAAGCCCTCGCCCAGACCGCAATGCAGGCGATTCGATTCGGCTTCCAGGAGGAGCGGGTCCGCCGCGCCTACTGAGCACGGCGCGCAGCCCCCTACGCACCCGCGAGCGAATTCCGTCCGCCCTCACCTGCCACCGCACACTGCGCCCATCCCCCTCAGCGCGTGTAGCCCGAGGACGCCTCTGTCGTAGTCGCCAGCAGCCCGGCGGGCAAGCTGTCGGCGAGATCCAAGTACATCCCCGTCCCGACCGCCACGCACGTTAGCGGATCTTCAGCTCGGCGCACTGGCACATCCGTCTGAGATTCGAGCAGCCGGTCCAGCCCCTGAAGCAGCGATCCCCCGCCTGTCAGCGTGATCCCCTGCTCTATGATATCCGCTGCCAGCTCCGGCGGCGTCCGCTCCAACACCCCGCGCACCCGTTCCACCAGCAACGCCACCGGCTCGGCCAGCGCGTCCCGCACCTCCTCCGAGCTGATCTCCACCGTCTTCGGCAGCCCCGTCACCACATCGCGGCCCTTCACCTCCATCGTCGCCTCGCTGGCAAGCGGATAGGCCGACCCGATCTTGATCTTGACCCCCTCCGCCGTCCTCTCGCCGATGACCAGGTTGTAGTTCCGCTTGATCTGCCGCACGATCATCGCGTCCATCTCCGCCCCCCCCATCCGAACAGACTCGCTCAGCACTATGCCCCCCAGCGAGATCACCGCGATGTCCGCCGTCCCCCCGCCCACGTCAACCACCAGGTGCCCCTTCGCAGTCGTCACCTCCAGCCCCGCCCCCAGCGCCGCGGCCATCGGTTCCTCGACCGGAAGCGCCCGCTTCGCACCCGCGCTCACCGCGGCCTCCATCACCGCCCGCTTCTCCACCGCCGTCGCCCCCGACGGCACACACACGCACACCTGCGGCTTGAAGAACCGCCGCCTCCCGCACACCCGCGTCAGGAGGTACCGCAGCATCTTCTGCGTGATCGTGAAGTTCGCGATCACCCCCTCCTGCACCGGCTTGATCGCCGACACCGAGGCCGGCGTCCGGCCCAGCATCTCGCGCGCCTCTTCCCCCATCGCCACGATCGCCCCGTCCGACACCGCCACCACCGACGGCTCCCGCACTACGATCCCACGGCCCTTCATGTATACCAGAATGTTCGACGTCCCGAGGTCAATGCCGACCGCTGTTCCTAAACGAAACATCACCTACCCCTCCTCCCCCGCCAACGCTATCTCCCCTCCTATCGAACGCAGCTTGCTCTCGAATCCCTCATAGCCTCGCGCCACGAACTGCCGCCCCGAGACCATGCTCTCTCCATCCGCACACAGCGCCGCTATCACCAGTGCCGCCCCGTCCCGGATATTGTGAGCCTCCACGCTCGCGCCCCGCAGCCGGGCCACACCCCTTATGGTTGCCTCTCGGCAGCTCGCCAGCGTGATGTCAGCCCCCATCCTCCTCAACTGCTCAACATACTGGAGCCGCCCGTCGAACACCGTCTCTCGGATGGTGCTCTCTCCCTCCGCGGTGGCCAGCAAAGCCGCCACGGGCGGCTGAAGGTCGGTCGAGAATGCAGGAAACGGATTGGTCGTCACCTCCACCCCCTGAGGCCTCGCTGGACATCCCGCCCTCATCCCCTCCCCCTCGCGAAGCTCCACCCCCGCCTCCTCCAGTTTGTCCGCAGTCTCCCCCAGTTCCTCCCGAGCGATGCCCTCCACCGTCACCTCGCCGCGCGTGGCCGCCGCCGCACAGATGAATGTCCCCGCCTCCAGCCGGTCCGAGTTGATCCGGTGCCTCGTCCCGTGCAGGCTGCCGACGCCCCTCACAGTAAGCGTCGGCGTCCCCACTCCCTCCACCTCCGCCCCCGCCGCCTTCAGAAACTCGCAGAAACACACCACGTCCGGCTCGAACGACGCGTTCTCCACCACCGTCTTCCCCTCCGCCAGCGCAGCCGCCATCAGCGCCGTAAAAGTGGCCCCTGCGTTTCGGTGCCGCCCATCCAGCACTACTGCGCCCCCCCTCAGGCCCGACGCCTCCAGCGAAATCATCTTCGTCCCTGCCGCCGCCTTCACCCCCAGCGCTTCCAGCACCGCCACGAAGTGCGTCACCGGCCGCGCTCCTATCCGACAGCCCCCCGGCAGCGGCATCTCCGCCTTCCCCAGTCGCAGCGCCAGCGGCCCCAGCACATAGTGCGATGCCCGCATCGCCCCCACCAGCTCCGGCGGCGGACGGTGAGTGCATATCCCCCGATTGACCACTCGCACCCTCCCCTCCTCTCCGCGCTCCACCTCCAGCCCGACCCCCCGCAGCAGCCCGATCATGGTCGCCACATCCATGATGCTGGGCACATTCTCGAGCACCGTCTCACCGTCTATCAGCAGCGTGGCAGCGAGCGTCGGCAGCGCCCCGTTCTTGCTGCCCGAGAGCCGAACCTTGCCCCGCAGCGGCCGGCCGCCGACTATCCGCCAAACATCCCCAGCCGCCTCTGCTTCACTCCCCCCGATCGGCCCCGCGACATCTCCCTTCATCCCTCGCGCCGCCTCTTCTCCGCCACTCGCAGACGGTTCAGCGCACGGCGCAGAGCGGCCTCCGCGCGTCCCACATCAACCTCCGGCTCATGCTCCCGCAGCCGCCTCTCCGCCCGCTCCTCCGCCGCCCTCGCCCGGCCCATGTCAATCTCCTCCGCCGGCTCCGCTGCATCCACCAAAGCCGTCACCCCATCCCACGCAACCTCCACATAGCCGCCCGACACCGCGAAGTAGCTTCGCCCCCCATCCTCCTCAACCACCGATATCTCCCCGGTCCTCAGCTGAACCACCATCGGCGCGTGCCGCGCCAGCACCCCAAACGACCCATCCCATCCGGGAGCCGCCAGGTGCTCCACTCGCCCCTCGAACACGCTGTGGTCCCGCGCCAGAATCGCCAGCTCATACCGCGGAGGCACCTCAGTCCCCCTCCCCCAGCTTCTCCGCCTGAGCGACCGCCTCATCAATGCTCCCGACCATGTAAAACGCCTGCTCCGGCAGATCGTCGTGCTTCCCGTCAACGATCTCGCGGAAACCGCGCACCGTCTCTCGCAGGGGCACGTACCGACCGGGCCGACCCGTAAACACCTCCGTCACGTAGAACGGCTGCGAAAGGAATCGCTCGACCCTCCGCGCCCTCTCGACAGTCAATCGGTCCTCGTCCGACAGCTCCTCGATCCCCAGTATCGCAATGATATCTTGGAGGTCTTTGTACCGCTGAAGTATCTCCTGCACGTCGCGAGCCACATCGTAGTGCTCCTGTCCCACCGCCGAAGGGTCGAGAATCCTCGACGTCGAGCGCAGTGGATCCACCGCCGGATACAGCGCCCGCTCCGCGATCCGCCGGTCCAGCACCGTCGTTGCGTCCAGATGTGCCATCGCCGCCGCTGGCGCCGGGTCTGTTATATCATCGGCCGGCACGTAGATCGCCTGAAGCGACGTGATCGACCCTCGCTTCGTAGACGCTATCCGCTCCTGAAGCTGCGCCATCTCCGTCGCCAGCGTCGGCTGGTAGCCCACCGCCGACGGCATCCGCCCCAGCAGCGCCGACACCTCCGACCCCGCCTGCACGAACCGGAAGATGTTGTCGATGAACAGCAGCACATCCTGGCCTTCCACGTCGCGGAAATACTCCGCCTGCGTCAGCGCCGTCAGACCCACCCGCAGCCGCGCCCCGGGAGGCTCGTTCATCTGCCCGAACACCAACGTCGCCCGCTCGATCACCCCCGACTCCTGCATCGTCAGCCAGAGGTCATTCCCCTCCCGCGTACGCTCCCCCACCCCCCCAAACACCGATGTCCCCCCGTGCTGTGTGGCCATGTTGTGGATGAGCTCCGTCAGCAGCACCGTCTTCCCCACCCCCGCTCCACCGAACAGACCCACCTTGCCTCCCCTCACGTACGGAGCCAGCAAATCCACCACCTTGAACCCGGTCTCGAATATCTCCGTCTGCACCGCCTGATCCTCGAAGCTCGGCGCAGGCCGATGAATCGGGAAGTAGTCTGCCGCCTCTACCTCCCCCAGCTCGTCAATCGGCTCCCCCAGCACGTTGAACAGCCGCCCCAGCACTTTCGGACCCACCGGCACCGTGATCGGGCGGCCCGTGCTCTCGGCCGGCATCCCGCGCACCAGCCCCTCCGTCGCCGCCATTGCCACACATCGCACGGTCTCGTTGCCCAGGTGCTGCGCCACCTCGAGCACCAGCCTCCGCGTTTCCTCCCCTTGTTCTACTCGCACCTCAATGGCGTCGAGAGTCTCAGGCAGCGCATCCGCGGGAAACCGCACGTCCACCACCGGCCCCACCACCTGGGTGATCTCGCCCACCGACCTCTCTCCCGATTCCCTCCGTCCATTCTCTCTCATACCGTCGCCTCTGCCGCACCCACGATCTCTGCCAGCTCCTTCGTGATCCCTGCCTGCCGCGCCTTATTGTACTCGCGCGTCAGGTCCCGGATCATCTCCTCCGCGTTATCCGTCGCCGACGTCATCGCCATCACCCGCGCCGTGTGCTCGCTCGCAGATGCCTCCAGCACGGCCCCCAGCACCTCCGCGCGCAGATACCGCACCATCAGCCCTTGCAGCAACTCCGCAGGCGTCGGCTCGAAGATCGCATCCTCCAACACCCCCTCCCTCGGCGCCACCGGCACCACCGTCTCTGCTCTCACTTCCGACCGCGCCCCACCGACGAAATGGGTATAGATGACAACGATCCGGGCCAGCTCTCCAGCCGTATACCTGGCCCCCAACCGATCCGCCAGCTCCCACATCCGCCCCACCTCCGGCTCGCCCCCCAGCGGCTCCACGCGCTCGATGATCTCATACCCCCTCCGCGCCATCTGCACCTGACCCCTTCGCCCCACCGCGGCCACCGCCGCTTCCTCAGGCCCCATCTCCGCCACCGCGCGGCGTATCGCGCTCGCGTTGTACCCCCCACACAACCCCCGGTCGCTCGTCACCACCACCATCCCCGTCCGTTCCCCCTCCCCCTTCTGCAGAAACGGATGGGCCCTGCTGGCGCCCGCCACCCGCATCGCAAGATCAACAATCCGCCGCCGGTATGGCCGCGTCCGAGCCAGTTGCTCCTCCGCCCGTCGCAGCCGGATCGAGGCCACCGTCTTCATCGCCCGGCAGATCTGCTCGATATCCCGGACGGTGCGGATCTTGCTCTTGACGTCACGAACCGAGATCACTCAGACTCGCCCTCGCCCTTCTCCCCGGTCCTCTCCGACACATAGCGCTTGCCCCAGTCCTTCAGCGCTTCCTCCAGCTCCCCCTCGACCTCTTCACTCAGCTCTCCACTGTCCCGAATCGCCTGCAGCACCCGCGGATGCCGCTCCCTAACGAAGGCCAGCATCCTGGACGCGAACTCCGGTACCTCCTCCACCTCTAGGTCGTCCACGTAACCGTGAGTCCCCGCGTAGATCACCGCCACCTGCTCCGCCATCGGCATCGGCTGATACTGCGGCTGCTTCAGCAGCTCCATCATCCGCTCGCCTCGCGCCAGCTGCGCCCGCGTCGCCCTATCCAGCTCGCTCGCAAACTGCGCAAACGCCTGAAGCTCCCGATAGTACGCAAGGTCCAGCCGGAGCATGCTCGTCACCTGTTTCATCGCCGGCATCTGGGCCGCACCCCCCACGCGCGATACCGAAATGCCCACGTTCATCGCCGGCCGGAAACCCGCGAAGAACAGATCCCGCTCGAGGTAGATCTGCCCATCCGTGATGGAGACGATGTTCGTCGGAATGTATGCCGAGTAGTCACCCTCTTGCGTCTCCACCACCGGCAGCGCCGTCAGCGACCCGCCCCCGCCCTTATCACTCAGCTTCGCCGCCCGCTCCAGCAAGTGCGCGTGCAGATAGAAAATGTCCCCCGGGAACGCCTCCCGCCCCGGCGGCCGCCGCAGCAGCAGCGAGATCTGCCGGTACGCCTGCGCGTGCTTCGTCAGATCGTCGTACACCACCAGCGCGTGCCGTCCACTGTCCCGGAAGTGCTCTCCCATCGAGCATCCCGCGTATGGCGCCACATACTGCTGCGCCGCGGGGTCGTTCGCCGACGCCGCCACTATCGTCGTGTAATCCATTGCCCCGTGCTGCTCCAGCACGTGCGCCACCCGCGCCACCGTAGACAGCTTCTGCCCGATCGCCACGTAGATGCAGTAGCAGTTCTGCCCCTTCTGGTTGATGATCGTATCCACCGCAATCGCGGTCTTCCCCGTCTGCCGGTCCCCGATGATCAGCTCCCGCTGCCCTCTCCCAATCGGTGTCATCGAGTCGATCACCTTCAGCCCCGTCTGAAGCGGCTCGCATACCGGTTGCCGCTCCACAACATTCGGCGCCCGCGTCTCCGTCGGCCGCCATTCCCGCGCCGCCACCGGCCCCCTGTCGTCCAGCGGCTCCCCCAACGCGTTCACGACCCGCCCCAGCAGCGCCTCCCCCACCGGCACCTGGATGATCCGCCCCGTCGTCTTGACGACATCCCCCTCCTTGATCTCCGTGTCCCGCCCCAGCAGGATGCACCCGACGTTGTCCTCCTCCAGATTGTGGGCCAGCCCATACACCCCCCCGGGGAACTCCACCATCTCCCCCATCATCGCCTCCCGCAGTCCATACACGCGGGCCACTCCGTCCCCAATCTGGAGCACCCTCCCCACGCCCGTCATCTCCGCCTCAGCGCCGAACTGCTCCATCTGCTCGCGGATTACCGCGCTCACTTCGTCGGGCCTGATCCTCACTGGTTCCGTCCTCGCTCCTCCGTCAGCTCTTCGCGCATCCGCGCCAGCTGCCCGGCCGCGCTCCCGTCTATCAGCCTGTCTCCCAGCCTAACCCTCGCCCCCGCCAGCACTCGCTCCTCCGTCCGTTCCTCCAGCCTCACCTTCCCCCCGGCAAGCCGCTCCAGCGCCCTCACCAGTCGCCCCCGCTGCGACTCCGTCAGCGGCACCACCGTCTCCACCTCCGCCCGCACCACCCCCGCCGCCTCATCGCTTAGCTCCCCGTAGACCTGCGCCACCCCGCCCAGCGCCCCGCCCCGCCCGTGTCGCACCAGCACCCCCACCAGCGCACTCAGCGTCTTGGACAGCCGGTCCCCGAAGGCCGCAGACAGCGCCTCCAGCTTCCGATCCGCCTTGATGTCGGGCCGCGCCAGCAGCGCCCCCACCTCCGGCGCCTCCCTCACCAGGCCCGCCAGTTCCTCCAGTTCCCCCCGGACCTCATCCGCCGCCCCCCGGCCCCGCGCAAGACCGAACACCGCCTCCGCATATCGCTCGGCGACCCTGCGCTCTCTCACTCGTGCTGCTCCAGCCTGCCTATGAACTCATCTATCGCCTGGCGGTGTTTCTCCTCGTCCAGGTTCGCCAACACCGCCCGACTCGCCGCCAGCAGCGCCAGGTCCACCACCTCCTGGCGAAGCGCTATCATCGCCTCCTCCCGCTCGAACTCCACCGTCTCCCTGGCCCGCTGTCGGATCCCTCCCGCTTCCTCGCGCGCCTCCCTCACGATCCGCTCTCGCGCCTCCTCCCCCTCCACCACCAACCCCCTCACCAGTTCTCGGCCCTGCTCGCGGGCCTCCCCCAGCACGCTCTCCCGCTCCTCATCCAGCCGCGCCAGCTCGGCGCGCGCCCGCTCTCCCGCCTCCAGCCCCTCCGCGATATCCTTCTCCCTCTGCTCCATCACGCCCAGCAGTGGTCGAAACAGATACCGCCGCAGCAGCAGAAACAGAATCACGAACCCGACGATCTGCAGCACCAGCACCGCAGGATCTATGCTGAGTGGTCCGGCCCCTTCTCCCATTCTTCGAACCTATCCCTTCACACTATCACCGAACCTCCGCTAGCCGCCCGAGGTCTTCTGCAGCACCTCGAGCACGGCCTCCGGCGATGGCAGCTTGAACGAGAGCAACAGGCTTATCACCAACGCGTAGATCGTCAGTGCCTCGATCAGCGCCAACCCGAGAATCAGAAACGTAAACATCCTGCCGCCGGCCTCCGGTTGCCGCGCCAGTGCCTCCACCGCAGCCCCTACCGCGCGCCCTTGCGCAATGCTCCCCGCAACCGCGGCGATCGCCACCGTGAGACCGGTCACCAGCGCCAGACCGAACAGATAGAACATCCCTCTCTCCTTTCCAGGTCGGCCTCCGCCGACCCGCCCGACTCAATCTGCTTCCGCCGACTCCTCGTGCAGCACCCCGCTCAAGTACACCGCTGTAAGCATGCAGAATATCGTAGCCTGCACCACTCCCACCAATACCTCCAGCAGCAGATTGGGCAGTTGCAGTGGAATCGGCAGCTTCGACTTCGCCATCACCACCACCCCCAGCCCAATCAGTATCGCCACCACAGTCTCCCCCGCCATGATATTGCCCCTAAGCCGCAGCGCCAACGTGACCGGCCTGAACAACTCACCAATGAGGTGTATAGCAAACACCAACACCAGCAGGGGCGCATAAACCGGCCGCAGCGGCACCCCGGACACAAAGTGCTTCAGATATCCCGCCCCGTTCTCGCGCACCCCCTGATACTGCACTACCGCGAATACCACTATCCCCAGCCCTGCGGCGATGCTCAGATTCGATGTCGGCGCCATGAAGCCCGGCAGCAGCCCCATCAGATTCATCACCGTTATATAGATGAACAGCGCTCCGATGAACGGCACGAACTCCCTACCCCGCGGCCCCATCACCCCTTCCACCACACCCCTCAGCCCCCCAACCACCATCTCGAGCACCGTCTGCAGGCCCCGCGGCCTCATCTCCACCCGCCGCGCCCCCAACGCCGTCAACACCACCAGGAACAGCATCGCAAACAGCGACCACGCAAACGCCACCGCGGCCTCCCCGTGGAACAGCGGCCTCCCCGCCACCCTCAGCGACAGCACCCAGTCCATCCAGGTATCAGGGTGCAACGGCCCTCCTGCCTCGGATCCGAACGCTGCACTCGACAAGGCGAGTGTCAGACACCCCGCTCCAGCGCCCCCAAGCACCCGGCGAATCTCCATCACCTCAACTCCAGCGTGGCCTTGCGGTCCCAATCCGGCACCAGCAGAGTCCACACCCCCACCCCCGCCACCACCGCGGGCACCAGCCCAACCCCCACACACACCCACACCGGAGACGCCTGGCCGAACCTCAGCCCGACGTACAGCAAACCACCAAGCACCGGCCACTTCACCACCCAGAGCAGCGCGAGGACATACTTCCCCCTCCGCCGCCGCTCCGGGCGCAGCCAGGCCCTCGCCAATCCTCGATACAGCAGCACACTACCTATGCCCAGACCCCCGCCCAGCGCCAGCCCAACCGCGGCGCCCAGGTCGAACGGCAGCGCACACAGCGTCCCCACCACCCACACTGCCAACGCTCGCCTAACCACAAGCTCGACTAGCCCAATACGGGTCTCTCGCACCTTCGCCACTTCGCCCTCGTCTCCACCTATTCAACCGACCCGCTAGCCGTCTCCTCCCACTCGCCTCAGCACCGACATCACTTCGACGAACCCCGCCGCCACACCCACCAGCGTCCCCGCCAGCGTCAGCCAAGGCCCTGTACCCCACCGCCCGTCCAGATAGTACCCGAGCCAGGCCCCCGCCACGGCCGTCGCGGCCATGACGAGTCCCAGACCTCCCACCACCCCCGCCGCTCGCATCGCCCCTCGGCCGGGGCTTCCCATCGCCTCCTCCGCCCTTGCCCAAAAAAGCAACCAGGCTATCGCCTTGCCTGGCTTCCGCTACACAACCACACTGCGCCATACCCTCGCGCCGCGCGGATACCCACTTCCCACAGCAAAGGAGAAACCGACCGCCCGCAGCCCTGGCGTCGCTATCATACTCAGCCCTCTTGCCCGTGTCAACCCGCCGCCTTCCCCTCTTTGATTCCTCCCTGCACACCCACCCGCCGCATGGCATCCTCGACGGTTGACTTTTCCGCCCGCCCCCGCTAACCTGAAGCCACTCCGGGTCCCAACGCGGCCCCGTCACCATCCAACCAATGAGCACCATCAAGCTCAAAGTAGAAGCCGTTGCCCTCGACTGGAAGGGCACCCCCATCGTCGTTCTCCGCGAGGACGCAGGCCAGCGCGCCGTCTTCATCTGGGTCGGCATCGGAGAGGCCGCCGCAATCAGCATGCACCTCGAGGGACAGCAGCCGCCCCGCCCCCTCACCCACGACCTCATCGTTCTCATCCTCGATACCACCCACGCCAAGGTGGAGCGCGTCGTCATAACAGACGTGCGCGGCAGCACCTACCATGCCGACCTCCACCTGCGCACAGAGGGCAGCGCCAACGCCATCGACTGCCGCCCCAGCGATGCCATCGCCGTCGCCCTCCGCACTGGCGCACCCATCTACATCGACGGCGACCTCCTCGACCGCCTCGACAAGGAACGCAAGGAGAGCGAGATCGAGTTCTCGCCCGGCGCCACCCCGGTCGACCCAGGCGAGGCAACCGTCCACTGATCCGCTCCCGGCGCCCTCCTCAGCCCTCACCATCATGTCGCCCTCACCGGCCATTCACTCGCACCTGCACGGCGCCTGCCCGCACTTCGGGCATCCACCAGAGTACTTCCCCACCGCCTCCTCCAGTTCCACCTCGCACATGCTCGCCATCGTACTCAGCCACGCAAACACGTCCGCGAACTCCTCCCCCATCTGCTCTCGATCCCCCTCCCGCATCGCTCGCGCCAGCTCCCCCACCTCCTCCACAAACCACCGGAAAGACCCCTCCAACCCCCTCTCGCTGTCCTTCTCGAAGTAAACCTCCTCGATCAATCGCTGGAACTCTCTGATCTCCATGCCGCGCCTCCCACGTTCTCACAGCCGCCCCCTCCCTGCCGCGCACTACCCCTGCCGCGTGAACAGCCGCCTCAGAAGCGACCGCCCCGCACCCGGCCTCCGCTTCACCAGCAGCACCGCACTTCGCGCCCGTCGCGCCATGCCCCGCGTCTTCTCCCCGAACACCATCTGACTCAGCACCCCCTCCCGTCCCGCACCGAGGATCAGCAGATCCGCATCCTTCGACTCCTCAATCACCCCTTCCGCCGTCGAGCGCGCGTGCACCACCTCCAGATCCACCTCCGGCTCGCCATTCTCCAAGAATTCCCGGTCGGTGGCCCCGTCCATCGCCGTCCCCTGCTTGACCACATGGAGATACCGACACTCCGCTCCAAGCTGACCCTCCAGCGCCTCCGCGATCTCGATCCCCAGGCGCGCGTGCGGGCTAGCCGTCACTCCCACCAGCACTCTCTTGAACTCAGCCCTCTTGCCCCGCCACCGCAGCAGCGCTGCGTCCACCGACACCGCCCGCAGAATCGGATCCAGCGTGGTGCCGAAGAACCGTGCCCGCGCCCGCGTATACCCGCGCCACCCCAACACCACCAGCGACGGCCGCTTCTCCGCAAGCGCCTCCAGCAGCCCCTTTCGCACATCGCTCGACACCCAAAGCGATCCGTACACCGCGGTCTTCATCTCCTCCCCCACCTCGATCGCGGCCTCGAACAACGGCTCCGCCCGGTCCAGGAACCGACGCCCCTCCGATCGCGGCAACTGCGCCGGCACCTTCATCACATGGAGCGCGATCACCGATGTCTCTCGGCTGCGGGCGATCGCACATGCCAGCCGCACCAGCGGCGCCACCGTCTTCGGGTTCGCCACCGCCACCAACACCGCGTCCTTGATCGGCTCCACCGTGCGCTCCTCCAGCAACGCCCGCGCCCCCGTCTCCTCCTTCTCCCGCTTGCTCGCATACTCCCGGAACACCACCAGACCCACCGCCATCCATCCCGCCGCCACGTACCACGCAGTCGCGCTGAACTGGAACAGGTGGGCCGCCAGGAGCAGCAGGCAGCACGTTGACAGAATCGGCAGATACGGATGGAACGGAACCGTGAACCCCCGCTTCGCCTTCGGCCGCTGGTACCGCAGCGCCACCAGCGACACATTGATCATCGCGAACAGGAACATGAACGTGATACCCGTCGCGCTCGCCACATCCTCCAGCGGCAGCGCCACCGCCATCAGCACGATCACCACCGACGAGATCAGCGTCGCCCCGTACGGGGTCCGCCGCCCCCGGTGGATCAGCGCAAACTGCCGCGGCAGGTTGAAGTCCCGCCCCATCGCGAACGACACCCGAGAGGAGGAGTACAGCGTCGCGTTCAGCGCCGATGTCGTCGCGAACAGCCCGCCCAACAGCAGCAGCGCGACTCCCCCGGGCGCGAACTGCTTCGCCGCCTCCAGCACCGCCAGCTCCGCATGCTGCCCGAGATACTGCCAGACTACCATGCCCTCACCGGCCGGCACTCGCGTCGCCCCCAGCATCACGAACGCGATCACCACGTACACCGGCACCACCACTGCGATCGCCAGCAGGATCGCCCGAGGGATGTTGCGCCTCGGCTGGCGCACCTCCTCCCCACACTGCGCGATGATCTCGTATCCCTCGAACGCCACGAACGTCAGCCCCATCGCCGTCAGCAGACCCCCCACGCCCTTCGGGAAGAACGGCGAGAAGCTCGACGGCCACTGCGGCGCGCCCCGCAGCGCCCACAGCCCCGCCATCGCGAACACGAACAGCACCACCATCTGCCCGACCGTGATCAGGTTCCCCGCCCGTCCCGTCTCCGCCGACCCCCGGAAGTTCACGAACGTGAACACCGCCACCACCAGCACCGCGAGGATCTTCGTCTCCATCGCCTCGGATACGTACGGAACCCCGATCCCGAAGCTCGCCAGCAGGTGCCCGAAGTACGCCCCGAACGCGAGCGCATACAGGCTCGCAGCCACCGAATGGCTGAACCACGACATCCACCCCGCCAGAAACCCGAACGGCGGCGGCAGCGCCAGCTTCGCCCACGCATACCCCCCTCCCGCCTGCGGGAACGTCGATCCCAGCTCCGCGTACGACATCCCCGCCGTCAGCGCGATGACGCCGTTGAGCGCGAACGCCAGGATCAGCGCGGGGCCCGCGACCCCCGCCGCGATCCCCGTCAGTACGAATATCCCCGCCCCCACCATCGCTCCCACGCCGATCAGCGTTGCCTCCGCCAACCCCATCCCCCTCCTCAATCTCACCTCTCGCTGCGCCAAGACCATCAACCTCCTCCGCGAATTTCTACACCCCGGCCAATTCCACCTTGAACGGCCCTCCATCTCCCGCCGGCATCCTCCCCGCGCGCACCTCCCCCTCTCTCTGCTATAATACTCATCCTACGGCCCCACCCGAGACGGCCAATGCACGCCAACCAGGCGAACACCGCGCATATCGCCCAGCTCGTCGCCCGCGCCAAACAGGGCGACCACCAGGCCTTCGACGCCCTCGTCGAGGCCTGCACTCCTCAGGTCTACAACCTCGCCCTCCGGATCACCGGCTCCCGCGACGAGGCCGAGGACTGCGTCCAGGAGTCCTTCCTCCGCGCCTTCTCCAACCTCCGCGGCTTCCGCGGAGAGGCCGCCTTCCCCACCTGGCTCTACCGCGTCGCCCTCAATGTCGCCAACGACGCCGCCAGACGCCGCTCCCGCCAGCCCATTGCCGCCTCCGATCTGGCCGACCCGCGCTCCGACGATCCTCCCCCCGACCTCGACCGCGTCGCCGCCGGCGAACCCAACCCCGACGCCTCCCCCGAGCAGTCCCTCCTCCAACACCAGCGCCGCCGTGTCATCCTACGGGCGATCCGCTCCCTGCCCGACAAACACCGGACTGTCATCATCCTATACGACCTCCAACACCTCCCCTACGAGGAAATCGCGCGCATCACCAACACCCGCGTCGGCACCGTCAAATCCCGCCTCAACCGGGCGCGGCTGGCACTCAGAGACCTGCTCGCGCCCCATATGGAACTTCTCCGAGAGTGATCCAGTCTAACCCCCAGGTGTGCTATGAAGAGCGTTCCGTCTAGAGAGTGCAGGCAACTGCGACAGCACCTGCCGGAATACGCTGACGGCTCCCTCACCGGCCCCCAGCGCGCTCGCGTCGAGGACCACGTCGGCCGCTGCCCCCGCTGCGCGGCAGAAGTCGAAGACCTGCGTGCCATCACCGACGCCGTTCGCGCCATCCCCCCGGATGAAGTCCCCGAAGACCTCCTCCCCCGCCTCCAGCGGTCGCTCCGCGAGCGCCCCCCAGCCCCCGCCGGCATCCCGCGGCTGTGGCCGCGCATCGCCGTCCCGGTGGCTCTGGCCGTGGGCCTCGCCGCCGTCGCACTCGTGCTCCGCACCCCACCCCAGTATGACCGGCAAGCCGCCCGCGGCGTCCACGGCGACATTGCCGAGTCCACAGATGCTGTCCGTGCCCCCGCGCCATCTGACTCCCGGCCATCCGCAGACGCTGACTCAGTCCGCATCGCCCAAGCCTCCGAGGAGGCCATGGCACGCCGCCTCGGCCTGGACGAGGCGGCACGGGAGGAGCCCACCCCCGCGCTGCCTCTTCGCGATATGCCGCTCCCAGATAATGGTAGCGCGCTGGCCGCACCTCCCGCGCTTCTCGCTCCGTCAGCGGAGACCGCTCCGCCATCCTCCGGCGCGAGTAAGCTCCATGCTCCGGCGCGCGGCGGTGGCGTGGCCGGAGGCGCCGCCCGAGGAGCTGCGGCCCTGCCGGCGCAGCCCCCCGCCCGACCCGTGTTCGGCCCGAGAGGCGAAGTGCCCCCTGTCAGAGGTGTCGGCAGGCGTTCCGCACCGATGCGCTTCCGCGAAGGCAAGGTGAGACGCCAGGCCGGACCCGCCCTCGAGGCCGCCGGTGCACTCGAGACGGAGGATCTGCACGCGCCCCCGTTCTCGGCCAAGGCCTCCCTACTCCGCGAGCAGGGCCAGCCGGCCATCGCCCTTGAGCTCGGCGCCGAGACGCCAACGCGGGAGCTCTCCGTTTACGTCGGTGGCAACGAAACGCGCCGGCTCCTGTGGCAGGGACCGTCCGAGGCCGCAGCGCGTCTCGCACTCGGCCGCGAGCAGATCGGGCCGGGGCCGGCCGCCATCCCCATCGCTCTCCAGTCCGACGCTCAGACGCGGAACTACGTCTTGTTCGTCCCCACCCTCGCCCGCCTCGGAGAGGCCGCGCCCACTGCGCCCTGTGGGTGCTATCGCAACAGACCCCTGTCCGACATCCTGGCAGAAATCAGCGCCCTCACCGGCATCGTCGTGCTCGCCGAGGAACCGCTCTCTCAAGTCCTGCAGGGCGAAATACCGAGCGGCCCCCCGCAGGCCGCGCTCCAGCACGCCGCCCAGAAGGCAGGACTCGAAGTCGAGGAAACAGAGGGCGTTGTCTTCAACCTCAGACATCCCCGCTGACCCGCCGCCAGCCAAGCAGGTCATCTTCTGCCGCGCGCCTAACCTTCTCCCTGTGTTGCCGCGCTGCCACTCAGTCTCTGATCGGCTCGATCGCTGGGCCAGGCCGACGCTGCTCTTTGCCTGCTGCCTCCTGGGCCTCGGCGTCGCTGCGCGGCCTCTCACTGCCGCGCCCGACCTCACCGCCCTTTCACACAGCTCCGAGTGGCAGCGGCTTGTCACCCTCTGGCACGCAATGACAGACCACTCCTCCAACCTAATCTACAATCGCCCCCTCTTCGAGGATATCATCCAGGACCTCGACCGGGCAGAGACCGATCTCTCCGCCCTCGTCGAGCGTCGCCTCCTCCCACAGACGGTCGCCGACTCCCTCCGCCGCCTCCTGCACTCGCGCTGCGAGTACATACAGACCCACCACTACACCACTCAGACATACCTCTCCCTCACCGGCACCGAATCCGCCCGCGGCGCCGCCAACTGGATCATCGAGATCGAACTCGCCCTCCTGCGCTCCTCCTACCTCCACCCCCGCGAGAAGCAACGTCTCATCTCCGCCGCTGAGACCAACACCGCCTACGAGCTCACCTTCCTCCATCACCTCCACCGTTTCGAGGCCGAGGCCGACCGCAGACGGGCCGACCTCGAAGCCAAGGAGGAGAACGGCGGAACGGTGGACTGGCAGGCCTTCGACGTCGAATACCAGACGCGCGCCAATCGGCTGGTTGAGGCCTATCGCAATCGCCGGGTCCCCCGCGTCCGGGCCGTGGACGATCTCCTGCCCTACGTCTTCGCGCTCACGCGCTCTCGGCCCTCGCCCGCGGCCCCGGCACTCGGCCAACCCGGCCTGGATTCCTAAACACACATGCTCGGCTGGAACCTGGACCTAGGCTTGGATGTGGGTTCCTGCACCACCCGCATCTACCAGCGCGGCGTGGGCATCATCCTCGATGAGCCCTCGGCCATCGCCTTCGCGCCTGGTGGGCAGGAGCTGCTCGCCGTCGGCTCCGAAGCCCAGCTCATGGCCGACCAGTCCTCCCGCGATGCCCGCGTCGTCTCCCCCGTCCGAGGCGGCGTCATCGCCGACCATCAGGCCGCCGCCCGCATGATACGCGAGTTCGTCCGCCGCGCCCTCGGCCGCCGCACCCTCTTCATGCCCCGCTTCGTTGCCGCACTCACCACCGACGCCACCCCCGTCGAGCGCGCTGCACTCCTCTCTGCAGTCCAGAGCGCCGGCGCCCGCCGCGTCCGCCTCGTCGACAGAACCCTCGCCGCCGCCATCGGCGGCGGCCTCGCCCCCTCCGAGCGCGCCTCCCGCCTCGTCGTCAGCATCGGCGGCTGCGTCACCGAGTTCGGCATTGTCTCCCGCGGCCGCCTCGTATGGGGCCGCAACGTCCGCTTCGGCGGCAGGGACCTCGACGAAGCCATTCGCAAGATGATGCTCAACCGCTACGGCGTCACCCTCGCCCCGGCCACCGCCGAGCAGATGAAGCTCCAGGTCGGCGCCGTCCTCCCACAGATGGCACGCAGTCGCGTCCTGATGGGCGGCGGCGAGGTCTACGGCGAGCTATTCCGCAACCTCCAGATCACCCTCGACGGCATACCCGACCTCCTCGGCCGCGCCATCTCCCCCATCATAAACGAAATCCACTGGTCCATCGCTGAGGCCCCCACCGAGCAGCGCGTCGAAATCAAGTCCATGGGCGTCCTCCTCCTCGGCGGCACTGCCCTCCTCCAGGGAATCCCTCAAGTCATGCGCGAGCGCCTCGGCATCCCCGTCGTCCGCGCCCGCGAACCCGCCCACGCCGTCGCCCTCGGCCTCGGCACCATCCTCCAAGACCTAACCAAGCTCAGCCCCGACGGCCGCCGCTACGGCGGCCCCGCCTGAGTCTCCGTTTCGCCTCCCTGCCCGTCTTTGACGCGGTGCCGCACTTGTGATACACTCGCCTGGGAGATCATCCATGGCAGCCAAGAATCCGAGACTCATCACTGTCCTCGAACGACCTCTCTACCGGCGCCTGAAGCGAGCCGCCAAAGCCGACGGAGTCAGCCTCTCCGCCAAAGCCCGCGACCTCCTGCGAGAGGCAATCGAACTCGAGGAGGACGGATATTGGGCCCAACAGGGCGAGAAGCGCCTGGCATCCTTCGATAAGCGCAAGGCCCTCACCGATGAGGAGGTCTGGGAATAGGGCAGTGCCCTTCCGACTCCTCTATCACCCCTTGGTGCTGAGCGAAGACCTTCCCACTCTCCATCCCGACGTGAGGGCCCGCCTCCGCCGCGCCCTGCGAGAGCGGGTCGCCCTGCAGCCGACATACTACGGCAAGGCGCTTCGTGGAACCCTCAAGGGGCTATGGTCGCTTCGTGTCAGCGACTATCGGATCATCTACAGGATCGAGGAAGACGACGTACTCGTGTTGAAGATCGGCCACCGCCGGGAAGTATACCGGGTTGCCTCACGCAGACACCCCAGCACTCAGGAATAGCAGGACGCCCTATGCCCGAGAACCTTGCTCACAAGATCATCGCCCAGCACCTCGCCTCCGGCGACATGCAACCCGGCACCGAGGTCGCTCTCACCATCGACCAGACCCTCACCCAGGACGTCACCGGCACCATGGCCTTCCTCCAGTTCGAGGCCATGGGCGTCCCCCGCCTCCGCACCAAGCTATCCGTCAGCTACGTTGACCACAACATGCTCCAGACCGGCTTCGAGAGCGCCGACGATCACCTCTATCTCCAGACCACCGCCGCCAAGTTCGGCGCCTACTTCTCCCGCCCCGGCAACGGCATCTGCCACCAGGTCCACCTCGAACGCTTCGGCATCCCCGGCCAGACCCTCCTCGGCTCCGACAGCCACACCCCCACCTGCGGCGGCCTCGGCATGCTCGCCATCGGTGCCGGCGGCCTCGACGTCGCCGCCGCCATGGCCGGTATCCCCCTCCACCTGTCCATGCCCAAGGTGACCCTCGTCCATCTCACCGGGACGCTCCCCCCCTGGGTCAGCGCCAAAGACGTCATCCTCGAGCTCCTCCGCCGCCTCACCGTCAAGGGCGGCGTCGGCCGCATCATGGAGTATGGCGGCCCCGGAGTCGCCGCCCTCTCCGTCCCCGAAAGAGCCACCATCACCAACATGGGCGCCGAGCTCGGCGCCACCAGCTCCCTCTTCCCCAGCGACGAGCAGACTCGCTCCTTCCTCCGCGCCCAGCAGCGCGAAGCCCACTGGACCCCCCTCTCGGCCGACCCCGACGCCGACTACGACGACACCATCGAACTCGACCTCGGCACCCTCCAGCCGCTCGTCGCCAAACCCCACAGCCCCGACAACGTCGCCCCCGCGGCCGACCTCCGCGGCACCCGCCTCGACCAGGTGGCCATCGGCAGTTGCACCAACTCCTCCTACCGCGACCTCATGACCGTCGCCGCCATCCTCGACGGCAAGCGCGTTCACCCGAACGTCGGCCTGGTCATCGCCCCCGGCTCTCGCCAGGTGCTCCGCATGCTCGCCGACAACGGCGCCCTTGCCACACTCATCGCCGCCGGCGCTCGCATCCTCGAGGCCTCCTGCGGCCCCTGCATCGGCATGGGACAGGCCCCGCCCTCCGGCGGCGCCACCCTCCGCAGCTTCAACCGCAACTTCAAGGGACGCTGCGGCACCTCAGACGCCGACACCTACCTCGCCGGCGTCGAGGTCTGCGCCGCCTCTGCCCTAACAGGGGAGATCGCAGACCCCCGCCTGCTCGGCGACCCTCCCGCCATTCCCGCGCCCGACACCTTCCCGGCGGACGACGCCATGGTCATCCCTCCCTCCGAACAGCCCGGCGACGTCGGGGTCCGCCGTGGTCCCAACATCGCCCCCGTACCCGCCCGCGGCCCCCTAGAGGACACCCTCCGCGGCAAGGTGCTCCTGGTAACCGGCGACAACATCACCACCGACGACATCATGCCCGCGGGCGCGAGCATACTCCCTCTCCGCTCCAACATCCCCGCTATCTCCCAGTACGTCTTCTCCCGGCTCGATCCCGACTTCGCATCCCGTGCCGAACACCACCGCGGTGGCTTCGTCGTGGGCGGTTCCAACTACGGCCAGGGCTCCAGCCGCGAGCACGCCGCGCTCGCCCCCATGTCCCTCGGCCTCCGCGCCGTCCTCGCGCGCTCCTTCGCCCGCATCCACCACACCAACTTAGTGAACTTCGGAATCCTGCCCCTCGAACTCCCCGAAGGTCAAGCGCTCTCCCAAGACGACGACCTCCTGATCCCCGAAGCCCGCGCCCGCGTCCAATCCGGCCGCCCGCTCGCAGTCGAGAACCTCACCACAGGCACCACCTTCCAGGCGGCCTGCCACCTAACACCACGCCAGACTCGCATCATCCTCGCCGGCGGCCTCCTCAACTACATCAAAGAAGGCGGCCTGTAGGGCGGGGCATTCTCCGATGCCCCGCCGGACGAGATTCGTAGGAGCGACATTCCTGTCGCGACCATCGGGACAAGAATGTGCGGTGCCTCGGAATTCCGAATGCCGAAACACCGCGAGCATGAAACCGTAGGGCAGGAGCGTGTCTCCTGCCCCCTGATCTGAACCGTAGGGCAGGAGCGTGTCTCCTGCCCCAGGCAATCTGCGGTGTGTCGGCACTTCAAATGCCGAAACACCGAAATCTGTCACCGGAGACACTGATATTGTTACACAACCTATTCCGCCGCGTCACCGACCTCTTCTCCGGCGCCAATGAGGTAACCGACGACCTCTTCGACGACCTTGAGGAGGTTCTCATCGCCTCCGACATCAGCGCGCGCCTCTCCGCCGACATCGCCGACCTCCTCCGCAAGGCCGTGCGCGACAGCCGCCTCCGCACCGCTGCCGAAGTGCGCGACCTACTCCGCTCTCACCTCGCCGCCCTCCTCTCCGAGCACACCGCCCCCCTCACCATCCAAGCCCCCGAGCCCCCCCTCTTCTACCTCATCGTCGGCGTCAACGGCACCGGCA
This sequence comes from Candidatus Hebobacteria bacterium, assembly GCA_029821495.1. Lineage (GTDB taxonomy): Bacteria > Armatimonadota > Hebobacteria > Hebobacterales > Hebobacteraceae > JALGTG01. The sequence continues at coordinate 27,001 of JALGTG010000006.1, forward strand.
AGACGACCACCATCGCCAAGCTCGCCCACCGCTTCCAGCAGCAGAGCAAGAAGGTCCTCCTCGCCGCCGCCGACACCTTCCGCGCCGCCGCCATAGACCAGCTCGCCGTCTGGGCCGACCGCCTCAATGCCGACCTCATCCAACACCAGCCCGGCGGTGACCCCGCCGCCGTCCTCTTCGACAGCATCCGCGCCGCCCGCGCCCGCAGCGCAGACGTCGTCATCGCCGACACCGCCGGCCGCCTCCACACCCAGCGCAACCTCATGGAAGAACTCAAGAAGGTGGACCGCGTAGTCCGCCGCGAACTCGGCCGCGCCCCCGACGAGACACTCCTCATCCTCGACGCCACCACCGGCCAGAACGCCCTCATCCAGGCTCAGCAATTCCGAGACGCCATCGGCCTCACCGGACTCGTCATGACCAAGCTCGACGGCACCGCAAAAGGCGGAACCCTCATCACCATCACAGAGGAACTCGGCCTGCCCATCAAGCTCATCGGGACCGGCGAGAAACTCGAAGACCTCGAAGACTACGACCCCCTCGAATTCGTGACCTGGCTCCTACCGTAACCGTAGGAGCGACATTCTTGTCGCGACTCAGCCCTGATCGCTGATCGTAGGAGCGGCATTCTTGTCGCGACTCAGCCCTGATCGCTGATCGTAGGAGCGACATTCTTGTCGCGACTCAACCCTGATCGCTGATCGTAGGAGCGACATTCTTGTCGCGACTC